>JAZQWW010000038.1:0-3574 GCA_045632585.1 Christensenellaceae bacterium
AATCCTTTCGGTGAGTTTTCGGAAAAATCAAGCAAACCAGAAGACCCGTTTGAAGAATTTAACGACAAAAGGTAAATAGATGATAAACGAAACGGTAGTAGCAATATCTACCCCATTAACACCGTCGGGTGTTGGGATAATAAGACTTAGCGGAAAAGACCCTTTAGGTATTGCTAAAAAAATGTTCAAACCCGTGGGTAAAACCCCCGTTGAAAAGTTTGAACCTAATAAAATGTATGCAGGTGAGATTCAGGCTGAAAACTTTAGTGATTTCGGCTTTTGTGTCTTTTTTAAAGGCCCAAAGAGTTTTACGGGGGAAGATACTATAGAATTTCATTCTCACGGTGGTGTGGCGATAACCAAGGGAATACTAAAAAAAGCACTTTCTCTCGGCGCAAGGCTTGCTACTCGTGGTGAGTTTACTAAAATGGCTTTCTTAAACGGCAAGTTATCACTTGCATCGTGTGAAGGTCTTATCGATATGATAAATAGCGAATCGGAAAGTGGCGTGCGTGCAGGCTACTCGCTTTATACCGAAAAACTAACCGAAAAAATCAACGAACTTCAAGATATTTTACTTGACGTTTTATCACAAATCGACGTTGATATGGATTTTCCTGAAGAAGATTTAGAAACGGTTTCTAGAGTAAATATAAAGTCAAAATTAAACGAAGTAATTAAAGGAATTGACGGACTTTTATCAACCTATCAAAGCGGAAATATCGCTAAAAACGGCGTTAAAGTAGGAATAGTTGGAAAACCTAACACTGGTAAAAGTTCAATATTAAACGCATTACTTAACTACGAAAAGGCAATCGTAAGTTCGGTTGCTGGAACTACTAGAGATATTGTTGAAGGTAGTTTAGATATTAACGGAGTGAGATTTAATTTCTTTGACACGGCGGGAATAAGAGAGAGTGACGACGAAATAGAAAATATAGGCATAAGACTTTCAAAAAAAATAGTAAATAGCGCAAACGTGTTGCTTTTCGTATTAGACGGCTCTGACATTACTAGTGAAGACCAAGAAATCTTTGAGCAGATTAAAGATAAAAACCTAATTACCGTACTTAATAAGACTGACAAGGGCGAATATAAAGACGAAAGGGCAGACCTAAACGTTTCTGCGCTAACAGGCGAAAATATTGACGCTTTAAGAGATTTATTATACTCTAAAAGCGTTAGTGAAGTAGATTTTAGCGCTGAATTTTTGTGCGAAGAACGTCACTATGAAGCGCTTAAAATAGCAAAAGAACGACTTTTATCGGCGCTTAACGAATTTGACGGCGTTTCACTTGATATTGCGTCAATAGATATTAAGTTAGGTTGGGAAAGCCTTGGAGAAATTACGGGCAAAACGGCTAGCGAAGAAATTATAAACAATATATTTATGAAATTCTGCGTGGGTAAATAAGGGAAAATTTATGGTAAATTTAGAACTTTACAAAGTTTTTTATACTGTGGCGAAGTGTGGAAGTTTAACCAAAGCAGCCGAAGAACTTTACATATCTCAACCTGCAGTTTCGCAAGCAATCAAGCAACTTGAAAATCAACTCGGTGGAAAACTTTTTAATAGAACGCACAAAGGTATGCAATTATCTGAAACGGGCGGAAAGCAAATTTTTGCTAAAATCGAGCAAGCCTTAAGACTTTTTGAAGAAGCAGAAAACACTTATAGCGAAATAAAGGATACGGCGACGGGCGTAGTTAGAATTTGCGCGTCGGATACGGTTAGCACGCATATTCTTATTCCTTTCGTAAAAAAATATCACGAAAAATATCCAAACGTAAACTTAATACTACAAAATGGAACGTCTAGTGAAACGATAGATTATCTAAAGAACAAAAAAGGTGATATAGGTTTTGTAAATCTTCCGATAGACGATAGTAATATAAACTTATTATCTAGCGTGACACAACTACACGATACTTTCGTTGCAAGCGATAGGTTTGGTGAACTTTTTGGCAAGGAAATCGAACTTAAGACTTTACAAGACTATCCACTCTTAATGCTAGAACTATCAACTGCGACAAGGCAAGCAATAGTATCGTTTGCGCATTCTCAAGGCATACATTTGCACCCCGAAATAGAACTTGCAAGTTTAGAACTTATGACCGAACTTGCTAAAAACGGAATAGGTATAGCGTGTATTCCAAGAGAATTCGTTAAAAAGGAATTAGAAGACGGAACGCTAAAAGAAATTAAAACTAATCCGTCGCTTCCAACTAGAGCAATAGGTTTAGCACTTCCAAAAGACCAAACTATGACCTTTGCTGTTAAAGAATTTTTGAATATATTTTTAGGAGAAGAAAATGGCTAACTGGCTTAACACGACGTTTGCAGGGCTTGACGGTGCTATGTTTTCAGCAATGAATAGTATTTCGTGCAAGTTTTTAACTTTTTTGTGTAATTTCATCACTTTTTTCGGCGAAAAAGGCTGGATTTGTATTGCAACGGGACTAATTATGATGCTTTTTAGAAAAACCAGAAGAGTTGGTTTTTCGGTATTATTAGCCGTAGCGGTAGGCGCGTTATTCACGAATATAACTATTAAACCAAGCGTTGCAAGACCTAGACCTTACTTAAATCCCGAATACGCAGGTTTTTGGAAGGAAGTGGGTGCGTCGGTAGAAAGCGAGTTCTCTTTCCCTTCGGGGCATACGACTTCAGTTATGGCAGGAGCAGTAGCAATCTTTTGCGCTTACAATAAAAAGTGGAGTTTTATTCCACTTGTATTTGCGCTACTTATGGGCTTTACAAGAATATACCTAATAGTTCACTATACCACAGACGTTATAGGTGGTCTAATTGTTGGAACAGTTGCAGGTGTTATAGCCTTCTACCTTGCTAAATTGACCTTTAATATTTTAGAAAAACATAAATGTAAAAAACTTATAGGTTTTGTTTGTGATTTCGACGTAAAAGATATTTTCAAAAAAATAAAGGGAGAAAAAGAGTAAATAAAAATAAAATCGACATACTAATTCTATGGATAAACGCTTAAAAACGTTAAATGAACTTGAAAGCGTAAGAATAGGTAGGTTGATTGAAAAAATTATTGATAAGAAACTCTAAAGGTGGTCAACTTATGAAGAAATTTTTTAACGAATTCAAAAAGTTTATAACGAGAGGCAACGTTCTAGACCTTGCCGTCGGCGTTATAATCGGCGGTGCGTTTACCGGAATCGTAAACGGACTATCTAACAGCGTGCTTAAACCACTTATAAACTGGTTGTTGTCTTTGATTTTAGGTGCTAAAGGTTTGACGGGTGCTGTGACGAGGCTTAGTACGGTTTACGACGATAAAGGCGCAGTTGATTTAGCAAAATCAATCTACATAGATTGGGGTGCGTTTATCTCGGCAATTATAAACTTCTTTATAGTAGCGCTAGTACTTTTCGTTATCATTAGAACTTTTAACAGATTTAAAGAAAGAAACGAAGAAATTAAAAACGCATTAAAGAAGAACAAACTCACTAAAGAAGATAAAATTGAACTTAAAAAGCGTGGAATTAAAAGACACGACTTTGATAAGATTAAAGAGTATTTAGAAGAAAAGCAAAAAAGACTTGA
>JAZQWW010000039.1:0-7128 GCA_045632585.1 Christensenellaceae bacterium
CGAATTTTGCTTTAAGTTTTTTAGTCAATACGTCA
Organism: Christensenellaceae bacterium; assembly: GCA_045632585.1. Taxonomy (GTDB): domain Bacteria; phylum Bacillota; class Clostridia; order Christensenellales; family Borkfalkiaceae; genus UBA1259. The sequence continues at coordinate 36 of JAZQWW010000039.1, forward strand.
AGTTGGGTTTCGCCCAAGCCCCTTATTACCATTTCACCGGTATCCTTATCTTTTTCAACCTTAAAGGTCGGGTCTTCTTCAGAAAGACGGTTTAGTCCTTGGAACACCTTGTCTTCTTCACCACTCTTTGAAGAAGATATTGCCATAGTAAGAACTGGCGCTGGGAAAGGTATATCGTAGAACTTAACCTTAGCGTTTTCGTCGCAAAGAGTATCCCCCGTGTTGGTGTTTACGAGTTTATTAACCGCGCCTATATCCCCTGCCACGAGTTCGTCAACTTGTTCTTGTTTTTTACCTTTCATAACGTATAAGGCGTTAATTCGTTCTTTCTCGCCCGTAGTAGCGTTATAAAGCGTCATACCACTTTTTAGCGTTCCCGTGAACACTCTTATCATATTAAATTTACCAACGAACGGGTCGGCAACAGTCTTGAAAACTTGCGCTGAAACGGGTTTTTCGACGTCGCAAGTGACGGAAATTACGTCACCACCGTCAAGGCTTGCAAGAACGGGTCTGCGTTCTATAGGCGACGGAAGTAAATCAACGATTTCATACATTAAATTTATTACGCCCATGTTTTGAGTAGCCGAGCCACCCATAATAGGAATAGTATCACCTGCGCATAAACCGCTTTTAACACCGGCAACGAGTTCGTCGTTAGTAAGCATACCTTCCATTAAATATTTATCTAGTAAAACTTCGCTAGTCTCTGCAGCGGATTCAGTTAACGCTTCCTTAAGACTTGCTAATTTTTCTTTTAAGTTTTCAGGAACTTCGATAGAAGTTCTTCCACCAGGCGAAAATTCAAACGCTTTTCCTGAAATCACCGAAACGTATCCTTTCATTTTTCCGTCGCGAATAATCGGTAAATGCGTCGGTGAAATCTTTTTGCCGTACTTGTCTACGAACGCTTGAACGGTTTTAACGTAGTTTGCGTTTTCCTTATCTACGCCGTTTACGAATATCATAAGTGGGATATGACGGCGCATGCAGTAATCTACGGCTTTTTCAGCGCCAACTGATACTGCTCCCGACGCGTCGGCAACTAATACGGCAGAACCTACTGCACGCATAGCACTTTCAAACTCGCCTTCGAAATCAAAATAGCCCGGTACGTCTATCAAATTGATTTTAACGTCTTGCCACGTGGTATTTGCAACTGCTAGAGAAATTGATATTCCCCTACTAGTTTCTTGCTCGTCAAAGTCCATAACGGTATTTTTATCTACCGTTGAACCAAGTCTATCTATCGTTTTGCCGTTAAATAGAATTGCTTCGGCAAGAGAAGTCTTTCCTTCTCCACTGTGACCTATAATAGCCACGTTTCTAATGTTTTCAGATGTGATTTTGCCCATATATTTGTCCCCCTTTTTAATGCAAAATTAAAAGCCTTTGCTATCATCTACTGATTTTATTATATAATAATCACGATTTCATTTCAATAGGCTTTTAAAAATTTATGGTAAGGACTAATAATCTTCGTAATCGCCGTCTGAAAACATTGCACTCACGTCGTTGCATAGTTTTGGCGAATTACACGGATTAGGTGAATTACAAGGATTTGGCTTTTTAGGCTGTGGATTTACGTTCACGCTATCGTCACAGACGTTTCCACAATTAAGCTTAACGAGTATTACGTCCCCACCGATTTTTACTATATCACGGCGTGATATATATAGTTTATTGCGATTAAAAATATTAAACAGTTTACAACCTTTCTTACCGGGAACTATTATAGCCGTTAGTATTCCTTTAGGGAAATCTAGCTCTAAATCACAAATTTTACCTAAACTTTTACCATCAACGGTGTTTATCACTTCTTTTTTTGCAAGTTCTAAATAAGTTAATTTCATGATACATATAATATGAATGAAACATAAATTTTAACACAAAAAAAGTAGCGAATAGTCGCTACTTTTCTTTTTGTTTTTATAATACAAAAAATTTACGCTCTTATTTTTTGTTTGATTTCGTTTAGGGCGTTTTTTTCAAGTCTAGAAACTTGCGCTTGAGATATCCCTACTTCTTCACTTATTTCAGTTTGAGTTTTGCCTTCAAAATACCTTAAATATATTATTTTCTTTTCACGCTCCTTAAGTTTTAGCATAGCGTTATCTAGCGCAACCTTTTCAGTCCAACGCTCGTCGGTATTCTTCTCGTCACCGATTTGGTCCATTAATAAAAGCGTATCTCCCGCTTTATTATACACGGGATCGAATAGCGAAACCGTATCCGAAATCGCGTCTAGGGCATAAACCACGTCGGTCACGGCTACTTGCATTACTTCGGCAATGCGTTCAAAAGTCGCCTCTTCGTCTTTCTTTTCAAGTTCGTTTCTAGTCTTTATTACTTGGTACGCCGTATCTCTAATACTTCTTGAAATTCTAAGTGAATTTCCGTCACGTAAAAATCTTTTAATCTCCCCTACTATCATTGGCACGGCGTAGGTTGAAAATCTTACTCCAACCGATAAATCAAAATTATCCACGGCTTTAAGTAGCCCTATCATGCCAGCTTGAAACATATCGTCACCACTTATTTTTTTCGCCCAAAACCTTTTAATTACGGCAAGAACTAGCCTAATGTTGCAAACTATAAATTCATCTCTTGCCCTTTCGTCGCCAAGTGCAATTCTACTTAAAAGTTCTTCTGCCCTATCGTTTGATATCTTTGGAAGTGTAGACGTATCTACGCCACAAATTACTACCTTACTACTCATAATTACCTCCTATGTACAAGGCGAGTAGGTAAAGTATTGGCAACTAAAAAATTTTTATACAAAAATAAAAGCCACCGAAAAATCGGTGGCTAAATTTTATTCTTCAATTTTTGCTGTTTCGTTTTTTATTTTAGAATATCTAATTATTGCTATAATCAACGATATGAAACTTATTGAATCGTTCATAACGGCAAAATACGATTTAGTCAAAATTCCGTAAATCAGCCATAGTGGGAGAGCAAACATTGAAATAAACCTTATATGTTTTTCATTAGACATATAAAAACCTATAGTAAATAATGTCACACCTACCAACGGCAAGAAATCGTACCATGCAGACCAAGTCATTATAGAAACTGAACCGTTAAGAATCAAGAAAAATGCAAGCCAGCCATAGTTATTTGCCCACTTATATTTATCCTTAAAACTAAACATGATACAGCGAAGCATCGAAACAAAATTAAGCACGGCACCAACGAAAGCACCGTTTAAGATTAAATAACTTACCCAAAAAACGTGACCTATCAACTGAAGCGAAATTATGCTTATTCTCTTCCTTGCTTGATAAGAAAAAACGGTAATGAGCATTGCGCAAATGCCGAAAATATTAGTTAAATATGGGTAAAACTTACCAGTTGCTCCCAATATTGTATTGACAAAACTATTAAACGCTTGAGTTAACGCTCCCATTTAAGTCACCTATTTTTTAAAAAATAATCTTTGCGCGTTGTTATAAAATATATCTTCAATATCACTTTCAGTTAAGTCAAGAATTATCGCCGTTTGTCTAATTGCCATAATCGTTTCTTCTAAAATGCTCCACATCTTAACTGATTTTGCAATTTGTGGCTCACGCTTTTCGTATATCCAGTAAAATTTATCAGCAAGAGAAATGCATTTTCCGTTTACGTTCGATACGGGATAGTCAGTTCCCCACATAACTTTAGAAACGCCACATTTCTTTATAGTTTGTATCATTGCAGGTGATTCGCAAACTGCCGATAAATCAAACATTACATTATCAAGTTTTGAAACCTTGTCGATTGATTCAATTCCCGTCCACGATGCAAAAGACCTAGCGTCGTGCGCCAAAATTAAAGTAGCGTTTGGATATTTTTTGGACATTTCGATAATATACTTTTGATTTCTAGCGTCGAATAGCGATTCGTCCTTCATTATATGCAAGGTTATAACGAGTCCTAGTTTATCGGCAACTGCAAAAGCAGATTCCGGTAAAAACTCGTCCACTGCTAAATCCGTCGTAATTTCGTTATGATGAAGTAAATGATAAGGTTTAAGCCCCGAAATACGCTCGTCTTTTATTCTTTTTATAATATCGTCTTCCGTTTCAGTAGGCAAAACTAAAATTTCAGCGACGCTTTTTTCGTCTTTTTTTAGTTCCGAATAAATAAAATCGTCGCTAACTTTAAGATAATCTACGCCGTCGTTTTTGTCGATTATTCTTTTGCACGGAAAAGGCAAAATATTTGCATGAATTTCCTTGTTCCCAACGTAGCCTTTTAGGTCGTTGACGAAATCGTCTAAATATACACTCTCGGGCATAAGGTCGCTTTTTATAAAATACGACTGGTCGTACAAATGCATATGTGCGTCAAAAATTTTATCGGGCAAAAACTCGTTTATTATCTTCTTTACTTCCATTTTTAATCCTTATTTAAGTTTTGAAATTATATCTAGATAGTAATTAGAAAGTCCAACGACGTCTGCGCCTAGGTTAATAAAGTTATAACCTAAGTCCTCAAGTTGCTTATGGTTGCCTATTCCACCAACCGTACCAGCCATTTTGCCGTACTTTCTAGCGGTTTTTGCAACTAATTCTCTAACTCTTGCAACTTCGGGATTAGCAAAGTCCATAGGCTTACCTATGCCTTGCGTAAAGTCGGCAGGCCCAAAGAATATCATATCGATACCTTCTAGAGCGCAAATAGCGTCTAGTTCTTTAAGTGGTTCTGGGTCTTCGATTTGAACTACGTTGAATCTTTCTCTATTTGCTTGTTCGATATAGGCACTTCCGTCAGTTAAACAATAATTACCGTCTGCGTTTCCACCGTCTATCGGTCTTCTACCAATAGGATGGAACTTAGTATAGTATACCACGTCTTTAGCTTCTTGTAAACTCATTAAATGTGGAATCATTATTCCCGTTGAATCTGCTTCCAAGGGACATATTAAATCGTTATAACTTCCACGTTTAACTCTAGTTAAAACGTCAACGTCAAAAATTTTTCCTGCTCTTACAATATTTTCTATAGCACTATAATCGTTTGGAACGTGTTCCATATCCGTCCATAAACAGTCGATACCAGACATAGCGCAAATTTCAGCAGCACGAACGTCTGCTAAATTTAGTTTAAACGAATACGCCGTTTCGCCGTTTCTTATTTTTCTTAATACCCTACTTTTTCTCATGTCCATAGTATTTATTTCCTTATAATTTTATTTCGTCAAGGTAAACTACCCTGCCGTTTTCTTCTCTGCTTTTTAGCCCTGCGATAACGATTTTCATCATTTCTACAGTATCTTCAAACGGAACTGGTTCTTCGCCCGTTCTAAGCCAGTTGACGAACAAGTCAAGTTGTTTCTTGAAAGCGTAATACGAATCCTTACATTGAACGTAGGTACTTCCTTTAGTACCTATCATAAGTATTCCAGCGCCTGCCATACCTACACCTTGTGGAATATCTACTCTACAACCACTTGAGTGCACTAAGTGAACTTGCGCTTGCTCGTAAGTACCAGTATTTTGAACTGAAACAAAACCGTGCTTTAATATAGGATACATACCTTCTATTGCGTGTATACCATAATGCTCCCATTTTTTTGACATAGGTGAACATACGTACATTAACTTACCCAATTCATAGGTGGTTGCATAGTAAGGCTCGAACTCTTTTGCATAGCGCATGCATGATGAAGATATAAACTTTTTACCCTCTTCTCTCCATTTTATAAAAGTTTTTAAGTCTTCAACCTTATTTACTAGTGGTTTATCAATAAATACGGGAATTCCCGCTTCGAAGAAAGGCTTGCATCTTTCAACGTGTTCGTTTCCGTCGTCAGTTGCACATATAACTGCGTCAACTTTTCCTATCATATCTTCGGGCCTTTCTACTACGTTTTCTATAAGCGACGCTTTAGCAACGTGTTTAGCCCTTTCTATTCCTTCGTAGCCCGTGCAACAAATATGCGTGATTTTTGCGCCCTTTATTCCAAGCGTTTCTTCGGGTTGCTTCGCTAGATAATCAGGAATTGCAGGGAAAGGACATTCCTTTTCCATAATTTCCTTATTATAGCCGTTAAACATTGCGCTCCACGAATACGGGTGCCCGTTCCCTTCAGTATAGCCGAGTATGCCGATTTTAAGTTCCTTATTTCCTAATGGAAAACTGCTCATATAATATTTCCTACCTTTTAATTGTTGTCAATATATAGATATCGTGTTATAATTATATTATAAAAGTAAATATAAGTAAATAAGCAAACAGAACTTTATTTTATTTTTTTAGTCTATTTTATTAAGGAATAATTTATGAAAGACTTTTCTGTAATAAGTTTTAATATAGGCAACTTGATAATTAGGATATCCATGCAAAACTTCGCACTCGTTGGAAAGAAAAAAGGCACGGGAATGCACGCTCACGGTGATTACGAATATCATTTCGTGATGGAAGGCACTAGCAAAATTAAAGTGGACGACGTCGTTTCAGATTTAACTGAAAATCAAGCCGTAATAATTGCTCCCGACACCTTTCATAAATTCATATGCGAAGACGATAACGCTAAAATACTATCCATTACCTTTTCAATAAAGAAAAGCAGTCGTGGAGCGTCTTACTTTGACGTTATAGATAACGCTCTAATAAAAAAAGGGTATATACTCTTGCCACACTCTAAACAAATTGCAGATTTATTATACGGCTTTATTTCCACAATATATTCTAAAAACGCCTTGTCGTTTGAAGAAATGAGAGCGTATTTGACTATAATCTTCGTAAAAATTTTTTCATTTATTAGTTCGGACTTTTCTTCGGACGAAAACCCGTATAGTGCCAAAGATTACGATTTAAGAACGTACGCTATAGACGAATTTTTCAATTTGCACTATATGAAAAATTTAAGTATAAAAAAGCTTGCTAAAATATTAAATCTTAGCGAAAAGCAAACTGAACGCACGGTAAAACAAATTTACGGAGTGACGTTTAAGCAAAAACTAACCGAAAAACGAATTAACGTCGCCAAAGACCTGCTATTTGAAACGGAAAATTCGATAAATAAGATTGCCGAACTCGTGGGATACTCGTCTTATAACGGTTTTTATTCAGCGTTTATAAAATTAGTAGGCGTTCCCCCTGA
>JAZQWW010000040.1:0-2516 GCA_045632585.1 Christensenellaceae bacterium
GCTGTAGTTATGAGAACTAATTAAAAGGAGGTGTTAAATGAAAACAAAACGAGCCAAAGCTACTGATATCAGTCAAAAGGTAAAACAAATAGTATGGATACGTGACGAGGGACGCTGTGTAATTTGCGGTAATAATTATAATGTTATGCCCAACGCTCACTATATCTCAAGGCGTAAAGGTGGTCTCGGTATAGAGAAAAACATCTTTACAGCCTGTACTAGATTTACTCAAAATGACTGTCATTATAAATTCGACGAGTACGGTATCGGTAGAGATAAAGTCCGTGAGTATCTGATGTCTTGTTACGACGACTGGGACGAAAACGACTTATATTATCACAAATAAAAAAGACCTAGAGCTTAAGGCTCTAGGTTTTATTATTTTACGTCAGCGTGTACGCTGTTACCCATAGTTTTACTTGTAGGATAAGATACTTTACCATTTTTAATACCATAACCATTACAGTAAGAGTATCTAGCGGTACTAAAAGTATTATCCCAGTATTTGATTAACTCTTTACGTCCGTTAAGTGTAGTGCATTTACCAGTCATATTATAATCTACAGCTTTACCTTTTTTATGATATGACCCTATAGCTCCACCTACTTTAGAGTTATGTTTACTACATCTTAAGCCACTTGTAATACGCATAGCTTTACCGTAGTGTTTTCTCATAGAGTCAAGATTAACAACTAAATTACGATTTAACTCTACTGGATACCCAGTACAATATTTACAGTCACAGCCACATTTAAACTCTTGTAATTTAAAGTATTTTAAATCACGACAGTTATAAGCTGACCTTAACAGGATATCAGTATTGTTACCATACTTACCGTCTCTATCTTTTGAGCGGTCAAAGTAGTCGTCTTGTAAATCTTTGTAAGCCTGTTTAGTTTTATCTCCGATTACTCCGTCAATTTTTCCATTATAATAGCCAAGAGCTTTTAAATACTCTTGGCGTTTCTTTTTACTTAATAACATATTTACTCCTCCTATTTTTCGACCTCAGGTATACCAGCCACTGATGTTAAAATTGATAAAATACCACTTAGTAAACTAGCACTTAAAACCATTAACCAGTCTACGTCACTCATAACGGTACCTACACCGATAAGCGATACTGCTGTTTGACATACAGTTTTAATAGCTCTTACTAAACTAGCTTTTAACCATTGTTTAAAGTTGTTCTTTGTCATTTTATCTCCTCCTACATTAACTAATTTTTTTCCAAAAGAATTTATCACAATGTTCGTCTATCATATATTTTAGTGGAGTTCTTGCCTCTACTTCAAAACGAACTTGTGTATCTATTGGTATAAAGTCCGTATTTCCTTTAACCACAACGTCGCTACAATACATTTCTCCAGTACTAGACGATATATTCATTAAGGCTATCCCCTCTTCACTCCCAGCCGATATATCGTAGATACCAAAATATAAAGCGTTATTTATCCCAAACTTTGAAAATAATAAATTTCCTATCGATACTTTTGGCTCGTGCAATATGACGTTATTCCTAAAATAATATCTTATATATACTGAGTGTTCACTTCTTATAATACCGAAAGCATAAGGAGTGGCGTTGCTGTTTGGTGTTACATACTCAGCGATTTCGTCAGCGTTAGAACTATAATAAGACCATTCTTTGAAATGTTTGTCGACAAGTTCCCAGGCACCGCCTAAGCGTTCGCTAGGGTTTTCATTAGTCGCTGTTACATAAATATCTCCAACCTCAAAGCTCGGAGTGTTAGAGTCCCCTGGCGTAGAGTTTCCTAGTTCTCCTATTAGTTCGTTTTCTACATTTGTCTCTCCCAGTAGTTCAAGCTCTTTTTCTATCATTATTTATTACCCCCTGTAGGCAATAGCGTTAATATTCTAGCTTTATTATGTTTCGTATAACCTAAGATAACTTGAGTACTTGGAGTATTTGGGTTTAATAATATTTCGTACCAGTAGTCCACCTCTTTACTAATAACCTCTCCAAAAGTCATTTCCTCGCTAGTTAATATCATTGATACTTGTTCAGTTGGCTCGGTTACTGTTACGTCTTTTTGTACTAGGATATTATTACATTTCTTTTTCTCCATAATATTAAATCTAACCACGTCGTCTTTTTGAAAAACGTAATAAGTACCGTCACTATTTTTACTTTTAATTAATAGAGGTAGCATAGTACCTCTATTAATCTCTATATCATAATTAGCATTTTTAAATTCCATATTTACCTCCTTTTTAGTCGATAATCTCGAACTCTTTTATCTCGTTCATAATAATATCTATAAACGAGTTACCTTTTAATCTTTTATATTCTTTGTAGCTTAGACAAGCTGTCTCTAACTGATACTTAGTTATCTTTTTAGTTGGTTTACATATCTCGTAAATTTCTACGATATCGTTACGTAACGAGCACCTAGTACCTCTATGGATAGATTTGACGAAAATAAAAAGGGCTCCTAGCTCGGTTACAAAAAACGAGATAAGTACCCAGTACTCTTTTATAAAATTTAAAATTT
>JAZQWW010000041.1:0-1088 GCA_045632585.1 Christensenellaceae bacterium
AAAAAATGCTTTGAAAAAATTCCAACTCTAGAAAAGGAGTTAGGACTAGAAAACGGATATAGACTAGTAATAAATCAAGGCGACGACGCAGGTCAAACGGTGTTCCACTTGCATATTCATATTTTATCGGGACAAAAAATGGGCTGGACCCCAGCGTAATACGAAAAAACAAAAAGCACGCTATCTTTTTGATAGCGTGCTTAAATTTTAAATGGGTTCTCTACCAAGAATTGCGTCGGTGCTTTCTTCATAAAAGTCTGCAAGAACACACAAAAAATCAAGCGACAGTTCTCTTTGGTCGTTTTCATATCTGCAATACGCTTGTCTAGAAATATTAAGCACTTTAGAAATATCTTCTTGCGTTAATTTTTTTTGAATTCTTAATTTTTTTAAATTTCTTCCTATATTCATACTTGACATATTACCAAAATGGTGCTAAAATATGTGCAAAAGCACCAAAATGGTGCTATTCGTTATGAAGAAGTGGATAAAAACCGATTTAATAATACTGATAGTTTGCGTTGCGTATTACACGGCGATATATTTTCTTAATACGACTTGTCTTATAAAATTCATATTTAATACTGAGTGTCCTACGTGTGGTACAACGAGAGCATTAGTTTGTCTTTTAACAGGTAATATTAGGGGGTATGTTTTCTATAACTATCTTGCTTTACCACTTATAATTACTGTTTACGGTTGTATTCATTTTGATGAAAAATTAAAAAAGGTTTTTAATTATTTGGCAGTAATACTTGCTATTGCGCTAATAGTTAGATATATATTTTTACATTTTTAGGAGATATTGTTATGACAAAAGAAAGAATTGACGCCTATATTATGGCAAACTCTAAATATTTTCCATCGGGAAGTATTTATATGTTAAGGGAAAAACTTGAAAAAATGCCCGATGAGAAACTTTATATGCTACAAAGCGTAGAACTAAAAGACCCTACGACTATGCTTTTAGTATCGCTTTTCTTGGGAAGTTTAGGAGTTGATAGATTTATGCTAGGTGATACTGGAATGGGTGTGTTAAAACTATTAACTGGTGGTGTATGTGGACTTATGATGTTAATAGACTGGTT
>JAZQWW010000042.1:0-2116 GCA_045632585.1 Christensenellaceae bacterium
TGTAAAAGTGGCTCTTATTTCCTGCGTTTCTTTTTCTCCGTTTCCCCCGTCAAAAGTGGGGAGTCCTCAAACACTTCGATAGCCGGTAATTCTTCCTCCGTCGTCGTTTGGTCGGGCGTAGGATAAAACTTTGTGTTTTTCTCGTCCGTTTTCGCCTGTTTTTTGCGTTCCTTTTCCGCGCGTTTTTGTTCCGCTCGCTCGGCTTTGGTTTCCTCAACCTTTCTATCTAGCCACAACCGCGCTTTGCTCTTTTCCTTTTCAGGCTCAACCTCTTTACCTGCTAATTTCTTAAAGAAATTCCCCACCGTTTTCGCAGGTTTGGTGATTTGTTCGTAGTCCGCCTCAATCCCTTCCAAGAGAAATTGCGCACGGCCTATAAAAAACTTAAACACGACTTCAAACACAAGTTGTAAAATCCATCCCACAATCAACAACGCCGACAAAATCACCGACAATGCGGTAACGTGCGTCGTCGTGGCGTAAATACCGTAAATCATCACGCCGAGCGTGAATAATTTAATCAACTGCTTGCACCGCGTAAACACTTTTGCAACGACCTTTTGCGTTTTAGATTTTGCCTGTAACACTCGTCCCGTCGTTACGATTAAAAAGAAAATCAAGTACGCCAAGGATAAACCGAGCAATACGGCGTTTGCCCAAACGTAGCCCGCGCCTGCAAATAACGCGTAAACAAGATAAAAAATATAAACGACCTGCGTAACGAGATTACGTAGGTAATCCAACCGCCTAAAATCGTCCACCGTCTTTTTGACCGCCGCTTTTGTATAATCTAACATATTCCTGCCTCTTTCAAAAGGTTTTTCTCGTCTTTTATTATAAAGATTTTTTGAAAATTTGTCAAGACGATAGCAAAGTTTTTCATAAAAACCTTTCTTTCCCTGCTTGATACTTGACAAGCCGAGAATAGGGGGATATAATATAATTATGAAACGAAACTACGAAAAAGAAATGCAAACTATCATGCAAACGCTACCAAACGGCACGAAACTGTTACTACACAGTTGTTGCGCGCCCTGCTCGTCGGCATGTTTAGAACGCCTCAAAGACAAATTCCAAATTACCGTACTTTATTATAATCCGAATATTGACGAGGACGAAGAGTATCAAAAGCGTAAACAAGAACAAATCCGCTTTTTAGAGCAAACGGGTTGGGCGGACTTTATCGATTGCGACCACGAAAAGGAGAAATTTGAGGAAATGTCCGTGGGTATGGAACACGAACCCGAACGTGGCGCGCGTTGCTACCGTTGCTATGGATTGCGCCTTGAAAAAACGGCGCAAATCGCCAAACAAGAGGGATTTACGTGGTTTTGTACGACACTCTCGTTAAGTCCGCATAAAAACGCCGACTGGCTCAACGAACTCGGAGAAAAGCTGGAGGAGAGTTATGGATTGAACTATCTTGTTTCCGATTTCAAGAAAAAGGGCGGGTATCCCCGTTCGTTAGAACTTTCCCAAAAATACAATCTCTACCGCCAAAATTTTTGCGGTTGTAAATATTCCAAAAGATAATACAAAAAGCGTTGCTTTATCGCTATTCCCATAGGGATTTTTATTAAACTCGGCTTTTAACAAGTCGAGTTTTCTTTTGCCCGTACAAAACGACTTGAAATTTTATTGTTTTTTTGATATAATAAACGCACCGATAAATAAGAATTTGTAGGAGGTTATGTATGCTTGAAAAAATGAGTGATTTCTTTGAAGCTCGACTTGACGGATATGATGAGCATATGATGACCAACATTGAATCCGCAAACGAGTTCTATCCCTTTACAGCAAAACAATTGCCGACTTCCGAAAGCTGCCAAATACTTGATTTGGGATGTGGTACGGGACTGGAACTGCAAGAATATTATACGTTTAACCCAACAGCAAGGGTAACAGGAATAGATCTTTCGCAAGGAATGTTGTCTAAACTCAAACGAAAATTTGTGGGCAAGAATATAACTTTGATACACGGCTCATATTTTGATGTGCCTCTCGGCAAGAATGTGTTTGATGCCGCCGTATCAGTGGAAAGTCTGCATCATTTCGAAAAAGAAGAAAAGGTTACGTTATACGCTAAACTACATACGGCATTAAAGAATGACGGTTA
>JAZQWW010000043.1:0-1383 GCA_045632585.1 Christensenellaceae bacterium
AGCGGTGGTAGCCTTAACTTCTTCGGCAACGGGTGCAGATACGCTAGCGCCGTCTGGAGCGAAGAACGAAACGTCGTCACCTTTTTTACCGATAACGCAAACGTTAGTTAAAACTGGAACTTCGTCGCCTTCTTCACAGAAAAGAGCAAGAACTTCGCCGTCGAACTCAGATTCTTGGTCGAAAGCAGATTTATCAGTTTCGTAAGAGAAAAGCACGTCGCCTTTTTTAACTGCGTCTCCAACTTTAACGTTCCATTTGGTTAAAATACAACTTTCAACGGTGATACCTTGTTTTGGCATCATAACGCCGTTAGAAGTAGCAGGTTTCTCGCCCTTTGCTTTAGCGGGAGCGCTAGCAGGTGCTTCTACCTTAATTTCTGTTGGGGTGGGTGCGCTAGCGTTTGGTGCAAGTGAAGAAATATCTTCGCCCTTATTACCGATAACGCAAACGTTAGTTAAAACTGGAACTTCGTCGCCTTCTTCACATAAAAGCGCTAGAACTTCACCGTCAAATTCTGATTCTTGGTCAAAAGCGGACTTGTCCGTTTCATAAGAAAAAAGCACGTCGCCTTTCTTTACAACGTCGCCAACTTTGACGTTCCACTTGGTTAAAATACAACTTTCTACGGTTATACCTTGTTTAGGCATTAAAACGCCATTTGCCATATTGTTTCTCCTTCTATATAATAATTATTATTTATAATGTTTATAACGCACTAAATTGTACCATATTGTGAAAATTTTTAGAATAGTTTGCAAAAAAGTTGCAAAGTGTATCATTTTGTGATAAAATATAAACACAAATGAACACAAATGAACATTTTTTATGTTTTCAAAGGGAGATTTTATGCTTACTTTAGAAAGGCAAGAAGAAATTTTAGAAATACTTAATAGAAACAAGTCGGCTACGGTGGATTATTTGGCAAGCAAATTATACGTTTCGGGCGCAACTATTAGGCGTGACCTTCGTGCTATGGAAAAGCAAGGTATGATAATTCGTTCGCACGGTGGAGCAATGCCGTTTAAGTCCAGTTCGGTTGAAACGGCGTTTGTAGTTAGAGAGCAAAAGGACGCTATAGCAAAGCGTAAAATGGCGTCGCTAGCGGTAAGACTTATTAAAAACGGCGACTCAATTTTTGTTGATTCTTCTTCGACTACGGGCTACGTTATGGGCTTGCTTGAAGATTTTACTAACTTGACCGTTACGACTACGGGTATTAGAAACGCAATAATTTTATCTTCTACCGACAAGGTTAAGACGTATATTGCGGGTGGACTAGTTGCAAATCACTCTAATTCTATTACTGGTACGGATACTATGGACTATATTTCTAGAATTCACGCAGATATTTCTATACTTTCTTGTACGGGCGTATCGCTTGA
>JAZQWW010000044.1:0-1632 GCA_045632585.1 Christensenellaceae bacterium
TTGGTGACCCCTACGGGAATCGAACCCATGTTACCACCGTGAAAGGGTGGTGTCTTAACCGCTTGACCAAGGGGCCTTGTATTTTGTCAAAATTACTTTGTGAATTTTGACGTTTTATATGGTAGCGTTTCCGCTTTTTTACTGTGGTAGCGGCGGTCAGATTCGAACCAACGACCTGCCGGGTATGAACCGGCCGCTCTAACCAACTAAGCTACGCCGCCATGTGCGTGTTTTGGCGTGTTATCGCCTAAATGCTTTAGTATTATAAACGAATATTTTGTAAAAGTCAATTATATTTCACTACTTTTGACAAATTTTTTTAAATTTTATTTTTTAATTTTTTTACCTTAATTCGTAAGATTCAAAAAATAAATCGCTCCTAATGTTTTACCGTTTAGGAACGATTTATTTTTATACTTAATTATTTGCAATAATCTTGTCGCTAAGTGGTGCGCTGTTTATTTCGCCACGTTTTTTTCTTTCGTTTTCCTTAAGTTCGGTTATTACCATATTTGATAACGCAAACAATGCAAGGGCGTTAGGTATAACCATTAGGTAGTTAAAGAAGTCGTTAAAGTTCCAAACCAAGCCGTTAGAAAGTAGTGAACCTAGCAAGATGAATGCGATTGAAATTACCGAATAAACCATAGTGTATTTTTTGCCAAATAAGTATTCAAAGTTTATTCTACCGAACAAGTTCCAACTTATAATCGTTGAAAACGCAAAGAAAGTTAAGCAAATAGCAACGAATATTGCTCCTACAGATAGTCCAACGTTTGAAAAGTTAAATATGCTTGCAATAGAAACTCTAACCATAGTATCACTTTCTGAAGTTGCAACGAGTTCAGGGTTTTTAACGTAAAGTGAAGAAATAACTATAAGTGCCGTCATTGTTAAAACAACGAACGTATCGATAAATACGCTAACTATTGCAACCGTACCTTGTTCGTGCGCAGTTTTAACGCTTGCTTGAGCGTGGGCGTGTGGGGTAGAACCCATACCGGCTTCGTTAGAGAATAGTCCACGTTTTGCGCCCATGCTTATTGCTTGTTTTAACGCAAAGCCTACGCTACCACCGATTATGGCGTTAGGAGTAAATGCGTATTTAATAATATACCAAATAGCAGTAGGAAGAGCCGTGATATTAAAGCCTAGAATAATTAGTCCGCCAACGATATAGATAATAGCCATAATTGGAACGATTTTTTCGGTCACTTGGGCAATTCTTTTTGCACCACCTATAAATATAAAGCCTGCTATTATAGCGATTATTAAACCAACAATCCAACCCCATTTAGTGTAGTCGTATCCACCTACGCTTGCAACTGCCGAACTTATTGCGTTTGATTGTACCATTGAACCAACGAACCCCAAACAGATAACCGCTGCGATAGCGAAGAATATTGCTAAGAACTTACCAAAATTACCCTTAAATGCAGTTTTAATATAATAAACGGGGCCACCGGCAAAAGAGCCGTCTTCGTTTGTTTTGCGAGTTTTAACTGCGAGAACGGCTTCGGCGTAAATTGTTGCCATTCCTAAAAAGGCTATTATCCACATCCAAAAAATTGCACCTGGACCACCAAGAAGAATAGCACCGCATGCACCCACGATATTGCCAGTTCCAACTTG
>JAZQWW010000045.1:0-9713 GCA_045632585.1 Christensenellaceae bacterium
TCTCTCTTTTAATTTTTGTCCGATTTCTTTTAAGATTTCAACTTGCGGAGCAGGTATTCTACCTAGATAATCAGGACCAACGTTTAATAGTAAATTCACTCCATGGTCGTATACTTTATCTAGAATTTTAATAATATCGTCTGCACTTTTATAATCGTTATCATAACTCTTGTATCCCCAAGTGTGATTCATTGTCACACAAGATTCACCAAGCCCATCATAATGTTCTTCAGGTAGTTTGTTGTCAGAAAAAGACTTAATATCCCCTAGACCATTTCCTACTCTTGACGGAAGTAAACAGTCTGGTTGATATTCTTTAATAAGGTCATAAACTTCCTTGCTTTGTTCGGGAGTAATTTCACAAGGGTCGTCACACCAAACGCACAATAAATCGCCGTATTTTGTTAAAATTTCTTTTAATTGTGGTTTTATTTTCTTTTCTAGGCAGATACTAAAATCTTTCTTTTCTTTTTCGGGGAAATCCCAGTTGTTTGCCCAATCACAATGTAGCCAAGGGTCAACGAAATGTACCCCACCACCGTGTTCTTCGTGGAAGTCTAATTCTTGTGAATAATAAAGTCCTAATTTTATGCCGTGTTTTTTGCAGGCTTTAGCAAGTTCCTCAACGACGTCACGCTTAAAAGGCGTTGCGTCAACGATATTATAACTATCTACGTCAGATTTATACATTGCAAATCCTTCTTGATGTTTTGACGTAAAAATTATGTATTGCATACCTGCTTCTTTAGCAAGTTTTACCCACTCTTCAGCATCAAAGTAGATTGGATTAAATATCTTTGCAAGTTCTTCGTATTCCTTAATAGGAATTTTATAATAAGTCATAAGCCACTCACCGGGATAGTCGTTTCTTTGACCTTTCCATTCACCTGCTGGCAAACTATAAAGTCCCCAGTGAATAAACATACCAAATTTTGCTTGCTTAAAAAACTCTTTGTTAGTCATAATTATCTTCTAAAGTCCTAGTAATTTTATAGCGTTTTTATGCGTCAATTTATCGTAAACTTCTTTCGAAACTACGCCTTTAGCAAGCATATCCTTCCAAAAATCAACGTGCTTATATTCAACGAATTTATTGCAAAGGTCAGTCCCGAAGAATAACCTGTCTTGGAATTCGTTTAAGAATTTTTTGCTAAATTCTAAATCCCTAGAAAGAATTTTAAGTGGCGTTCCGTCAGACAAATCAAGATACAAATTTTCATAACGTCTTAAAAGCGTTGGAACAACGCCTTCTTCAGTTAAGTCACTACCGTATTTACCCACTTGGTCACCGTCTCCGTTCCAAGTAAAAATATATCCACGCTCAGCAGGTGTGCGAAGTTTGAAAACTTCAGCCCAAAACACCGGTCCGTGACCGAATATTTTACATTTTGGGAAACGTTGCAACGTTTGCTCTAATTGTGGAAGACCAGGGTCGTCGTAAAGACCGAAGTCACACGTTTTAACAACTGAACCGTCGAAAACTATCGGCATATCAACCATTTCGGCACATGCAAAAAGATTTTGAACTCTTGGGTCCATAATTTCCATATTAGGCATAACTTCGCCAATACCCTTACAACCTTTGTTTTTATAGTATTCTAAAACCTTGTAAAGTGGAGCGTTGGGCGCATTCGTCATAGCCCTTGGGTCAATATTGCAGTAAGGGATAAATCTATCCGGATACTCTTCACAGATTTCTAAAATTTCGTCAACCGATTGTGGAAAATATATTTCAGCGTTAACAACGGGCAATAAAACAGCCTTATCAACACCCATTTTTTCGTATTTTGCAAGAAGTTCAGTTGGGCTTGCAAACGGCGTCACGAAAGGCACGGGGTATTTATAACAGTGTGAGTGAATATCAATAAACATAATTTTTTCCCTTTTTTATTGACTTTTATTATATATTTTGGTGGAGATGCGGGGACTTTCGCCTGTGCGACCTACCCGCTAAACAGTGGGTGTCCACTGTTTACCCTTCGGGAAATTGCTAAAGCAATTTGCTCCATATGCAAGTCCCCGTCTTGCTTTTGTTATAGTATATGGTGGAGATGCGGGGACTTGCACCCCGGTCTTGAACGGATAAATAAAACCTTCTACATGCTTATCAAGTAATTAATCTCGCCTAAAATACGGCTACTTGCAACCTTTATTTTAGACATAACCACTAAATTCATCTTTAATATCGCAGTCAAAATATTAAAGACGTCCCCTATCTAACTGAAGCCCACTACCGTCCGATAGGAAAACGGCGTGAACTTACGCAATTACGCTGCGTATGCTAATTCTTGATTGTTAGCATTTAAATTTAAGTTCCCTTTTTAACGAAGCAGGGACTTCGGCATGCTTATATTTTATCGCACTCGCCCAATCGAATCTAAAACACCCCCATAATCGGCTAAAAGCCGAAAATTAAATGTCGTTGATTTCGTACGGTGTAATTTGATAAACGTAGTGATTTAGCCAATTCATATAAATTAGATTTGCCGTAGAAACCCAATTCATTTTTATCTCGCCGTTTTTGCCATTTAAATAATAATTTTCAGGTGGCTCGATATCAAGACCTTTTTCAAGGTCTCTTAAATACTCTTTTTCTAAAGTATCTCTATCGTATTCAGCGTGTCCCGTAATAAATATAAATTTATTATCTTTAGAACGGATTATCGACGCACCTGCCTTTTTAGACGAAGAAAGTAAAACTAAATCCTTGCAGTTTTTTATATCTTCTTCATATACGGTAGTATGCCTTGAGTGTGGCATATAAAATCTATCGTCAGTTCCTTTAAGCAGTCTATCGTATTTAACTAGTTTTTTATGCTCGAAAACACCAAAAAGCTTCTTATCAAGTTTATGTTTTTCAATACCATAATAGTAGTAAAGCCCTGCTTGTGCACCCCAACAAATAAATAGCGTACTAGTCACGTTAGTTTTTGCAAACTCAAAAATTTCCTTAAGTTCTTCCCAATATTTTACTTCAGAAAACTCTATTTCTTCTACCGGTGCACCGGTAATAATCATACCGTCGAACTTTTTGTTCTTAATTTCCGAAAACGGCTTATAAAAACGCTCTAAATGTTCAAGTGAAGTATTTTTACCAACGTAAGTTTCAGTAGATACAAGCGTCACGTTTACTTGAAGTGGAGAGTTTGAAAGTAAGCGCATAAGTTGAGTTTCGGTCACGATTTTTGTCGGCATCAAATTCAAAATTACGATTTCAAGTGGTCTAATATCTTGCATATTAGCCCTTTTGTCGTTCATAACGAAAATATTTTCCGCGCTTAAAATTTTTGCAGCGGGTATGTCTTTAGGAACTATAATAGGCATAATAACCTACCCCCTATTTTATACTTTTTCTAGTGCTTGCGCTAGGTCTTCAATTAAATCTTCAGCGTTTTCAATACCGCAGGAATATCTAATTAGCGTTGGTGGAATACCTGCCGCTAATAATTGCTCGTCGTTCATTTGTCTATGAGTTGCGTTTGCTGGGTGTAAGCAACAAGTTCTAGCGTCCGCAACGTGAGTTTCAATCGCTGCAACCTTAAGATTTTTCATTAATTTTTCAGCGTCTTTTCTATCACCTTTAACTGCAAACGATAAAACGCCACAAGAACCGTTTGGTAAATATTTTTTGCCAAGCTCGTAGTATTTATCGCCTTCAAGCCCACAATATCTAACCCAATCGATTTTTGGATGTTTAGATAAAAACTCTGCTACTTTTTGACCGTTTTCGCAGTGTCTTTTCATTCTAACGTGTAAACTTTCAAGCCCTAAATTAATATAGAAAGCGTGTTGTGGCGATTGAATAGAACCAAAGTCACGCATAAGTTGCGCCGTTGCTTTCGTAATAAACGCACCTTCTAAGCCAAATCTTTCAGTATAGCAAACACCATGATAACTTTCGTCTGGCGTAGTAAGACCCGGGAATTTATCAGCATATTTATTCCAGTCGAATTTGCCACCGTCAATAATAGCGCCACCAACTGAAACGCCGTGACCGTCTATGTATTTAGTAGTAGAATGAGTGACGATATCGGCACCCCACTCGATAGGTCTACAATTAACGGGCGTTGCAAAAGTGTTATCGATAATTAGTGGAACGCCTTGTTCGTGCGCAACTTTAGCAAAAAGTTCAATATCAAGTACCGAACAAGCGGGATTTGCTATGGTTTCGCCGAAAAGTGCTTTCGTGTTAGGACGGAAAGCGCTTCTAATTTCTTCTTCAGTAGAATCGGGCGAAATAAAGGTAAATTCAATACCCATTTTCTTCATAGTCACTTCAAAAAGATTAAACGTTCCACCGTAAATTGCCGAACTTGAAACGACGTGGTCGCCACAATTAGCGATATTAAAAATCGAATAGAAGTTAGCCGCTTGACCAGACGACGTAAGCATACCAGCCGTACCACCTTCAAGTTCTACTAATTTTTTAGCCACGTAATCGTTTGTTGGATTTTGAAGTCTAGTATAAAAATAACCACTAGCCTCAAGGTCGAAAAGTTTACCCATATCTTCGCTCGTATCATACTTAAACGTAGTGCTTTGATATACGGGAATTTGTCTTGGTTCTCCGTTTTTAGTGGTATATCCACCTTGAACGCATATAGTTTCAATTCTTTTTTTGTTAGCCATTTTTGCTCCTTTATTTATCTAATATTCTTTAGTTCTCTCTGTGTTTCTCTAGTTAAATCTTTTTCCATTTTAGAACGCTTTTTATCGTAAACGTGCTTACCCTGACAAAGACCTAATTCAACTTTTACTAACGCGCCCTTAAAATAAAGTCTTAACGGGACAAGCGTTAGTCCTTTTTGCTGAACTTTTGACGCTATTTTAATCGCTTCAAGTTTATGAAGTAAAAGTTTTCTATCTCTTTTTGCTTCCCTAACGTTATATGCACCGGATTTTTCATAAATTGCTATATGCATATTTTTTATAAAAATCGTATGACCACTAGCAACACAAAAACTATCCTTAAGATTGCACGCACCGTTTCGAAGTGACTTTACCTCACCGCCGTCTAAAACTATCCCTGCTTCGTATTTTTCTAAAATAAAATACTCGTGGGTAGCCTGACGATTAACGGATATATTTTTTTCTTCCATAACTAATATTTTACTACCTTTTTTAACTAATTGCAATAGTTAAATAATATTATTATTTAATCTAAAAGTAAAAATTCTACTTGTCTATCGCCGTAGTTAACACCTGCGACTTTAATTTTTACGCTTTGACCTAGTCTAAACGTTTTATTCCCGTCACTTAATGCGTATCTTTTTTCGTCGTATATATATTTTTTTCCTTTAAGTGTTTCAACCTTTATTAAGCCTTCAATCGAATTTTCAAGTTCAGCAAAAACGCCAAAATTATTAACGCCACTAATAACGGCATCAAACTCTTCGCCAACGAACTCGCTAATATATAGCATTTTATAAAAGTCGTCGACGGCACGTTCGGCCTCGATTGCATTTCGCTCTTTCATAGACGATTGATTTGATGCAGAATTAACAAAATTACTATATTTTTTTATTACGAACGTCTGACCTTTAGTTAAAAAATCTTTAATAATTCTATGAATAACTAAATCGGGATATCTACGGATTGGCGAAGTAAAGTGTGAATAGTATTTTTCGCCAAGCCCAAAGTGTCCAAGTTCTTCGGGCAAATACACGGCTTTTTGCATAGAGCGTAGCATTACCCTATTAATTACAGGGAACGCTTTACTATTTTTAGCGTTCTCTAAAATAATTTGGAAATCTTTAGAAAAAACCTCACCTTTTTTGCGTTTAAAAGAAATGCCCAAACTAGTTAAAAATTCGTAAAATTGTTCTAATTTTTCTTCTTGTGGTTTTTCGTGAACCCTATAAATAAATGGTAATTCTAAAAAATAAAAATACTCGGCAACGGCACAGTTAGTCGCAATCATAAATTCTTCAATCAACCCGTGAGCCTTATCTTTTTTTGAAGGTTTAACAACTATTTCGCCTTGTTTACTAACAGAAATAACGCTTTCTTTTACGTCCAAATCCACGCTACCATTTTTATATCTTTTTTTGCCTAAAATATCGGCAAGTTCACTCATTAAAAGCAATGTTGGAACAAACTTTTCATGCTTTATTTTAAGTTCTTCGTCACCGTCTAAAACGCCTTGAACTTCGGTATAGGTAAACCTTTTACTACTCTTAATAACTGACGGCGCAATCTCTTTATCAAGAAGTTTACCGTCTTTATCAAACTCCATAATGCAGGATAAAGTTAATCTATCTTCACCTTCAACTAGCGAACAAACGTCGTTGCAAAGTTTTTCGGGTAGCATTGGAACTACGCTTTCAGGAAAATATACACTAGTTCCCCTATTAAACGCTTCGTTATCTATTGCCCCACCACTTCTAACGTAGTGAGAAACGTCTGCTATATGAACGCCAAGTAGATAATTTTCGCCTTTTTTTGAAAGAGAAACAGCGTCGTCAAAATCTCTAGAATCTTCCCCGTCAATAGTAAAACAAGTCAAGTCTCTAAAATCTTTTCTACCATTTAAATCATCTTTGGTAATCGGTTTAGCAACGTAGTCCGCCTCTAATTTTACAGCCCTATCAAATTCGGGATTTAGTTTATAACTGTATAAAATAGACTTAAGTTCAGCATTTTTTTCAAACTGTCTACCTAAAATCTTAATAACCAACCCTTCTGGGTTTTGGTTTTTAGGATATGCTAAAATCTTGCAAACCACCTTATCACCGGATTTTGCTCTTAAGGACTTCCCGACAGGAATATAAATATCATTAAAATATTTTTTATCGTCCGGCGTGACAAAACCGTTTCCACGGAACGAAAAATACGTGCCGACGATTTCTTTATATCCACGCTCTATAACCTTAAGCACACGAGCAGTAGTCCTTACCCCCGTTTCTTCAGTCGTTTCGGCAAGAACTATATCGCCGTGCATAGCACCTTTAAGATTGCTATGTGGAATAAAATAATCGTAGCCCCTATTATCTAACGGCAATAAAAACGCATATCCTTTGGCGTTTCCTTGTAATTTTCCTTCAATAATCTCTCTTTTCATAACATAATAAAAAACGGCTCCGCCAAATCGGAACCGTCTAAAATTAAAACCTTAAATTATAGTGATGCGAATAATGCAACGACTGCAAAAACAATACACAATACTGCAAAAACCACTCCGCTAATAACGGTTAATTTCTTCATTTTGTATTCGGTAGTCTTACCTTTGTTTTTGGTTAAAAAAGTTTCAGACGAGCCTGTTAAGGCGCTTACACCAGACGAATTGCCCGGTTGAAATAATACTACTAAAATTATAAACAACGCACAGATTGCCATAACGACTAGAACGGCTTGTTTAATTCCACCGTGCCATATATCCCAAAACGTTGCCATCATGTTATACATATTCATAACTTTCTCCTAAAAACCTAAAAATATAACAATATTACGTTAACTGTTAACATTTTAACACAATAAATGTTTTTTTTCAACTATTTGTAATAAGTTTTTATCGTTTAATTAAACTTTTACCCGTCATTTCGATAGGTTTATCTACCCCCATCATATCAAGCAAAGTGGGCGCTATATCGCAAAGTTTACCCTCGTTATCAAGTTTAACGTTCTTAAAATCTTTTCCAACAACGATAAGTGGAACGAGGTTAGTAGTGTGAGCGGTAAACGGCTTTCCACTTTCGTCAAGCATTTTATCAGCGTTTCCGTGGTCAGCAGTAATAATAGCGTTTCCACCAAGTGATAAGATTTTATCTACAACTTTTTGAACGCATTCGTCAACCGTTTTAACGGCGTTAACTGCAGCGTCGAAAATACCCGTATGCCCTACCATATCGCAGTTAGCGTAATTTAGAATAACTACGTCGTATTCTCCACTATCTAATTCTTCCAAAACCTTATCAGTCACTTCGTAAGCGCTCATTTCAGGCTTTAAGTCGTAGGTTGCAACCTTTGGAGAAGGAATAACCACCCTCGTTTCGCCTTCAACGGGCGGTTCTAGTTTAGCGTTGAAGAAAAAGGTCACGTGCGCGTACTTTTCAGTTTCTGCTATATGAAGTTGCGTTTTACCTATTTTTGCTAAATATTGCGGAAGAGTGTTAGTAATTTCATCAGGTGGGAAAGCAACGAAAATGTCCTTAAAAGACGAATCGTAAACGGCAAAACCAGTAAACGTTGGATTTAAAAATCCCGTTTTTCTTTCAAAGTACATTTCTTTTTTCTTTTCTTCGTCATAATACGGCGTAAAATCTTTTTGTGAAATTGCTCTTGTTATTTGTCTTGCTCTATCGGGACGGAAGTTGAAAAATATTACAGAATCTTCTTTTTCAATTAAAGCAACAGGCTTACCGTTTGAAATAATATTAGTTGGAAGAACGAATTCGTCGTAAACACCTTCACTATAACTTTTTTCGATAGCAGACATAGCGTCTTTTGCAACTTCACCAGTTCCAGAAGTTAACATATCGTACGCTTTAAGCGTTCTATCCCAGTTATTATCTCTATCCATAACGTAATATCTACCACAAATAGATGCTATTTCGCCATAACCTAATTCTTGCATTTTTTCTAAAAGTTCTTTAATAAAGCCTTTTCCCGATTGAGGGTCGGTATCTCTACCGTCTAAAAAACAATGAACGTAAGTTTGTTTAACACCCTTTTCTTTTGCCATTTTAAGAAGTGCATAAAGATGCGACGTGTGAGAATGTACGCCACCAGTTGATAAAAGCCCAAAAAGATGTAATTTTTTATCGTTTTTTACGGCATTTTCTATAGGTTTTAAAAGTGCTTCGTTTTCAAAAAAATCGCCATCTAAAATTGCTTTTGTAATTTTTGTTAAGTCTTGATAAACTATTCTACCAGCACCAATATTTAAGTGTCCTACTTCGCTGTTTCCCATCTGCCCTTCGGGAAGTCCGACGTCCATACCACTTGCACCTATTAGCATTGAAGGATATTCTTTCATTAATTTTTTTACATTTTTACTATCAGCGCTGTAAACGGCGTTTCCGTCATGGTTTTCAGTAATTCCATAACCATCCATTATAATTAAACAATTTGGTGTCTTTTTCATAAATTGCACTCCTATTTTTTACTATGCTATATTATACTTGATTTTAATCTTAAAGTAAAGCAAAAACGCTTTTAAAAAAATTTTAGCGCAACTATAAAGTTGCGCTAAAAAATTATTAGTTTTTGTAGTTAACAATTCCAGCAAAATCAGTTGCTTTAAGTGCCGCGCCACCGATTAAACCACCGTCGATATTTCTTTTAGCCATAAGTTCTTTGGCGTTTGTAGGTTTCATGCTACCGCCGTATTGAATACGAAGTGCCTTTGAAACTTCAGCGCCCCAAGTCTTTTTAACAAGATTTCTAATATATCCGATAGTTTTGTTAGCATCTTCAGCCGTAGCAGTTTTGCCCGTACCAATAGCCCAAACGGGTTCGTAAGCAATAACTATATTAGTAAAATCTTCAGCCGTTAAGCCGTCAAATCCTTCAAGAACTTGTTTTTTAAGAACTTTATTTGTTCTTCTCTTTTCTCTATCAGTAAGAGTTTCGCCAACGCAAACGATTGGCTTTAAACCCTTTTTAAGCGCTTGTTTAAGTCTTTTATTAACGCTTTCGTCGGTTTCGCCAAAGTATTGTCTTCTTTCGCTATGTCCTAAAATAACGTATTCTACACCAAAATCCGCAAGCATATC
>JAZQWW010000046.1:0-8148 GCA_045632585.1 Christensenellaceae bacterium
TGGCTATTTAGTTATTGATAGCGATAAAATCGTACAAGACCTTTATAAAAAACGCAAGGTTTTAAGAAAAATTAAAACTTTTTTCCCAAATTGCGTTGACGGAAGGCTTGTTTTAAGACCGAATAAAAAGTTGATTGCAGACCGTATTTTTAATAGCGAAAAAGACTACGAAACACTAACGGGATATTTAACGCCACTTGTTATAAAGCAAATTTTTTCTATAGCAAATCAGCAAAAAAAAGGCTTAATTTTTGTAGAAGTTCCACTTTTATTCGAGCGTAATTATCAAAATTTATTCGATTATGTTTGGGTAATTAAAAGAGAAAAAAGCGCAAGAATTGAAAGCGTAATTAAGCGTTCTAATTTAACGAAAGAACAAATTTTAGAGCGTATTAGTGCGCAGGTAGATTACGATAATATAGACTTAAAAAATTACACGATAATTTCTAACGACTTTGACGAACAAGACTTAAAACAAAAGATTTTAATAGAAATAGAAAAAATAAAATACGCTTGAAAATTCAAGCGTTTTCTTATTTTAATTTGATTAAAGTTTTATAATTTCTTGTCCGCCCATAAACGGTCTTAAAACTTCGGGAACGGTAATCGAGCCGTCAGCGTTTTGATATTGTTCAATTATTGCTGGGAACACTCTTGAAGTTGCAAGGCCAGAGCCGTTAAGAGTGTGAACGAAAGCCGTTTTTCCAGTTTTGCTATCACGGAACTTGGTGTTGTTTCTTCTTGCTTGATAGTCGTTTGCGTTAGATACTGAACTTACTTCCTTATAAATTCCCATTGAAGGTATCCAAACTTCAATATCGTAGGTTCTTGCCATTGATGCCGAGCAGTCGCCTGCTGCAAGTTTGCTTACTCTAAAGTGTAGTCCTAATTTTTCAATTAACGACGCTGCTTTGTTAACTAATTCTTCAAATGCTTCCATACTATGTTCTGGGTGTGCATATTGTACCATTTCAACTTTATTGAATTGGTGTCCCCTAATCATACCCCTTTCTTCAGCACGGTATGAGCCTGCTTCCTTTCTATAGCAAGGCGTGTAGGCGAACATTTTTTTCGGTAAATCTTTTTCGTCAAGAATTTCGCCGGCATAAACGTTTACTAACGCCGTTTCGGCAGTCGGTAGCATAAAGCGATTTTTCTTTCTATCTTCGTCACAGTCAAGCCAGTAAACTTCGTCCGAGAATTTAGGGAATTGTCCTGCACCAAAACCACAGTTATAACCAAGTTGGTGTGGTGGTAGAATAAATTCATAGCCGTCTTTTAAGTGTTCGGTTATAAAGAAGTTAAGCAATGCCCATTCGAGTTTTGCGCCGTCGCCACGGTATAGCCAGTAGCCACCACCCGATAGTTTTGCGCCCCTAGTATAGTCGATTATTCCTAGGTTAGTGCATAGGTCGACGTGGTTTTTCATTTCAAAGTTAAAGGTGGGTTTTTCGCCAACGACTTTAATCACGGCGTTGTTTTCTTTTTCGCCAGCAAGAAGGTCTTCGTCGGGAATATTAGGAAATCTAGAAACCATATCGAAGATTTGTTCTTCAATTTCCTTTAAGGTTTTATCGCAATCGGCAATTTTTTCGCCAAGTGTTCTCATTTCTGCAAAAATATGGTCAACGGGACTTCCCGCTTTTTTAAGTGCCGGAATTTCTGCTGAAACTTTGTTTCTTTTCGCCTTATAGCCTTCAACTTCCGCAGTTATGCTTTTTCTTTTAGCATCTAACTCGAAAATTGCATCGAAACTAGCGTCAAAACCTTTACGCTTGTATAACTCTACGTATTTATCTGGGTTTTCTTGAATTTTTCTTAAATCAATCATTTTTATCTCCAAAATTCTATTCGTCACATATAATTATACAAGTAAAAGCCCCTAAAATCAAATAAAAATCAAAAAATGTAAATTTTTGTGCTAAAATAATTTTAATTTGGTTGAAAAAAATTGCTAAATAAAGTAAAATAATTTAAAGTACTATAAAAAATAATGCGAGAGTATACGAAAACAGCGATATTTTCGCTAAAAAGGAATACCATGATTTTTAAAAATTTAAGAAAGGATATAAACGCAGCAAAATTAAACGACCCTGCGGCGAGAAGTAAGTTTGAAATTTGGCTTACTTATTCGGGTGTAAAGGCGCTTAGGTCGCATAGAGTTGCGTCGTTCTTCTATCGTCACCACTTAAAACTATTAGCAAGGTGGATAAGTCAGTTTGCCAAGTTTAGAACGGGCATAGAAATTCACCCTGCAGCGCAAATTGCGCCGGGCGTGTTCATTGACCACGGTATGGGCGTAGTTATCGGAGAAACTGCCGTGATTGAAGAAGGCGTGGTAATTTATCAAGGCGTGACGTTAGGCGGTACGGGTAAAGAAAAGGGCAAACGCCACCCAACCATAAAAAAGGGCGCAATAATTTCTGCAGGTGCAAAAATTTTAGGTGGGTTTACCGTTGGTGAATATGCTAAAATAGGCGCAGGCGCAGTCGTTCTAAAAGAAGTTCCACCATACGCAACGGTTGTGGGCGTTCCGGGTAGAGTCGTTCGCATTAACGGCGAAAAATGTGCCGACCTAGAACAAGAAAAGACCGACCCGATAGTTGAAGAAATTTGCCACTTAAGAGAAAAAGTGTTCGCACTAGAAGAAGAACTTAACAAATTAAAAGAAAGCAAATAAAGGAAAGAAAATGAAAATATACAACACCTTAACGGGCAATAAACAAGAATTCGTACCAAACAATGACGGAAAAGTAAAAATGTATGCTTGCGGTATAACCGTTTCGGGCGAGGCGCATATAGGTCACGCATACCAAGCACTCATTTACGACGTTATTAGAAAATATCTAGTTAAAAAGGGTTATGACGTCACTTACGCTAGAAATTATACTGACGTAGACGATAAAATCATAGCAAAATCTAACGAAACGGGAATTCCTTCCGACAAATATGCGCTTGATATGATTGAAAAAATCAATGCGCAAATGAAAAAACTTGAAATCGACGACCCAGACGTTTGGATTAAAGCAACGCAATGTATAGGCGACATTATAGGTTTTGTTAAAAAACTTATCGAAAAAGGTCACGCTTATCCGACCGACAACGGCGACGTGTATTTTTCGGTAGATAGTTATGCGCCTTACGGAAAACTTTCGCATAGAAATCTTGAAGACGCTAAAAACGGCGTTAGAATAGACAACGACGAATCGAAACGCAATCCACTTGACTTTGCGCTTTGGAAAAGCGCAAAGGAAGGCGAGCCGTTTTGGAATTCGCCTTGGGGAAAAGGTAGGCCCGGCTGGCATATTGAATGTTCGGCTATGAATAGAAAGACTTTCGGCGACCAAATAGATATTCACGGTGGTGGTAGAGACTTAATATTCCCGCACCACGAAAACGAAATTGCGCAAACCGAAGCGCTAACCGGCAAACAGTTTGCTAAATACTGGATTCATAACGGACTTATTAAAGTAAACGGACAAAAAATGAGCAAGTCTTTAGGAAACACATTGCTTATTTCAGACCTTTTAGACAAGTATTCTGCTGAAACCATTAAGTTTGCTTTGCTTGAAACCAACTATCGTGGCGATATAAATATTACCGATAAACTTTTTCCTGAAGCGCAAGCACACTTAAACGAATTTTATAAGGTTTTTGCGTTAGCAACTGAAAAAGGCATTAAAATCGACGGCGAATTTAAGCAAATAGACGACGAGTTTAACGCTTGTATGGACGACGATTTTAATACTGCGCTAGCACTTTCTAATCTTTACGGATATTTCAAAAAAATTAAGGGTTTAATTGCAAACGGTGATGCGCTTGCAGGAAATATGCTTTCGCAAATTAAAAAGACTTATGCAATTCTCGGCTTGTTTAAGTCTGAAATTAAGGTAGAAGAAAAACCAAGCGAAGATATTCCTGCCGAAATTATTGCTATCGCCGAACAAAGAAAGATTGCAAGACAAAACAAGGACTGGGCGAAATCCGACGAACTCAGGAACGAACTTCTAGCGCTAGGCTATGAAATTAAGGACGCAAAAGACGGTTATACGATTATTAAAAAATAAAGGAAATATATGTTTACTTCAAAAGAACTTAGAAACAAATGGATAGAATTCTACGAAAAAAGGGGACACGTTAATATCGGTGCCGTATCACTTATCGGTGACGGTACGACGGGCGTTATGTTCAACGTTGCGGGTATGCAACCGTTGATGCCATACCTTCTTGGCGCAAAACACCCAAAGGGAACAAGACTATGCAACGTTCAAGGTTGCGTTAGAACGGTTGATATTGATGCGATTGGCGACGCTACGCACTTTACCTTTTTTGAAATGATGGGCAACTGGTCTTTAGGCGATTACTTTAAGAAGGAAAAAACCAAATGGACTTTCGAGTTTTTAACCGAAGTTCTAGGCTTTGATAAGGATAAGATTTGTTCTACCGTTTTTGAAGGCAACGAAAACGCACCAAGAGACGAAGAAACGGCAAACCTACTCAAGGAAATAGGTATAAGAGAAGAAAATATTTTCTATCTTCCTAAAAAGGACAACTGGTGGGAACTAGAAGGCACGGTTAATACGCCTTGTGGACCAGACAACGAATGGTTTTATCCAAGAGTAGAAGGCAAGGATAGTTCGGATTTTACTACCAGCGACCGCTACGTTGAAATTGGCAACGACGTGTATATGCAATATAAAAAACTTGAAGGTGGCAAGTATCAAGAACTAGAAAACAAAAACGTCGATACGGGTTTTGGTCTTGATAGACTTTTGGTTTTCTTGAACGGGCTTGACGACGGTTATAAAACTGACCTATTTATCGGTGCAATAAATTATTTAGAAAAAGTTTCAAGTAAAGCGTACGACGGCGAAGAAGAAAATAAAAAAGCAATGCGTATTATTGCTGACCATACTAGAACTGCAGTTATGCTTATCGGTGACAAAAACGGCATAGTTCCGTCAAACACCGGCGCTGGATATATTTTAAGAAGACTCTTAAGAAGAGCAATAAGATATTGTAGAACGCTAGAAATATCTTCTAACGAAATTAGCGAAGTTGCTAAAATATTTATTGACGAAGTTTACGGCGAAGCGTACCCAAACCTAGTAGAAAAGAAAGACTTAATTTTAGAAGAGTTAAGCAAAGAAATTAAAAAGTTTGAAGCAACGCTAGCGTCAGGTATTAAAGAGTTTGAAAAATGCATTTCGGGAATTGAGCGTAAAAATCAATTTATGAGCCAAAAGGACGCAAATTATATACCCGAAACTCAAATAAACGGCAAGCAAGCGTTTAGACTTTATGATACTTACGGTTTCCCACTTGAACTAGTCGTAGAACTTTCGTTAGAGCGTGGCTTTACCGTTGACGAACAAGGTTTTAAGGAAGCGTTTAAGGCTCACCAAGAACTATCTAAAGCGCAAGCACAGAACGCAAAAGGTGGTTTAACCGAGCAAACGGAAATGACCATTAAATATCACACGGCAACACATATTCTTCTTGCAGGCTTAAGAAAAATGTTCGGCGAAAAAACCGAACAAAAAGGCTCTAATATTACCGAAGAAAGATTAAGATTTGACTTTAACTTAGACCACAAAATGACCGAAGAAGAGTTAAAAGAACTAGAAAACTTCGTTAACGAAGTAATCAATAAGAAAATCGACGTGGTAAGAAGTGAAATCGAATACTGCAAAGCGTTAGAGCAAGGCGCATACGGAATATTTAACGCAACTAGCGACGACCAAATAGTTTCTATTTATACTATTGACGGTGTAGATAAACAAATTTGCGGTGGACCACACGTAAAAAACACGGGCGAACTTGGTAAATTTATTATCAAGAAAGAAGAAAGTTCTTCGTCGGGCGTTAGAAGAATAAAAGCAATTTTGAAATAATTCAGAAAGTAAACGAGAGAGTTTTTATTATGAAAATTGAAGAATTGTGTGAAAGATATGCATATCCGATCGAATTCAAGGAAAAGATGCAATACTTGTTTTCACGAGTGAAAAAATCGGAGATAGACAGTATTCTAGCAACTTATGGAAGTGCGGAAACTTTACGTTTTAAGGAACTTTCTTCAGTTTTAGACGAACTTTCTATGAAGTATAATGAAAGTCGATACACGTTTAATTTGTTTGCACTCGTATGCTTATTGCCACGATTGCTTAAAGAGTTTGACAAGCAGGGTGTTCCACAAAATATAGCGCTAAACACCATAGGAGACATACGTTATAAATACCAAGAATGCGTAAACGTCCACGGGGTAGTTGGCGTTTCCGTTTGGGATGGATGGTACGAACAGTTTCTTAAGTTAAAACTATTGCAAATCGGGAGATTGCAATATGAATACGAGTATTTTTTATTTGATAGGTATGAAAAAGACGGTAAGGTTGTCGTAAAAGGCGACGACGTATTATCGGTGCATATTCCGGCGACGGGTACGCCTTTAAGGATTGAAGACGTTTTGGAATCGTACGAGAGAGCAAAAGTCTTTTTTGCAAAACGTTTTGAAGGCAAACAAATGACTTTCATTTGTTGGTCGTGGTTGCTTAATCCTGACAACGAAACGATTATGGATGAGAACTCGAATATAATCCGTTTTAAGAGAACCTACGAGATAATAAATCGTGAAGAATATCCCGATTACAACGTGCTTGCTCCGTGGATTTTTGGTAGAAAAAACGTTGGAGATTTAGAACCCTTAGAAACTGACACGTCATTACAAAAACGTATTAAAGCGCATTTAAGAAAAGGCGGAAAACTTGGGCGTGGCTACGGCGTTTTCTTTGCATAAGGAGATAGACGTGAAGCGATTAGGAATTATGCTCGATTGTTCGCGAAATGCGGTATAATTTTAAAGAAATAAAAGCAATTTTGAAATAATTTATAAACTAGGCTTAATAGTTTGACAAATCAAAAGAATTGTAATAAACTAATGTATGCAATAAATAATAAGCAACCTTTGAGTTGCTTAAACACGCACCGTTAGCTCAATTGGAAACTGTGGGCAAAGTCAGGGAAGAAGGTCAACCGTATTTCCTACGCTGTCGCTACGGGCACAGAGCGTTTGAACGCTCCATCCAATTGAATTGACGAAAAAAATAAAAACTAAATAAATATAGGCAATTCGCAGTTGCCTAAGCACGCACCGTTAGCTCAATTGGATAGAGCGTTGCGCTACGGACGCAAAGGTTAGGGGTTCGAGTCCCTTACGGTGTGCCAACGGAAAAAGACAAGCATTTGCTTGTCTTTTTTTCGTTGCGAGAAAGGGACTCGAATTAGGAGAAAATTTGCTTGCAAATTTGTCTGAAAGACTAAAATGTCCAGTGGACTGTTTTGCGGGAGGCTCGAGAGAAGCGAGTCCCTTACGGTGAGCCAAAAAAAGAAAGACACGTGATTGTGCCTTGCTTTTTTTATTTTAAGTTTTTAATTATTTGTAATAATGCTTGCTTATTTTCTTTTGAAAGGGTTTTTACTCTTCTTAAAAGTTCATCTTCATTTTCTTCTTCTTTAAAAAAATCCGACAAACTAATTCCAAATGCTCCACATATTGCTCTAAGTGTTGAAATTTTAGGCTCAGTTTTTCTTGAATATAAGTTATTTAAGGTTGATTGGGTTAAACCACTTTCCATTGCAAGATAATTTATTGACCA
This sequence comes from Christensenellaceae bacterium, assembly GCA_045632585.1. Classification (GTDB taxonomy): domain Bacteria; phylum Bacillota; class Clostridia; order Christensenellales; family Borkfalkiaceae; genus UBA1259. The sequence continues at coordinate 7,653 of JAZQWW010000046.1, forward strand.
GCCTTTTTCATTTCTTAACTTTTCAATCTTTTCTAAAACGTTCATATTTAATATTTACCCCTTTTGTTTTTATTGTATAACTAAATTGAGTTTAAATAATAACTCAAAACGCTTGACATAAAAACCCAAATGAGTTAGAATATAATAAAAGTGAGAGTCACTTAAAAACAAAGGAGAAATATTTATGGGTTCTAAAGGTGGATTTAAGGGTTTTGTAGTGCAAAGCAAGTATGACGCGCAGGCAAAGGTATTTATTGTACAAAGTAAATATGATGCTGATTGCCCGATGATGATTGTTCAAAGTAAATATGATGCTGATATGAAAGTATTTATTGTAGACAACAAATATGATGCAAATATGAAAGTTTATTTGGTTAATAGTAAATACGATTTGTAATTTACCGTAAGCCTTTTTATTGCGAATAAATATTTAGTCATTTTGTTGTTTTACCCTATAAAAACAGGGCGATTTTAGAGATTTTGTTGTACTAACGCA
>JAZQWW010000047.1:0-1430 GCA_045632585.1 Christensenellaceae bacterium
GAACTTCAAACTATTAAAGGCGCGCAAAACTACGTTATAGTTAGTGATGGATTTAAACTTCCAGTATATTTAGTACACCAAGTTGAAATGATGATGGAACTTGTTAACTCTAAAGCGAAAAGAGTAAAAATGGAAATTCAAGGTCATCAAAAAATCAGTAGGGTAGAATTTGAAAACGGAAAAACTATAACTGCCGTTATGGATAAATATGCGCCGTATTATATTTTCTATTCTAACGAAGATACTACGGGTGGTTTTGTTGAAATTAAGTCGCCGTTCTTTGCAAATCAAATTAGAAACGTCGTTAAATTCTTTGAAACGGGTGAATATCCTTTTGATAACGAACAAACTTTAGAAATTATGCGAATTATAGAGATGCTATTAAAGGCAAGTAAAAATCAAAACGTTTGGATTGAAAATTGACATTAGGGGATAAACAAATGAAAAATAAACTTAAAGTTGCAATTATCGGTTGTGGTAGAATTTTTACAATGCACTCTTCTTCGATAGCGATTTTAGAAAAAGAAGGTATTGTAGAACTTGTTGCTGTTTGTGATATAAAAAAAGAAAGGGCTGATGCGTGTGCAAAAGAATATAACTGCAAAGCCTATTATTCTTATCAAGAACTTATTACAAGCGAAAAGCTAGATGCCGTTCACGTTTGTATTCCACACTATATGCACCCCGTCGTTTCAAAGTATGCGCTTTCTCACGGCGTTAACGTTTTGTGTGAAAAGCCAATGGCTATAAACTTCAATGACGGCGTAGAATGTGTAGAAATCGCAAAGAAGAACAATCTAATTTATAGTATTATCTTTCAAATTAGATTTAATGATAGCGTAAAATTCGTTAAACAAAGGCTTGACGAAGGAAAACTTGGCAAAATTTTATCGGCACGTTCTATTCTTACTTGGGAAAGACCGGACTCGTATTATGGAGAGTCTGATTGGAAAGGAACTTGGGATAAAGAAGGTGGTGGAGTTGTAATTGACCAAGCAATTCACTCTATAGATATCGTTAATTGGCTTGTAAATTCAAAACCAAAAACCATTTATTCGTCAATTGCAAATAGAAATCATAAGATTATTGAAGTTGAAGATAGCGCCGAAGGATTAATAAAGTATGAAAACGGCACGCTTTACGCATTTTACTGTATGAATAACTACGCCGTTAACGAACCTATTGAAATAATGCTACAATGTGAAAAAGGTAAAGTTATTTTAACCTATGAAAACGCTTATATTTATTACTCTGACGGTAAAAAAGAAAGTATTGTTGCGAACGCTGATGAAGATAAAAAGTTCTACGGTGAAGACGTGGTGGATTATTGGGGTTTTGCGCATTTAAAACAAATTAAAAACTTTTATGGTGCAGTTTTAGGTACGGAAGAACTTTTAATAAGCGGTGAAGAAGCCTTAAAAATACAAAAA
>JAZQWW010000048.1:0-5979 GCA_045632585.1 Christensenellaceae bacterium
ATTAACAGTTTTAACTAAAACTTCAACTGCAAAGTCTATTTCTTCTATCGTATTATGTTTTCCAAACGAGAACCTAATCGAGCCGTGCGCTAATTCTTCGGGAAGTCCTAACGCAAGTAGAACGTGCGACGGTTCTAACGAGCCTGAAGAACACGCCGAGCCTGAAGATACGGCTATTCCTTCTAGGTCTAAACTAAATAGTATTGATTCACCTTCGATATATTCGAACGAAAAGTCTGCGTTTGCAGGAAGTCTTTGCTGTCCTAACGCACCGTTTAGTTTTACGTTAGGGACTTCTTTTAGCACTTTTTCAATAAATCTATCTCTTAAAGAAGAAACGTACTTGTAATTTTGTTCCCTTTCTTCTTCGGCGATTTTGAAGGCTTCGGCAAATCCAACGACGCCCGCAACGTTAGTCGTTCCACCCCTTTTCATACGCTCTTGATGTCCACCGACTATTAGGTTTTCTATTTTTACCCCGTTTCTAATAAACAATGCACCAACGCCTTTCGGCCCGTAGATTTTATGAGAACTCATACTCATTAAATCAACGCCCGTCTTTTTTACGTTTACGTCTAAAACGCCACACGCTTGAACTGCGTCGGTAAAACAAAGTGAGCCGTTTGCGTGCGCAATTTCACAAATTTCCTTAATAGGCTCAATAGTTCCCACTTCGTTGTTTGCAAACATACAAGCAACTAACACCGTGTCTTTTCTAATTATGCTTTTTAAGTGTTCTAAATCAACTACGCCTTTATCGTCAACCTTTAGATAACTGACTTCAAAGCCTTCTTTAACTAAATCTTTAGCAGAAGATAGCATAGCGCTATGCTCAATAGGGCTAATTATTAAATGCTTGCCCTTATTTGCGTTTGCACGCATTATACCTTTAAGCGCCCAGTTATCACTTTCCGTGCCACCCGAAGTAAAATATATTTCGTTTGCTTTAGCGCCTATTAATTTTGCAATATCTTCTCTCGCCTTGTCAACGGCTTTAATCGCATCTCTACCAAACGCGTGCTGACTGTTTGCGTTGCCGTAAATTTCACTAAAGTACGGTAGCATTTCGTCAAGCACCCTTTTGTCAAGCGGTGTCGTTGCGGCGTGGTCAAAATAAACGTTTCTTTGCATAATTTTTTCCTTAAATCGTTCCTTCTATAAGTTGCTGTAAATTCATATCGTCTAGCGTGTCGTTAATGCCTTGGTAAAGTTTTTTCCAAACGGCACTAGTGGGACAGCACTTGCATTTTCCACCTTTATCCACGCAGTCGATAATTTTTATATCGTCTTCTAACGCACGAACTATTTCACCCACGCTAGTTTCACTAGGGGATTTAGCAAGCATATATCCACCGTTTGCGCCACGGCTTGCCTTTACTATATTCCTTTTTGAAAGTTTGCGCATTATTTGCTCTAAATACTTTCCCGATACCGATACGAATTTTTCTAGCACGCTAGCAGATACCGAACTTTCGGGATAGTTCTTTGCAAGCATAAAACAAGCAAGAAGTCCATAATGCGTCTTTGACGATAATTTCATTTTTCACCCAATTGCAACCAAATTAGTTGCAATTTAATTATATATAAATTATTCGCGCCTTGTCAACCGTTTATACGCCTTTAAAAACAAAAAATCCGTGCTTCCACGGATTATTTCTTGCGTTTTTTTCTAAAATAGCCTTGAATAAGTTCTTTGCACTCTTCAAGCATTATCCCGCCCTGATATTCGACCTTGTGGTTTAGCCCGTTTTTTTCAAGAATTGGATATAAACTTACTGCGCAACCACTTTTTTCTTCAAAAGCACCAAAGTAAACCTTGTTTATTCTTGCGTTTGCAATCGCACCGGCGCACATAGCGCACGGCTCTAGCGTAATATACATTTCGGCGTTTTCTATTCTAAAACTAGGGTATTTTTTGCTTGCCTTTTCTATTGCCAAAATCTCGGCGTGCGCCGTTGCTAGACCTTTTTCCATTACTCTATTATGTGCTTTAGCAATTATTTTTCCGTCTGCTACTATTACTGCGCCGATAGGAACTTCGTCCTTTTTTAGCGCAAGTTTGGCTTGCTTTAAGGCTTCAATCATAAATTTTTCTTGCATTGATATATCCTTTCGTTAAATCCAGTATAACGTCTTTATTCTTTTTATAAATTTCCCCTAAATGATTTTCTTTTATGGGATGAGTAAGATTATCGTTTCCTACTTCTATGGTGAAAGACGGTATTTTTAGTTTGCTTACGCACCAGTCCTTATATCCACCGACAGAGTTTTTTGGCGTGACTATTTTATAACCGTTGCTTTTTTGAATAATTTTAGCAAGGTACAAATCTCTTTCTAGGTCTTTTCCTTTTTGATTAAACTCATAATAAATTTCTTCGCCCTTACTATGAAAACTAACGGTAAGTTGTGGCTTTACTAGATAGGTAAAGTTTTTAAGCGCCCTACTCTCGCTTTCGCTAAAAGGAAACTTTCCGATATAATTTTGTGCGCCGATTGTTGTCTTGTTTTGTTCGCCATGCCCCCAGTTAGCGTCGAAGTTCACGTTAAGGTCAACGCCCCTAGCGTTAGCCTTGTAGTCTTTTATATTGTTTTGGCAAATTCTAACGCCGTCAGGGTTAACGGTAGGAATAAAATACGCCGTGCCTATTTTGCCTTTTTTTATTTGCCTATCAATAAGCCTAAAGCAAAGTAAACTAGTTATATATTCCCTTGCGTGAATAGCACCCGTGACTATAACTATAGGAAAATCGGTTTTTTTAACACAAAAATAATATATAGGTTTTCCCGTTTGGCTTTTTCCTATCTCGCCCTTTTCGCCGTCGAAAGAATTAAAAAATTTTTCAGCGCATAATAGAATATCCATATCCTATTTTACGCTTATTCGATTATTTATGATAACTACTTCCGTTAATAATTGAAAAGGCACGGTATAATTGCTCGGTAAACATTAGTCTAAATAGCGTGTGTGGAAAAGTCATATCTGAAAAGGAAATTAGTTTATCAGCTTTTGTTTTTACGCTATCGTCAAGCCCGTACGAGCCACCTATTACGAAAGTTATTTCACCTTTGCCTAAATCAATAAGTTTTTTTATTTCTTCACTAAAACTTTGGCTAGAATATTTTTTACCTTCAATAGCAAGCGCAAAAACGTAGCCTTTTAAGTTTTGTAGTATTTTTTCGCTTTCCTTTTTCTTAATGCTTTCTATTAAAGCGTCGTCAACCTTATTATAATTTTCTTCGGGAAGTTCAATTATCTTAAAATCACAAAATCTAGAAAGGCGCTTTGCGTATTCTTCAATTCCACCTAGAAAATATTTTTCTTTAACCTTGCCAACTGCAACAAGATTAATTTTTATCATAATATAACCCCCGTAATTATAAGTACGCCACAAATTAAAACGCCGAAAAGCGCATAGAGATAAAAACCTTTTATCTTTTCATTACCGTTGCTAGCAAGATTGATTTTTTTAATAATATAAAATATCGAGCCCAAAGTTAAAACTACGCCGATTAAAATTATCCACCACGCATATAGGTTAATAGAAATATTAAACTGCATAAAGGAAAGCACTATAAAATTATTTAGAAAGTGCGTGATAATCGCAGGAATAACGCTTTTAGCGCCTATCGTAATTAGACATAAAATTACACCGTAAATAAATTGATACGCTAATTGCGTAGCGTTTCCGTGATAAATAGAGAAAACTAGCGAAACGGTTAATATAGCAAACAATTTATTAACGCCTTTTAGACTTTTTAGAATTAGCCCCCTAAAGAAAAGTTCTTCGCTAATAGCAGGTAAAACGCAAAAAACGACGGTCGATATTATAAAAACCCACCACTCGCCAACGGGAATTACTGCGCTACTCACCTTTCCGCCTAAAATATTTATAAGTTTCGCAATTAGTTCGTTAAGCGTTCCAAACGCAAAAAGCACGCCGACTGCTAAAACAACGGCGATAACGGCAAACTTAAAGTTAAAAGATTTAGCGTTTAAGTCTCTTAAACTCACGCATTTTCTTTTATTAAAAGCAAGTAGGGTTATAAATATTGCCATCGGCGAACTAAGCGATAAAACGGCGCTATCAAAGGGCTCAATACTAATAACGCTAGTAAGCGCGCTTAAAATGGTGCTTAACAGTATATATAATATAATAAGCAAAGAAAACGCCTTTCCGCCGTCTAAAATATTTAATTTTTGATTTGCGTTTTGATTTTTTAACATTTCTTACCCAAAAAATGCAAAGAACTTAATCTTTGCATTTTAATTTATGATTTATTTGCTATATCTTGATTTATTAGTTCTATTTGTTCAGGAATTGTTAAAGTATCTCTAACTTCAACTACGGCGACAGCCGTTTTTTCCTTAAAATCTTGGTCTAGATTTATAAATAGGTCGTTAAACATTGCTCTTAACGGATTGTATTTGGTGTACCCACTATCCAAAACGAACTGAACGGAAAAGTCTAACGCTTTTTGGCTTTCGTTAAGTTCAACTAGCGCGCAAACGTATTTAACCGATAAATATTCTTTAGTGGTAATCTTGCCGTCCACGTCCATTAAAGCGCAAAACTCATCAAACTTTTGATTTGCAAACATTTCTTCTACGTAATCTACGGTTTTTTGCGATTCTTTAGACACATCAAGCCTTAAGATTAAATCGTAAAGGTCAACGATATCGTCACTTTTTTCGTAAGCCCTTTCACTGCATTGCTTAGCGAAGTTATCAAAGCCTATTCCGTCAAAAAATTTAACCATAGTTTTTGGCGCAAAAAGTGATAACGCACCTAAAAGTAAACCTATAAAGGCAAGACCGACGCACACGGTAATAATTGCCGTTTTGATAATAAGTTTTTTCATTTTTTTGCTTTCCTACCTAGAGATTTTACCAAAAATTTTATAAAATTGCAAGAGTTTATTATTATTTTTAGGTTTAGGAATAGTAAAGCCAAAATTTTAATATTATTTAGTAAATTAAATAAGGTGGTAAATAATGAAAAAACTCTTAAGCGTAATATCATCACTTTTACTTTTTTGCTTTTTATTGCCATTAATCGGCTGTAATAATAAAGACGGACTAGAAGTTTACGTTAGCGAACTTAGACAAACGACTTTTAGAGCAGAGTGCGACGACTTTACACTAAAAGCGCACTACGGCTACAAGGAAACGCCTTTCGTTAAGGACGGAAAGGTCGGCGAAAAGGCGTACGCACTAACCATTAAATTACTAGGCGTTTCGCTTGACCCTGCAACGTACTCCGTTAGTTTCGATTATGACGGAACTACCTATAAAGACAAATTTTCTTTAGATGCGTCGGGCGGACTTTCCACAAGTTTTGAAATTAAAGACTTTAACCAAAACGAACTAGACGTAAATATTTTATGCGGTGATAAAACGCAAAACCTAAAACTTGTGTCAATCGTTCCCGAAAACACTTTAAGTTATATAGACGCCTTAAATAAACTTAAAGAAAGTCAAAGCGAACTAATAAGCGTGTACTATGACGGCGAAGAATTTAACGCCGAAATTTACGCGAGAATATTAGTAAAGGAAGATAAACCTTACTGGTATATAGCGTTTGCCACCGAAACCGACCTAAAAGCGCTTTTAGTCGACGGATTTACCGGCGAAGTATTAGCAATTAGAAACGTATTTTAAAATATTAAAAGCCGAGAAACATTCTCGGCTTTTTAATTTTATTTTTCTAGTACGTAGGCTTTTTTGATTACGATTGGGCTAACAGGAATATCGTCGTAGTAGCCTTCGCTTTTGGTTTCTACTACTGATATATCAATTGCTACTTGCAAACTATCCATATCCGCAACTCTTCCAAAAGCAGCGTATTGCGCATCTAAATGTGGTAAGTCTTCTACACAAATAAAGAATTGCGACGACGCAGAGTCAGGGAACATTGTTCTTGCCATAGAAATTACGCCCGGTGCGTGATGAAGGTCGTTTTTAACGCCGTTCATTGCAAA
>JAZQWW010000049.1:0-11803 GCA_045632585.1 Christensenellaceae bacterium
AACAACGATAAAGTTCTTTTCACACAAAGCGTAGCGCACGACCAATACATACAATGGGTAGACGCACCCGTAATTGAAGGCTGGACGTTTAAGTATTGGAACGATATGACTAACGGCGGTCAACTTAACTACTCTAGAAAAGTGACCGGCGATATGATTCTTAAAGCGTACGCAGAGAAAAATAGTTATAAAATTTACTACTACGTTGACGGCGTTCTATGGAGCAAGATGGAGCAAGTTTATGATTCATATATAACGCCGAAGGGCGAGCCAAGCATAAATAAGGAACAAAAGAAATTCCTTGGCTGGAGTGAAATTCCAGAAAAAATGCCTGCGCACGACGTAGAAGTTTACGGAACGACTTACACCTATCAATATTTTAACGTTTACTATCTAATCGACGGCGAAGTGTGGAGAATTAAAAATATTAGAGAAGGTAAGGAAATTGGAACGATGAGCGTTTACGACGTTCCAAACAAAGAGTGGAAAGATGCACACGAAAATATCGTGTTTAAGCATTGGGGCGACCAACCTTACTATATGCCAGCCGAAGACGTTTACGTTCACGCAGTTATAGAAAAATACGAATACTACAAGGTTTATTTCTATATTGACGGTGAAATTTATAAAGTTGTCAACTGTCTTGAAGGAAAGGCTATTCCAAGACCAAACGCTAATGATATTCAAGCAATGTTCCCAGAAACCAAAGTGTTCGACGGTTGGGGTGATTTAGAGTGGTATATGCCTTCGCACGACGTTGAAGCGCACGCAGAGTTCATTTATAAAAATTATTATAACTTGAACTACTATATCGAAGACAAATTATTTAAGTCGTTCACCTTGCTAGAAGGCACGGTTATAGAGGATACCAAATACGAATTAACACATTCAGATATTCCTAGTGATTACTTGCCAGAATATAAAGAATTCTGGGGTTGGATGCAAAGAATTCCGTATTCAATGCCAAAAGCCGACGTTGATATTCAAGCAAGCGTTCACGAATACAAACTACACAAAGTCACTTATAAAGTTGATTTTGACACGGTTGCAGAACTTGAAGTTCGTGAAGGTCAACCTATACCACAAATTGACGCACCAGAAAGCGACGGAACTAGATGGTTTGTCGGTTGGAATAGTTCTTACGAGATAATGCCGGGATACGATATTCAAGTATCGGCAAAATGGAACTATCTAAACGTTATAAAATCGGAAACGGTACGTGAAGATAGAGACGGCGTTGCAATGTACAAAACCACTATAAAAATTACTGACGTTGTAAACTTTGTAGCAATTAAGTTCAAAGTCACGCTAAACGTTCCAGCAGAAGTTATTCTTGATGAAAACTTTGCGTCATACAATCAAGAAACCGGCGAATTAATATTCGTAAGTGGCGAAGTTATGACCAAAGATACCGATTTAATAACTTTCTACTGTGGATATGATAGACCTATTAAATCGTACAGTTTTGTAGGATTTGAAATTTATACCATTAACGAACAGGGCGAAATTGTTTCTACCGTTTGTTATATGAATAATGCAAAACAAGAGCCGAGAGCGTAAAACCTAAAAGGAGATAAAAAATGATAAATAATAGAAAAGATAACAAAGTTTCATTATTTGCAGTGATTTTGCTAGTCGTTGCTATGATTTTTTCTAATCTTGCAAGCGTTAACGTTTATGCACAAACGCTAGATGGCGAAAGTTCTTTAACGGCACAAAGCCTTGAAATTAATTACGAAGAAGATAACGTTTCGTACTATCAAGTTTATTTTTCACCTTACGAAAACTTTACGAGTTTTAGTTTACAACTTGAATTTCCAAGTTTTATAACCGTTGAAAACGTTTTAACCAACTATCAACTTGGTGCTGATAACGACGGATTCGTTGGGAATATGACGTCGCCTTATGCGGGACAATATACTTGCGATTTCCAAGACAATATCGTTAGCGTTGCCTTAACTTCGATAGAGCAAAACGGATATTCAAGACTTTTCACGGTTGCAATTAAAGCAACGGAAAATATAACTCAAACGGGCGAAGTTATCGTTAGAGAAATGCAATTCCTTGACTTTAACGATAACGTTTTAGACGTTAACGTTGAACTTGGTGATATCACCGTAAACAAACAAAGAACGGCCAAGATGGGTGACGTTGACGGCAATAACGTGGTTAATATGATTGACCTTATAACTATTCAACGTAGCATAACAGACCTTTCTGGCGACTATGCATTGAGCGAAGAACAACAAGTTCTTGCAGATATTAACTGTGACGGCGTGGTTGATATTAAAGACTGTCAAATTATTCGTAAATATCTAGTAGGTTTAGTTGAATCTCTCGATGGATACGTTAGCCCCGTTTACGAATACTATAACGTTGATATTTACCTAACCGACCTTAACGGAAACGCAAGACACGAAAATACCGTGACGTTAGTTAAGGGAACAAACGTTTTAGATTTCTTAATGGAATACGCATATTCTAACGGTATTAACGTTGAAACGTGGTATAGCGATAGATGGTGTATGAACGAAATACGAGCAGACTTAACTTTATTCGTTGACCTTACTGCTTACGGCGTTCAAGAAAGCATAGAGCCGGAACCGGAACTTCCACCTGCTGAAACGCCTTCTAGTTATTGGGTAAGCGTATCGTATTACGGCGAAAACGGATTTACCGAAAGTGCAGGTATGTTCGAAATTCCTGCAGGAACGTATTTAGTTTCGTATTTAAGACAAATAGCATCAGGGTTCGGTACTGAACTATATAACGTTTATACAAACGGTTCAATGCAAGAACCAATTGACGAATATATGACTGTGGACGAATACGTTAACCAGTACGGTCAAGAAGTTTGGGTGACTTTTAATAACGGCGAAAACGGCGACGGTGGAAACGGTGGCAACGGCGACGAAGCGAGAGAGTTTACCTTATCTTTCTACGTAAACGGAGTTCATTCGGGTAGCCAAAGAGCAACGGCTGGCGAAAACGTTTTAAGCGTTGTAAATAATTGGTACGTTTACGATACTGCGGGCGAAATAATCGGCGTTTACTACGATATGGATAGAACGTTGATTATTGACGAAGTTGAAACCGTTGATTGCGATAGAGACGTTTACATATTTACTTCTAACTTTAATATCGGCGGGGATACGCAAATCCATCAATTAAGCATTTACAAAAATACCAGTGGCGGTGGTTGGGAACAAATCGGTCAACTTGACCTTCAAGACGGAGAATACATCTATGAGGCTTTAAGAAGACACTATCAGGCAGAATTTGTATATTTTGAAGGAATTTATTTCGATAGTGAAATGACTATGCCAGTTGGTCAAAGAGAGCAAATTAAAGGCTATACCGAAATATATATTTACACAAGCGAAAACAATGAACCCACCACAACGTACACGATTACCATTTTCGGTAGAACAATTGATAGCGAGTGGAATTTCTTTGGCTCAGCGCCTGCTCAAGAAGGGCAATATATTCACGACGTATTGCGTAATTTTATGGGCGAACAAATAGACTACGTGGATATTTTCTATGATGCCGATATGACAAGCACCGTTTGTTATGGCGAAAGCGTTTGTGGTGATTTAACCGTTTATATTTATATAAATGAACAAGGTGGCGGAAATGGTGGCGAAGTGGGTAAAAACGATATGCTATTTGTTTCGTTGATAAATTCTGACGGCGACCAAGTTGACTTCGTTCAAATACCCGCTTACGACGGATTATTCATAAAAGACGCTATTCGCAATCAATTATCCATTAAAAACGACTTTGAAGTTTATATGGACGACGAAGATAGAACGCCTGTGACTGATAGCGACGTATACACGCAAGGCTCTTTCAATAACTTCGTGGTAATGGTACAAAAGTTCACGGTATTCTTCTGCTACGAACCAAACGTTCCAACTATGATTGTCGACATGTATTCGTTTAGCGGTGACGTATTGAAATTACGCCTTGACGAAACTATAATGAAATACTGTCCACAGTTTAACGTTGAAAGAGTTTATTCTAACGTTGAGTTGAGTGAAGAAATTAGTTTTGAAATGCAACTTTATAGTGACTATACGGTTTACGCAAAAGTTTACAAACCACAATATAACGATTCATACTTACATATTGAAATAGTTGAAAGCATTGCGGGAACGCTCCAAAACGTTGGTGGCTACTCGGTGCAAGTTGAACAAGGCGACAACATAATGCAAATCGTTAACCAAAGACTTGAAGAGTATATTGGTTCTATGTACGTATTCAAAGGATTGTATTATGACGAACAATGCACGAATCCAGTAGGCGAATACGAGGCTATTGTAAGTGGATATAACAGAGTTTATCTTTTAAGAGAAGCAATTAGCCTTGTGGGTTCTTACCAAATGTTTAGTATGGAAGGCGAGTTGATTGGAACGTTAACCTTGCAAGAAGGCGATAGTGCTATCGTTATTATTGACGAAGTTCCATATACGGGCATTTGGTTTACGATGCACGAAATGATTTTCGTTAGTGTCGGCGAGTATTCACAATATATTTGTGCTATGGTTGATATGGGCGAAGGTCCCGTAATGATGGCAGTGTCTGCCGTTAACGGCGAAAACAAACCAGCAAAAGAAGAATTAAAAGATATTGCTGGAAGATACGTTTACTATGATAGTTATCACAACGAATCCGGCGAAGAAATCGTAGAAGAATATTATATGTATTTATTCGACAATGGTATTTACGAAATGCAAGCATACGGCATTATGATGCGTGGCGAATACGAAAGAGTGTATAATAACATTGTTAGCCTTTACGTAATGGGAGACACGGAAAATTACACTTTAGACGTTGAAAATAAAATTGCTTACGACAACTATTTAATAGATTACGTTGGTACTCACGATATAACGGAAAGTGAGTATACGGAAATAGGACATAATTACCAAGTAGTTGGTTCGTTCACGGTAAATATAGACGGAACTGCAACATTCACCCTTTATGGCGAAACCAAAGAGTGTAGGGCAGAGGCGATTTCCGGCGAACTATATTTACTATACGGTGATTACGGCTACGTAAAAATTTCATACTATGGTGAAAACGGTACGTGGGCATACTTCCTAGTGCATCATTTTAACGGCAACGATTACGTGGTGGATTCTGCGTACACGCCTTGCGTTGGGGAATTCTTGTATACTCGTTATGAACAAAAACTTAAACTAGTATTTTTTGAAAACGGAGTGTTTAAGGAAACTGACAGTTATGACGGGTATCGTATGGGTAGTTATGAAGTTTGTGATGGATACCTAATTCTATATTACGAAAGAGATAAAGGCGTATGGGATGAAATTGCTTACAGTGAACAACAAGGCGCATACGTTTTGCGTCATCTTCTAGAACAAGAAGGTGGCTCCGAAACGGAAGACCCAAAATTTGACGTCATTGGCGGAATAGGTTATAACTAAAAAGTAAAAGACAAAAAAAGAGTTTTGCAAAGTTGCAAAACTCTTTTTTATATTATATATTTAATTTATTCGTTAGTTGCTATAGACGATTTATTTTTGCGTCTAAAAATCTTACTACGGAAAAGTATTACGTTCATTACGACAAAGAACACAGCCAAAATTACAAGCGTTAAATAAGGTTTTTGTGGGGCTAGCGTTGCAAGTAGCATAAGCGGGAAACCGAACACGATAGCAGGGAAGTTTTGATATATCAAGTTGTCTGAAACGGGCGAAGAAAAATCTGCGTCAATTTCTCTTAAAAGAATTATACCAGTACTAGCAGTTCCCGTTAGCATACCGTACATTGCCAAAAATTGTTCATTTTTGTAATGTGGAAATAACGTTTTAGCAATAAATAGATTGTAAACGTAAGTCAACACCAAACCTACTATCGCAAGAATAATTATTATACCCCAGTAGTTTTCAAGAAGGTCAAGTTGAATTGCGGCAATTCCCGCAACAACCATAACGTCAAAAGCAAAGTTGCTTGTTCTTGTTAGTAAATAGTTGTCCGTTATTTCTACTTTCGTCCAACCTTTTTTCTTAAACAAATTAAGCACGGATTTAACTAGTGTTGCTGAAATAACGCCTAATAGGAAGTTGAAACCAAAAATAGTTGATTTCATTCCCGGGATAACAAAACCTAGTCCGTACATACATAAGTACGCTAGGAAGTAAGAAATGCCGATAAGCGCAATTTGTATTGACATTTTATCAAGCCCACCACTTCGAATACTATCTTCGTTTATGTAGTGACCTTGAATTTGGCGATTACTTTCAAAAACCTTAAAGTTTTTGTTTTTTCTCTTCATTATATTAAGATAAATAACGCCACCTATACTTGCCGATAAAAAGCCTAGCGCTGCGATAGTTAGGCCAAACGCTCTGCCACCGATAAAGCCAAGTCCTTCGTAGATATTTCCGTAATTCATTGCTTGTCCCGTGCCTTGTCCAAAGCCGAAAGCAAGAATAACACCTGACGCAGGGAAGAAGTTTGTTATAAAACGGCAAGCCAAGATAGTAATACCAAAGCCTATCGTTGCTTGCATTAAATAGGTAGCAACCGTCGTCACGCCCGTATTAAAGATTTCTGCTTGACGAGTTTTGTTAAGTTTCTTTTCCGTAGATTTTAGAGAAGATGCTATAAAGCCGATTGCTAATGCGTGATAGGTTATCATTTCTAACACCGCATAACCGTTAAAGTTAAAAAACTCGGTGTTAAATAATTTTACCCCAAATATCGCCTTATAAAGCGATGCAAAAATTAATAGAAGTATTCCGCCAAGTACGGACGTTGGTATCAACGCCTTTTGAAGTACTGGAAATAGTTTTTTAAGTACGTTTGCAATTACTAGTGCTATTAATAAAACTAGCACTAAATTTAAACTCCCCCAAACGCTAGATGCCCAAAAATTTTCCATTGTTGTTCTCCTTTAGGTTTTTATAGTGGTAGAAAAGGTTTACGTATTTTAGTGCGTTAAAACTCTTTTCACCCTTAAACTGAACGGTTTTATCTTCAAAGTAAAAGTTTAGTTTATTTCGGCCAAGAATAGTCACGGCGCTTAATTTATCAAAATCAATTGTCTGTAATTCTTCACAATCTAATTCAAATCTATTCGAGTAAGCCGAAAGGGTAATATTTTCTTTAAGTAGGTTTTTGTTTTTATAAAGAATAACTTCATAGCAGTCTACTTTATCAAAGAACACGGGTTTGTTTTCAAAAGGCGTTAGGTCTAACTTGTTCATAAAGTCCGCTTGATATTCATACCAGTCGTTAACGTACGTAAAGGGTAGTTCACAGTTTATACCCTTAAGCGTTTTATCTGGTAAGTATTTGACCGATTTACCACAAGTGCAACAGGTCATTACGTCACCACCGCTCTTAAAATTAGAGATGCCACAGTCTGGACAAACGTAAATTGCTCTTTCTAAATACTCGGCAAGTTTTTTGTGCTTGTATTCGCCCGTATACTTGGCTTCGTTTACGTATAGGCTAGAACAAATTAATTTGTAAAGTTCGTCGTCCGTCATATTTAGATAGTCGCTTGGCTCGATAACCTTAGTCGTGCCTGCACTCATTTTGCCTTTTCTTATGCAGTCGCTCCATCTAGGATATACGCCGTAGCCACCGTTTATTACGAAAAAGGCTATCGGCAACTTAAGTGCTTTAACGAGTTTTACGATAGAAGGTTTTATGTACTCGGTTTTTCCGCTATAAGTTCTATTGCCTTCTGGAAATATTGCAATCGTTGCGCCTTCTTTTGCGACTTTCATACACGTCATAACCGCACGCATATCCGAAGTTTGTTTCTTTATGGGAATGGGGTTCATGCAATAGCGTATAAAGTTTGAAATTTTTCCGTTAGAAAAAAGGTCTTCGCTAGCCACAAAATAAACGTTTTGCTTAAAAGCCCTAGTAATAAAAAACTGGTCGAACGCAGTTTGATGATTAGATAGAATTAGTAATTGTCTTTTGTCTTTGTGCTTTTTTATCTTTATGTGATATTTCAGTTGTATGTAGGGACGAATTAAGACGTTAAGCGTTTTTATAATGGCTTTATGTCTAAATTTTACCCATTTGCTTTTTTTGTTTTTCATATAGTGTCCTTTTAAATACAACATTTATTATAAAGCAAAAATCTTATAATTACAATATAATTGTAAAATTTTGGCGCAAAAAAATTCCCAAGAACGTTCTTGGGAATTCATTTTTAGTTAAATTAATCTTTTTTTTCTTCTTCTGGATAAATATCTTTTAATTCAACTTTAATCATTTTTAATGAATTAAGAGTTAGTTTGGTGTTGTTGCTGTGATAGTATGCGATTAAGAAATAATCGTCACCCGATATGATTGCGGGATAGCAGTAAGAGTTCCAGTCGTCGTCTTCAAATACAAGCGGAATATTTTTACCGTTAAGTAGGTTTTCGCCTTCGCCGTCGCAAATCATACCTATCATAGGGGTACGTCTGCTCCATTCGTGTTGGTCGTCCTTTCTTCCAGGATAGTTGGGAATAGGATTAAATACTGCTAAAGTCTTATTTTTACAAACGTGGCGAATAAGCATTGGTGCGCCTGGTGAAAAGAAGATGCTGTTTGCCTTTGGCTCAGTCCACGTTAAGCCACCGTCGTCAGAGTGATATATGTATTGGCACCCAAAGGTAGTTCTAGCGTACGCCAAAATTCTACCATTTTCTATTTCAACGATACCGGTTTCTTGAAGTCCTGCACCTGCGTTGTTATAAGGCCCTAAAATTATATTTCCTGAATCATAGAAGGTATAACCGTCGTCGTCCGATAGATAGAACCTAGAATCACTTGCAAAAGCAACGTTTATTCCGTCTTCACTCTTATGACAGTTAACTGCAAGAATAACTCTACCTGCTTTAGTTAATATTGCTCTTGAGTTTGCAGAATACATATATTCGCCTTCGCTAATCATATATGGCTCGCCGAAGGTTTTGCATTCGTCTTTTGAGCGTGAAACGAAAATTCTAACCTTTATAGCGCCTTTTTCATTCATATATTTTTTGCAGTAAAAAAGTCCGATATCGCCGTTCTTGAAACGGAGAAGAGATACCGACATAGTATTCATATATTCTTTTTCGGTTTCGATTAAGCTAGTATGTTCGCCCCAAGTTTCACCTTCGTCGTGCGAAAATATGGCAACTACTCTTGAATAGTGATGGTCGTCAAACGCGTCAGCGCCAAGATATTCGCTGTAAGCGTGCATAATCGTTCCGTCTTTAAGACGAATAAAGTCGCCTTCGCCTTTTCTGCGACTTACGTTGTTTGCGCTCATAAAAAGCACTTCTCTACCAATTTTTCTCATAAAACTGCTCCTAATTTCGTAGTTTTTTAGTTTGGTTATATTGTAAACGAAAAAAAAAGAAAAGTAAACACTTTTCTAGATTTTTTCTAAATATTTTTAAATTAAAACGGCGACCAAAATCACGGCTAAAACGGAAAGAATTGCAACGAGCAGTAGCGAACGGGAAATTATAGCGCTAATAAACGCCACAGCAGTTCCTATAACGGCTGAAAGAGTGTCGCCCGTTGAGTAGAACACGTACGGAATAGTCATCGCAGAGAGTACGGCGTAAGGGATATAATAAAAGAACGAGCGCACGAATTTAGACGTTATTTTCTTTTTAAAGAATACTAGTGGTATCATTCTAATTATATAAGTGACCGTCGCCATTGTGAGAACGAATAAAAGCATTTTAGGTATTGGCATCTTCGTTCTCCTTTATGGGAAAGATAAACGCCGTAATTACGCTAGCGATAAGCGCGCTTATAACTACCTTAAAACCCGAAGTGATTGCGCTAAATATAGGCAAGTAATAAAGCAAGCAACTAAATAGTGCCGATAGCGAAACGACGAGTAAAACGCCCTTGTTTTTTACTGCCGGTGGCACGAAAATAGCAATAAACATAGCGTAAAGGGCAATTCCTAGTGCCGAAGAAATAAAAAGTGGCATAACGTTGCCTAGGGTTGCACCGAGTAAAGTCCCCGTTGCCCAGCCGACGTATGGAAGACACATTAGCCCGAAAAAATATTTATTGCTTATATTTTGCCCTTTAAGTGAAGAAACGGCAAAAATTTCGTCTGTTATAGCGAACGAAGAAAAAAATCTGCTTTTAAGGTCGAAAGATTTATCGAGTTTTTGAGAAAGCGAAAAACTCATTAAAAAATATCTAGAATTTATTACTAGTTGGGTGACGATAATTTCAAGGATAGAACCGCATCTAGCAATAATTTCAAGTCCAGCGAGTTGACCTGCTGAAGTTAGATTAGTCATAGAGATTAAAAGAGCAACGAAAACGGGTACACCGCATAAACTTGCTTGCACGCCGAAAGCAAACGACACTGAAAGATATCCAAGTCCGATAGGAAGTCCGTCTTTCACGCCATTTTTATAGGTTAAACTAGAAAAATCCTTGTTCATAATCGCTCCTATAAACATTTTAGCACAAGCAAAAGATATTAGCAAGGAAATGGCGCACGCCTTTTATTAGCGTATTGACTTTTGTATATAATTATGTTAATATTTTAAGATGTAGGAGAAGACAAGTGAAAGGTATATATAGGCTAGCCGACTTAAATATTTTAATAGAGTTTTTATATCCTTGTACTGAAAAGTTTTTAAGAGAGTATAAGGCGGTGGATAATCAAGATGTATCTGTTGATTTTTCTATTACAGTTGATAAGGCAAAACTAGAAAAAGAGTGCCTAGAAAACGGAATTAAACGCATAGGCTATTACGAAAACCTATATATATTAAGAGAAATCTCAAAAAAACTAGTTGAAGATTATAACGGTTTTATGTTTCACGCATCGTCTATAGCAGTAGACGGCAAGGCGTATTGTTTTACGGCGAAAAGCGGAACGGGAAAATCCACGCACGCAAGATTTTTGTCTAAAGTTTTAGGCAATAGATTTAGTTATATTAACGACGACAAGCCTTTTATTAGATACCTTGAAAAAGAAGATAAATTTTACGTTTACGGCAACGCTTGGAACGGGAAGCATAAACTCGGCGAAAATAAATCCTATCCATTAGGCGCAATTAGTTATCTAGTTCGTGGCAAAGAAAACGCCGTAGATATGATTTCTAGTAGTAAAGCGCTAGCGCTACTTTTAGAACAAATTACTTATCCAGAAGACCAAAATCAAGCGCAAAAATTAATAAAAACGCTAAATAAACTGTTTGAAAAAACGCCAATGTACCTTCTAAAGTGCGTAAACGACGTAAGTTCAGCGACCGTGTCTTATAAAAACGTTATAGAAAAGAATTTATAGATAAATTCTACAAATTTATCGGCATAATCTCTTGACAAATATAAAAAGATATATATAATGAATATTAGCACTTAAACCAAAAGAGTGCTAAAAGGAAGAAAGGAGACGTATATATGAAAGTAAAACCTTTATTTGACAAAGTAGTAGTAAAAACTATAGAAATGGAAGAAAGAACCGCAGGTGGATTTATACTACCTTCAGCATCTCAAGAAAAGCAACAAATGGCTGAAGTAGTAGCAGTTGGCCCAGGTGGAATGATAGACGGAAAGGAAACGGTAATGCAAGTTAAAGTAGGCGACAGAGTGCTTTACGCAAAGTACGCTGGTAGCGAATTTAAAATCGACGGCGAAGAACTTACCATTATCCGTCAAAGCGAAATACTCGCAATAGTAGAATAATAAGGAGAATTTGAAAAATGGCTAAACAATTATTACACGGTGAAGAAGCAAGAAAAGCGCTACAAAGGGGCGTTGATATATTAGCAGATACTGTAAAAATCACTCTTGGACCTAA
>JAZQWW010000050.1:0-5340 GCA_045632585.1 Christensenellaceae bacterium
ACGTTTTCGTACTTAAAGCCGTTTTCAATAGACGGAGCGTTAAAAGTAATAACGCCGTTCACGCTGTCTTTAACGGGCGCAGTATATATTTCGCCGTCTGGAATATTATGGTCGCCAGAACATTTACTGCTACCTATTCCTTTTATAGAAAAAGTAATATCGGTATTTTTTGCAGTAAGTCTAACTTTATCTGCGTTATCAAGCCTTTTTTTCAAAGCGTCCATTGCTTTATCCATTTTAGAATAATCTAGATTGCAAACGTTAAAATAAAAATCTTCAAAAGCGTCCGTACTCATACCTGCTTGCGACGCCATACCTTCGGTTGGATAACGTAAAACCACCCACTTGGTCTTTTTAACTCTTAACTCGTGATGAACGGGGTGCGAATAATATTCGCTTTCAATTTGAAGTTTGTCCGCTGGAACGTCTGAATTTTCGTTGCTGTTTTGTCCGCCACGAACACCTATATACGCATCCATTTCACTCATACGGGCGCAAGCGTATCTTGCTCTCATTTCAGCAAGTTCTTTAGTTTCGCCAAGAAGTAGTTCACGAGAAACTCTATTATCGTAAATTTCAACGAAAGGATATGCGCCGATTTTATACGCTTCCTTAACTAGCGCCGTTATTAGCATATAGTCAATGCCCTTCGCTTCGATTAAAACCTTCTCGCCTTTTTTAAGTTTGCACGAATAGTTTATTAAGTTTTTAGCAAGCAAATTTATTCTTTGGTCTTGCATTATATCACCTCGAAAGATTAATTTTATATAATTATACAACTTTTTTATAAAAAATATAAAGTATTTTTAATATAAAAGGCAAAATTGTTGCAAAAAAAATAAAAAAAGACTATAATATTCCCTAGAAATATATTAAAACAATAAAATTTTTTGTTATTCAAAAGGAGAAAATACTTATGGCATTAGTAAACTCAAAGAAAATGTTTGAAATGGCTTACAAAAACGGCTATGCTATCGGCGCTTTCAACGTTAACAACATGGAAATCGTTCAAGGCATTACCGAAGCCTGCAAAGAAGAAAAAGCCCCTGTTATTCTTCAAGTTAGTAAAGGTGCAAGAGCGTATGCTAACCACACTTACCTAGTTAAACTTGTTGAAGCGGCTGTTATCGAATGTCCCGACATTCCTATCGTTCTTCACTTAGACCACGGTCCAGACTTCGAAACCTGTAAAGCAGTTATCGACGGTGGATTTACTTCGGTTATGATTGACGGAAGTCACCTTCCTTTCGAAGAAAATATCGCTCTTACCAAAAAAGTAGTTGATTATGCTCACGACGTTGCTGCAAGAGGCAGATATATCACCGTTGAAGGCGAACTTGGTACTTTGGCAGGTATTGAAGACGACGTTAAAGTTGAACACGGTGCTGAAAGTTATACTAAACCCGAAGAAGTTATCGAATTCGTTGAAAGAACTGGCGTTGACAGTTTAGCAATCGCTATCGGAACTTCACACGGCGCATACAAGTTCAAACCTGAACAATGCACCAGAAACGAAGAAGGTATTTTAGTTCCACCTGCACTTCGTTTTGATATCCTTGAAGAAGTTTCTAAAAAACTTCCTGGATTCCCAATCGTACTTCACGGCTCATCTTCAGTTCCACAAGAATACGTTAAGATGGTTAACGATAACGGTGGTAAAATGCCTGACGCTATCGGCGTTCCAGAATCACAACTAAGAAAGGCTGCAACCCTTTCGGTTTGCAAAATCAATATCGACTCTGACCTTCGCCTTGCCATGACCGGTACGGTTAGAAAATTCTATAACGAACACCCAGACAAGTTCGACCCAAGAGAATACTTGAAACCTGCTAGAGCAAACATTAAAGAAATCGTTAGACATAAACTAATCAACGTTTTAGGTTGCGCAGGCAAAGCTGACGAATGCAAATAAGATAAATTCTTAAACTTTTTAACGCCGACGTTTTGTCGGCGTTTTATTTTACAAAAATAAAAACGGCTTTTGGCATTTGCCTTGAGCCGTTTTTAATTTGAGAAATTCTATGAAGTTTTTATTTTCCTGTATTGCAGAAATGATATTGTTTTGCCGTTAAAACGCATTGTGTTTTAACTAAATCATAACCTACCAATCTAGTCACTTTAATAGTGACGGTTTGCCCTACTTGCAAAGCGCTCATAACCGCGCTTAAGTCGCTTAACTTGGCGATTGTGACTTCCGTGCCGTCAGGTTTAACTATCGAATTAATCATATCGTTAACACATAGTCCTGCGCTTTCAGCAATGCTACCAACGTTTACCGATTGAACGTAAACGTATCCGTATTCTTGATTATAAACGCTAGTAAAACCAAACTTTTCTTTTCTTCCTGAAATAAATCCGTAGTTAGTAGAAGTTTCAGACGCTAATAGTTGCGCCGACATATTCTTGAAACCGTTGCCGTTAGAAAGAACTGCTGGAATAGCGTAGTTGATTGCTTCGTACGAAGTGTTGCCTGCGTTGGTAATACCCACTAGTTCGCCTTTGAGATTATAAAGTCCACCACCTGAATTTCCGGGGTTAGTAGTCACCGAAATTTGTAGCAATTTCATTGCGCCTATCCCGTCAATATTAACGTCCCTTTCTAGATAACTCACTATTCCGTCCGAAACACTACCGGGAAGTAATCCCGTTGGGTTTCCTATAGAGAAAATTGATTCGCCTTTGGCAAGTGCATAAATTTCTGGAACTTTTGCCTTAACAATTTTATTTTGTGCTAAAACGTTTCCCGAAACGGCGGGCTTTGTCATATCTATTTTAAGTAATGCTATATCTGAATCCTTATCACCACCAACCAAAGTGACTGCGTTAGTACTTGCAAAAGTATCGTTTCCTATCGAACCAACAAAAGTATAGTCTTCGTTTTCATATTCACAGTTTTGGTCGGGAATAATTACTTCAACGGGCCCTTTATTTTCTATTACGTGATGACAGGTAATGACGTAAACGTATTTTTCACTACCCGTTTTAGTCGTGTCCTTCATATCTATAATAACGCCCGAACCTGCGCCGTCAGTCGTATAAATTGCAACCGAAGTTCTTTCCACTTTTTTCACTGCTTCAGTAAGTGACAACGGATTTTCTGGAGTTAAATTAGTTTCGTCTCCATTAAATATTACGTTTTGTGACATCGCCTGCGTATCGGTTATAACCGTTTCTGGCGCTTTGGTTTCAATAAAGGTACACGCCGAACAAGAAAGCGATAATATTATAAGCAAAACTACTACTGAAATTTTGCTGAAAATCTTTTTCATACTGCCCCCTTTAGTTTTATATTATTATTGTATCACATAAAACATTTAAAAAACCTTAAAATTCCAAAAAAATTAAAAAAACTAATTATTAAAAAAGAAAAGGGTACAAAAGTACCCTTCTTTCTCGTTTTTGCGGTAATAATCGTATCGCCGTAAAAACGAATATTTTAACGGCGATAATTTTATTGATAGTTTCCGCGAATAATTTTCATTAAATGGAAATTACCTTATTGCCGATAATCTTATATTGGGCAATAGCGGAAAAATTATACTGGGTTTTTAAAAATTATTCTTCGTCCTCTGGCATATCAACGTTATGATATACGTTTTGAACGTCGTCAAGGTCTTCTAAAGCGTCTACTAATCTTTGGAACTTAGCAAGGTCGTCACCTTCAAGGGTGATTTTGGATTGTGGAACCATTTCAATTTGAGCCTCGAAGAAAGAATAACCTTTTCCTTCTAGATATTTTCTAACTTCAGAGAAGTTTGCTACGCTAGTATGAACTTCAAAAGCGTCGTCTTCTGAAATAAAATCGTCAGCACCGGCTTCTAAAGCGTGTTCCATAACAACGTCTTCTTCCATTTCAGCAGTTCTTTCAATAACGATAATACCCATCGTCGTAAACGTGAACGAAACGCAACCTGAGTTTCCAAGTTGTCCGCCGTGCTTTCTCATAGCCGTTCTTACGTAGTCTACCGTACGGTTTTTGTTATCGGTAAGCGTTTTAATAATGACTGCACTACCGCTTGGACCGTATCCTTCGTAAGTTAATTCTTCGTAGTTATCGCCCGAAAGTTCGCCAGACGCTTTCATTATACATCTTTTAATGTTGTCGTTTGGCATATTAACAGACTTTGCTTTAGCAATAGCGTCTGCAAGTTTGCTGTTGGTATTTGGGTCTGGGTTAGATTTAGCGGCAACGGCAATTTCTCTACCTACCTTTGTAAAAATCTTGCCTTTTACGGCGTCGGTTTTTGCTTTTTTAGCAGCGATATTGGCTGCGTGGCTGTGTCCTGACATAATAATTCTCCCTTGTTTAAGAATTTTTTAGTTGATACATAAGTATACCTGCTGAAACGCCTGCATTTAAACTTTCTATCCCGTTTTGCATTGGTATACTTATAGTTTTAGTTGCTTTTTCTTTAAGTTCTTTTGATATTCCGTGACCTTCGTTTCCTATCGCAAGACAAAATTTCTCGTCCGCCTCAAAACTAAACACGTTTTCACCGTTCATATCGGCAACGTAGATAGGAACGTTTATATAAGATAAAAGTTCGTCACGTTCACCTTCGAAAATATTAACGGCAAAAAGCCCACTCATACTAACCCTTGCCGTTTTTGGCGAAAAAGGGTCTGCCGACGGGCGAGCAACGTAAATATCGTTATAACCACTAGCCGCCGCCGTTCTAATAATAGCGCCAACGTTGTTAGGGTCTGCTACGCCGTCTAAGAATAGACATCTTCCATTAGGCTCTCTTAAAGGCAAAATCTTTTTTTCGATAATTGCAATAACGCCTTGTGGTGATTTTTCGTCCGTGATAGATAAAAACACGCCATCACTAACTAGTAAAATTTCAGCGTTAATCTCACCTAAAATGTTTAAGCCTTTTTCGGTGCAAACTACCGTCTTTACCTTTTGTTCCATTTTGAAGGCTTCTTTAACGCTTTTAACGCCTTCAACTAGAAAAAGCCCCTGTTGGTCTCTTTGCTTTTTATCGTAAAGCGATTTTATGAACTTTATTTTATCGTTCTGTCTTGAAGTTATCATTAAACCTAAATAAAGCCTACGTTAAGTAGGCTTTTAATTTATTTTGCTAAACTTTTTTTAGCAGTTTCGGTAAGTGCGGTAAAGCCCTTAGCGTCGTTTACGGCGATATCAGCAAGAACCTTTCTGTTAAGCATAACGTCTGCTTTCTTTAAGCCGTACATAAATTTGCTGTACGAAATACCGTTTAGACGGCAAGCAGCGTTAATTCTTGCAATCCAAAGACTTCTAAAGTCTCTTTTCTTGTTCTTTCTGCCAATGTAAGCGTACATTTGCGCTTTCATAACGGCTTCACGTGCTACTCT
>JAZQWW010000051.1:0-37724 GCA_045632585.1 Christensenellaceae bacterium
GGTGGAGCAACTGGTTCAAGTAAATCGCATACTGCGTCTTCGCTTGAAACTTGTGGTGCAGAAGTTCAAAAAGGTAATGCTCCAGAAGAGCGTAAACTTCAACGCTTATTTAGAAACAAAAAAGCGTCGCAAATGATTAAAAGATGCAACGACTTCGGTGCAGGTGGTGTGTCGGTAGCAATCGGCGAACTTGCCGACGGACTTACTATTGACCTTAACGCCGTACCTAAAAAATACGACGGTCTTGACGGTACTGAACTTGCAATCAGCGAATCACAAGAAAGAATGGCTGTTGTAGTTGAAAGTAAAGACGTCGAAGGATTTTTGGCTTTAGCGAAAGAAGAAAATTTACAAGCAGTACCAGTAGCAAAAGTTGAAGAAGAACCAAGACTAGTTATGAACTGGAACGGCGAAAAAATCGTAGATATTTCTAGAGAATTCTTAAATTCTAACGGCGCTGAAAAACACGTGACGGCAAAAGTCGTTAGCCCTAAAGAATTTGATAAAGAAATTCCTGAAAACTTTGAAAAAGGTTATAAAGAATTAGTTGCCGACCTTAACGTTTGCTCAAAACGTGGTCTATCTGAAAGATTTGATTCAACGATTGGCGCAGGCACGGTGCTTATGCCGTTTGGTGGAAAAAATCAAAACACGCCTATACAAGCAATGGTACAAAAAATCTCGGTAGAAAAGAAACATACCGACGATTGCTCGCTTATGAGTTGGGGATATAATCCGTTTATTACCGAAAAGAGTCCGTATCACGGCGCATACCTTGCGGTAATCGAATCAGTTTGCAAGTTAATTGCAACGGGGGCTGAATTTAAGGACGTATATCTTACTTTCCAAGAATATTTTGAAAGACTTAAAAAAGAAGAAGTTCGTTGGGGTAAGCCACTTTCAGCATTGCTTGGTGCGTTTAAGGCGCAAATGGAACTTAAAATAGGTTCTATAGGTGGAAAGGACTCAATGAGTGGAAGTTTTGAAAATATCAACGTTCCGCCAACTCTAGTATCTTTTGCCGTAACTACGGAAAAAGTAAAAAATATCATTTCACCCGAATTTAAGAAAGCGGGAAGTAGGGTGTATCTTTTAACTTGTGAATTTGACGAAAACGGCTTGCCAAAAACACAATCACTATTAGAACTCTTTGCAAAAATTAAAGCACTTAGAGATGACGGTAAAATTCTTGCTTGCTATACGCCAACGTACGGTGGCGTTGCTGAAGCCGTTTATAAGATGGCTATTGGAAACGGTTTTGGCTTTGATTATAGCGAAAACGTATCGTTAAAAGATATTTTCGGGTATAATTATGCATCTTTCATTGTTGAAGTTGATGGCGAAATAGATGCTTTACTTCTTGGTAAAGTGACTGATAAGCCTGCTATTTCGTATAAGGATACGGCTGTTTGTCTATCTGAACTTAACGAAGATTACGAAAACAAACTTGAAAGCGTGTTTAGTGTTAAAACAAAGGTAATTGATAAACCTATTGAAAACTTTAACTTTAGCGTAGATAAGTGGAATACTGCACGAGTTAAGGTTGCAAAACCAAAAGTACTAATTCCAGCCTTCCCAGGAACTAACTGTGAATTTGATAGTGCAAAAGCTGTTATGGATGCAGGCGCTGACGCTAAAATAATGGTTATAAACAACCTTTCGTCTAGTGGTATAGCAAAATCTGTTGAAGATTTTGCTAAAGAAATCAAGTCGTCGCAAATGATATTTATCCCCGGTGGTTTCTCTGGTGGTGACGAGCCTGATGGTAGTGCGAAGTTTATTACTGCGTTCTTTAGAAACGCTGAAATCAAGTCTGCTGTGACCGAACTACTTGAAAATCGTGACGGTCTAATGTGTGGTATTTGCAATGGTTTCCAAGCGTTAATTAAACTTGGACTTGTTCCGTACGGTAAAATTATTGATACCGACGAAAATTGTCCAACCTTAACCTTTAATACTATTGCAAGACACCAATCTAAGATTGTTAGAACAAGAATTGCATCAAATAAATCTCCGTGGTTATCGGGTATGAACGTTGGTGATATTATAAACGTTCCTATTTCGCACGGTGAAGGTAGATTTATTGCGAGTGACGAACTTGTAAAACAACTTGCTAAAAACGGACAAATTGCAACCCAATACGTTGATTTGGACGGAAACGCAACTTACGACGTTCAATTTAACCCCAACGGCTCAACCTACGCTATAGAAGGTATTACTTCTATTGACGGTAGAGTATTCGGTAAAATGGGACATAGCGAACGTATAGGCGACGGATTATATAAAAACGTTTACGGCGAATACGATATTAAGATGTTTAAGTCGGCTGTAAAATACTTTAAGTAAAATACGCAAATAAAAAAGCGGAGCGATTAATGGCGTCACTCATAGGGATTTAAATTTAATAAATTATAAAACTCGACTTATCAAAAGTCGAGTTTTCTTTTGCCACGCATAACAAGTTGCATAAAATATTAATTTGTGGTACAATAAACGCACCGATAAATAAGAATTTAAAGGAGAATATGCCTATATGGAAAGAGTTATTTCAATAAAAGATTTCAAATACTACACTATGCTTAAAAAAGTGCTTTTCGATTTAGAATTGGTCGATAAAGAATATTGGTGGCTGATAAGTGATATCGAAGCATATCCAAAAAAAGAAGCGCATAGAAACTTTCTATATAAAGAAGATTATATATTAATAAAAACTTCGGATTTACTAAAAATATTAGAAGAGGACGATTTTCAATGGGTGTGGGCTGTATTCTCTGTTATTTCAGTTAATTATACAAAAGAAGAAATATTAAAATATGATTTACCTCAGCTTCAGCACATAGATGAAGGGGGATATAATCCATATACAGACACACCAAAATTACAACATCCATTAGCCGAATTTGAATTGTATGCAGAAGATAGCTCGTCCATGTTTTTAATTTCAAATAACGAAGAATTGTTAAGTAGATTTAAAAAAGTCTTTCCTAATTATGTAAACAAGTATTAACAATCGAATTCCAATTTATCGAGTTGTTAATCTTTGCGGAAAGATTTTCAAAAGTGTAGCACACTATACTTAACCCTGTTAAGTCGTGTGTTTTGCAAAGCAAAAAGAAAAGGATGGCAAAATGTTTTGCTATCCTTTTATAGTTCTTAAAAAATCCCTAATGGCAACCGCCATATATCGCTCCGCTTTTGTTTTAGATTGTTTATCTTGGGTTAAAGGGTTCGCTATCGTAAGTTATTTCGGCTTGATATACGCCCATTTCAAGAGAATTAAGGGCGCTTTCCACTTTGGATTTAATTTGGTCTTTTTGTTTTTCTAAGTCGTAGGGAAGTGGAATGTCAAAAAATACTTTTGTAAAACCGTCGCAAGGAATACTTCTAAAATCGTGCAACGAAAGTCTATTATCTATATCAATTAGTTCGTCTATAGTTGCTTTTTTAAGTTTGTTAAGTTCTGGACTATCGGTCACTACTGGGTCGTAGTGGACTGTAAGGCTAACGCCAATGTTTAAAAATTCACGCTCAAACTTATCAATAATTTCGTGAACGTATAATGGGTCTAGGTTTTTATCTATTTCAAAATGGATAGAACAAAACGAAACGCCTGGACCGTAATCGTGAATCATTAAATCGTGATAGCCGATAACTATAGGGTATTCTTTAATTTTATCTAGAATTTTATTTTTAAGTTCTTCGTCGTTTCTTTTTCCTAAAATAGGCGAAATTGTTTCAAAAGTAAGTTTTATTCCACTATACATTATAAATAGGGCAATTAAAATACCTGTATATCCGTCAATCATTGCGCCTGAAAAACGTTCAATAAGCATAGCGACAATTACTAGTGAAGTCATAATTGCATCGTTTCTACAGTCAATAGCCGTTGCTTTTAGGGTTTCTGAGTTAATTTTTTTAGAAATGATATAGTTGTAGGTAAAAAGTGCTATTTTAACAAGTGTCGATACTACTAAAATTATTAAAGTAATAATAGTGAAATTAACGCTTGAAGGTGTGATAATTTTTTCTAATGACGATTTGAAAAGTTCAAATCCGACTAAAACGACTAGCATTGCAACGATAAGCCCTGCAACGTATTCGTATCTAGCGTGACCAAAAGGATGGTCGTTATCGGCAGGTTTTTGTGACGCCTTAAAACCAAGTAAGGTAATAAGCGAACTAAGTCCGTCAGTAAAATTGTTAAGTGCATCTGCAACAATTGATACTGCGCCTGAAATTAAACCTGCTATAAGTTTTCCGCTTGCAAGTATTACGTTCGTAAAAATGCCGATAATTCCGGCTTTTTTGCCTTGTGATAATCTGTTATCGTTAGACATAAGACTCCTTATTAAAAAACCTAAACCAAGTTTTCGGGTTTAGGTAAGTGTGTGGCGGAAGCGGTGGGATTCGAACCCACGAGCCCTTGCGGGCTACCTGATTTCGAGTCAGGCCCGTTATGACCACTTCGATACGCTTCCATATAGGTAAGATAAAATATTAAATTGTTTTTAGCGAAATCAGGAAACCTGATTGCTTCTCCGTTTCACTACGAAGGCGCAAGCGCCGAGTCAGGCCCGTAAAAGACCCGTTCGATACGCTTCCATATAGGTAAGATAAAATATTAAGTTGTTTTTAAAATCCTATCGTCTAGATAATTAACATAAAATATTATACACAAAAAATTTAACGTTTGCAATTAAAATCAATAAGAATTTAATAATTATTGACTTTTAGTATGGATAAGTGTATAATTTTTAGGTAAATATTTGTTAGGAGAGTGTTATGCATCCACAACCGTTATTTAAGATTTTTGGACTAGGCGTTTATCCTTACGGGTTGTTTATCGGTATAGGTATTCTTGCTTGTCTTTTAGTTTTCTTTTATTATACTAAGCGCAAAAATATGCCGGAAAAAGTTCAAGATTTTACTTTTTTCGTTGCTATCGGCGCTATTGTTTTAGGATTTTTATTCGCTAAACTCTATCAAGCCTTTTACGACTGGATTGAAACGGGAAAATTTAATTTTTACAGTGCAGGATTTACTGCAATGGGTGGATTTATCGGTGGTGCAATAACTTTTTTAGCCATATATTTTGGCGTGGGCTATTTCGTGTTTAATGGTGATGAGAAAAGTTTACACTTAAAAGAATTTAATAAAACCCTTGGCGTTGCGCCTATTTGTATTACCATTGCACACGCTTTTGGTAGGCTTGGATGTTTGATGGCAGGTTGTTGTCATGGCGCAAAAGTTGGTGAGGAATACGTTTTTGGTACTGTAAAACGTTATTCGTATCTTGCGTCTTCGGATAAACTAATATTTAAGGGTTATTACGTACCTGTTCAATTATACGAAGCACTTTTCTTGTTTGCGTTATTCGGTGTACTTACGTATTTATATTTTAATAGATGTAATATTGTTATGTCTATATATTTAATATCTTATGGCGTTTGGAGACTTATTATAGAGTTTTTCCGTACGGACGCAAGGGGGGCAATTGTGTTAGGATTAGCGCCTTCACAATGGCAATCATTCGTATTTATTGCGGGTGGCATTGCGATAATAGTATTCTATTTGATAAGGAAAATACCTTTATTTTTTTCAAAAGAAAAGAAGTAAATACTAATAAAAAATAAAAAAGGCTTTGCGAAATGCAAAGCCTTTTGTTTTTGCTTTTTTAGTTTTCTTGTGTTTTCTTTTCAGCAACGTCAAGTTTTTTAGCAAGTTTTGCTTTCTTATGGGCAGCATTATTCTTGTGAAGAATATTTTTTGAGCATGCTGAATCGATAAGAGCGAAAGCCTTGTTTAATTCAACCTTAGCATCTTCAAATTTACCATCTTTTATAAGAAGTTCAACTTTCTTAATTTCGGTTTTGAAAGCAGAACGAATTGCTTTGTTTTGTTCGGTTTTTTTGTCGATAACAAGTACTCTCTTTTTTGCAGATTTAATATTTGGCATTTTGTAAAAACTCCTTACTAACTTAATCTCGCTAGATATTTTAACACAAAAAATAATTAAATGCAACTACATTTTGCTTACAAATTACTTTTTTATTTTAAATTTAGATATTTTTCACATATTTTTCATAACATTGAGTATGGAAAAGCGTTTTATTGCTCTAATTGACAGTGGAGTGGGTGGAATATCGACACTGCTTGAAATGAAAAAAATAATGCCGAACGAAAACTATCTATATCTTGGCGATAATTTAAATGCGCCGTACGGCGAAAAAAGTATAAGAAAATTAAAAGAGTTTTTAATTAAAAACCTACTTTTATTAAAGCCATACAATCTTAAGGCGGTGGTGGTGGCGTGCAATACGCTTAGCGTATATCTAAAAAATTTTATAGAGGATTTTATAGGGGTTAAAACTTTCGGCGTTTATCCATCAGTGCATAAACATATTATAAAAGGCGAAAAAACCTTGCTTTTGGCAACACCGAACACCGTTAAAAATTATTCCAATATCTTAGGACTTGACGCCCTTTCGTTGCCCAATCTTGCGATAGAAATTGAAAGAAAAATCAATGACCTAAACAGTGTTGAAGTTTTGAGCCATTTAAAAAAAGCAAATTGTACTTTTGAACTATACGATACGGTAGTTTTGGGGTGTACACACTATTATTTTGTGAAAAATCAAATTATTAACCACTTAAAACCACGTGAAATTGATTGCTGTAGCAATTATACTGCGGAAAGGGTTTGTAATTACCTTTTTAATAATGCTCTTTTAGAAAACGATAGTAAAAATCAAGTAATTTTCATAGGAAACTGTGCTTTAATAAATCAACAATTTTATAATCTAGTGGTTAATATACATTAAAATAAATAAATAATTTCAAAAAAATATTAAAATTTTTATAAAAAGTGGTTGACGGTGGTTAAAAATGGTGGTACAATGGTAATGTACTAAAAAAGGGAGAAGTGTTTTTAAATGTCGACTAGGCTCTACGAGCATCAGTTAGATGCTAAAAACAGAATGAGAATACCGGCAAAACTCCGTGAAGAACTTGGTGCTGAATATTCAGTCACTATAGGTGCTGGCGGATGTCTTTACGTATATTCAAGCGAGCAAATGAGAGAAGTTAAAAACACGCTTAAAAACGTTAACCCTTATAAAGCTGAAACTCTTAAAGTGGCAAGATATATTCTATCTAACACTTGGGATGCAGAAGAGGACAAGCAAGGAAGAATATTACTTCCTGAAAACCTTAGAAAGTACGCTAAAATTGAGAAAAACGTAGTCGTTTACAAAGGACCTGTTTGTATTGAAATTTGGAGCAAAGAAGTTTACGACGATTATTTTGCCGACGTTAATTTTGAAGATTTAGCCGAAGCGTTTGATTCAATTAAAAACAATGGATAATTTAAAGCACGTTTCCGTAATGCTAGGTGAGTGTATAGACGGACTAAACGTAGCGGATAACGGAATTTATTTTGACGGAACGCTTGGTGGTGGTGGACATTCTTACCAAATTCTAAAAAGAAGTGCTCCGAACGGAAGACTTGTTGCAACTGACCTTGACGATTATGCGATTGTTAGAGCGTCTGATAGGTTAAAAGAGTTTGAAGGAAGATTTACCTTAGTAAAAGACAATTTCAAGAACTTTGAAAACGTAAAGAACAACCTAGGCATTGACAAGTTCGACGGAATTTTGCTTGACCTAGGAGTTTCAAGTTTTCAGCTTGATGATAAGACGCGTGGTTTTTCATATATGGCAAACGACGAAAAACTTGATATGCGAATGAATCAAAGCGCATATCTAACGGCTGAAAAGGTAGTAAACGAGTATTCTGAACGTGAATTAAAAGAAATAATAGCCGAATATGGCGAAGAAAAGTTTGCTTATCAAATCGCTAGAAATATAGTTGCTTATAGGGCAAATAAACGTATTGAAACGGTAGGGGAACTTAATCAAATAATTGATAAAAGTATTCCTATAAAGTTTAAGCAAAACGGACACCCTTCAAAAAAGACCTTTCAAGCGTTAAGAATTGAAGTAAACGAAGAACTTTCTGGACTTTACGAAACGGTTTTGACGATGGCAAGAAGTCTTAAGAAAGGTGGAAGAATAGTAATTTTAACTTTCCACTCGTTAGAAGATAGAATTGTAAAAAGGGCATTTAAGGAACTTGAAACAGATTGTATATGCGATAAAAGATTACCGGTATGCGTTTGTGGAAAGAAAAAGGAAATAGAAATTATAACAAAGCACCCAATTGTTGCGACAGAAGAAGAATTAAACTTAAACAGTAGAGCAAAAAGCGCAAAACTGAGAATAGCGCAAAAAATATAACAAAAAGATAATTAAAGGAGCGAGTATGATAACTACTAGACGTTCAAGTGAACTTAACGGATACACTGTTAGCGAAAACAAGGGTTTTTCGGCTGGCGTTGATTTATTAGAAAGAAAAACTCCCGAAACGTATAACGAATATATAAATAAACCAGTAGAAACTGAAGAAGATTATCTAGTTGCAAAAGAAAGAATGCAAAAAAATCTTGATAGACTTCTTAACTACGATAGATATGCTGAACTTGAGGCGGAAGAACTTAAAACTGAAGCGGTAGAAGAAGAAAAAGTTTCGGCAATGCAAGACGAAGACATTATGCCAAGTTCTACGACTATGCAATTTGGTGGTGATAATTTCGACGGATTTATTCAAGATATGCAAAAAAGTCAAGAATCTGATGTTAAAATTGCGCCAAGACAAAAAAACAAGGGTAAAATCGTTGGTTTATTATATGCTTTGGCTGTGACTGTTGTATTAGCACTTATAATTATAAATACCGGCGTATTATCTAGACTTGATTCTAGCAACGTGGCTAAAACCGAAATATTAAACGGTAAAATCGAACAATATAGACTACTTAACGAAGAAATCGACAGTATTTCTTCGAGTGATTATATCGAAAATCTAGTGAAAAACGATTACGGTATGATTAAAAAGTAATTAAAGGCTTGTTTGTGGAATATATTTAAGAAAAACCACAAGGAGCATAAAAAAATTAAATCTGATTTTTCATTGACAGTTTTACGAAAGAGGTTATTTGCAATAATTATTGCGATAGCCTTTTTATTTTTGTTCGTTATAGGTAGACTTTTTTACGTTCAAGTTATTTGGGGCGAAGAACTTCAAGAAAAGGCTATTGACCAATGGACTAGGGAAATACCCATTATATCTCGTCGTGGGCAAATTACCGACTGCAACGGTGTAATCCTTGCCGACAATAAAGACACGTATACCGTTTTCGTTAGAAAAAAAGCAGTTTCTGATATTGAATATCTATGTGAAACCGCATCTAAAATCTTGGAAATTGACTATCAAACGGTTTACGATAGGTTAACTAAAACCGTTTCTAGTGAAATTACCTTAAAAAAACAAGTGGAAAAGGATAAAATTGATAAACTTTTATCCTATAATTTTTCGGGTATTTATTATTCTCGTGATAACTCTAGGGTGTATCCATACGGTGACTTTTTATCGTCGGTGCTTGGCTTTACTTCAAACGACGGAAAAGGGCAAAGTGGACTAGAATTATACTACGACAAGTATTTATCTGGAAAAAATGGTGAAATTCTATATGAAACGGATATTGTAGGCGTAGAGATTGATGGTGGAAAAGCAAGTTATATTCCCGCTAAAAGTGGACTAAATATAAAACTTACCATAGACTATGAAATTCAGCAAGCAGCGGAAGAGGCAATGCGTCAAGCAATGCAAGTCACAAAGGCCAAATCTTGTCAAATGCTTGTCGTAGAACCTTCTACCGGTGCTATTAAAGCCATGGTTGTAAAACCGTCGTACGACCTTAACGAAATACCAAGAGAAGACTTAAACGAACTTTTTTCGCTTAGTAGAAATAATTTAGTTTCTGACATTTACGAGCCGGGTTCTACGTTTAAGATTATTACCTCTATTGCTAATATTGAAGAATATTTAAAGGGTAATCCTAAAGCCTACTCAAATACGCACGTTTTTAACTCTTCAAGATATAGATACGTTGACGGGCAACGAGTAAAATGCTGGAGTAATCACGCAAATGGCAAACACTCTGGCTTAACGCTACAAGGTGCATTAAACAATAGTTGCAATCCTATATTCGTTGATTTAGCAACGTCGCTTGGAAAGGAAACGCTATATAAATACATTGAAGCG
Organism: Christensenellaceae bacterium; assembly: GCA_045632585.1. Taxonomy (GTDB): domain Bacteria; phylum Bacillota; class Clostridia; order Christensenellales; family Borkfalkiaceae; genus UBA1259. The sequence continues at coordinate 10,160 of JAZQWW010000051.1, forward strand.
TTCAATTTTGGGAATTTAACGGGAATAGATTTTTCAGGCGAGGCGCAAGGTATGGTTTTACCAAAATCAGCTGTTCAAAACGTTGACCTAGCTAGAATTGGGTTTGGGCAAACAATAGCCGTCACGGCTATTCAACTTGCTATGGCTACTTCTGCAGCCGTCAACGGTGGATTATATTTCATACCTTATTTGATAAGTGATATCTACGACGAAAACGGAATAGTTGCACAAAAAAACTATCCGACATTAAAGAATAGAGTGGTAAGCGAAAAAGCATCTAGAATTTTATCGGAAATGTTAGAAGACGTAGTTGAAAATGGTTCGGGAAGGCACGCATATATTGAAGGATATAGAGTTGCAGGTAAAACGGGTACGGCGCAAAAATATGAAAACGGTGTAATAGCGCAGGGCAAATACGTATCTTCGTTTATCGGTTATTTTCCGGCTCACAATCCAATGTATCTTGCACTAGTTATAATCGACGAGCCTGTGGGCGAGTATTATGGTAGTTTGGTTGCGGCACCGTACGCTAAAAACGTTTTTGAAAGCATAATAAAAACTAAAAAAATACAACCTTTTACGGAGTAAAATATGAAACTTGGCGATTTAATAAAGAATTTAGAAGTTAAAAAAACGATAGGCAATCTTGAAGTTGAAGTTTTAGACGTTAAAACCAATAGTAATGCTGTGACAAAGGGCAGTATTTTCGTGTGTTTATCAGGAGGAAATCACGACGGGCATGATTTTGCCGTTGAAGCCGAAAAATACGGCGCAGTAGCAATAATTACTGAAAGAAAACTAGACGTATTTATTACTCAAATTATTGTTGACGATACTAGAAAAGCGTTAAGCATTGTTGCAGGTAATTTTTATGAAAACGCACATAAAAAACTTAAAATAGTGGGGATAACAGGCACTAACGGTAAAACAACGACGTCATATTTGATAACGTCAATTTTAATGAATTCAGGAATAAAATGTGGAATTATAGGCACTTTAGGAATATATTATTCGGGTAAATATATTGAAGCGGATTTAACTACGCCCGACCCTGTACTTTTACATAAAACCTTTTATGAAATGTATCGTGACGGGGTAGAAGTGGTGGTTATGGAAGTTTCCGCACACGCAATTTACCTAAAAAAAGTACACGGAATTGAGTTTGAAGTTGGCGTTTTTACAAATTGCACGCAAGACCACTTGGATTTTTTTGGGAATATGGATAAATATGCGGAAACAAAAAAAGCATTTTTCAAGACGAATACTTTTAAGCACGTAGTGACCAATATTGACGATAAAACAGGACTTGAAATTCTAAAAAAAACGAAAAACTCTACGTCTTACGGCTTAATTAATCCATCTGAAATTTTTGCGTTAGACGTTGAAAAGGGTAAAAATGGCTTAAAGTTTATTATGAACTTGTTTGACGAAGTATATAAGGTTAAAACGAGTTTACTAGGCGAGTATAACGTTTATAATTGTTTAGCATCTTCTATAGTAGCATATTTTTTAGGGGTGAAGGCGAAAAACATTATTACTGGTATTGAAAACCTTAAAGGCGTTAGTGGAAGACTTGAAAAGGTTTACGATAAAGATTTTTCCGTTTACGTTGATTACGCACATACCCCCGACGGGTTAAGTAAAACCTTATCGGCCTTAAAAAGCGTATGTTCTGGTAAACTTATTTGCGTGTTCGGGTGTGGTGGAAATAGAGATAAAGAAAAGCGTGCAATAATGGGCGAAATAAGCGGTGAACTTGCTGATTTTACGGTTATTACAAGTGATAATCCACGATTTGAAGAGCCTATTGAAATTATTTGGCAAATAGAAAAAGGTATACTTAAGAAAAGCGAAAATTACGTTATAGTAGAAGATAGAAAACAAGCGATTAATTACGCACTAAACTACGCAAAGAAAGGGGATATAGTTTTAATAGCGGGGAAAGGTAGTGAAAAATACCAAGAAGTATTTGGTATTAAGCGTTTCTATAACGATAGGGATGTTGTTGAAGAAGTTTTGGAGTGAAAAGTGTTTAAAAATTTATTGCTTTGTACGGGGCTAGCCTTTATCTTTTCAGTAGTATTTGGTTATTTAATAATTCCACTACTTAAAAGATTAAAGGCGGGACAACCTATATTAAAATACGTTGAAAAACATAATGCAAAAAAAGGCACGCCGACTATGGGCGGGCTATTTATAGTTTTATCAAGCGTTTTGTCATATTTTATTTTTCGTGGTTTTAAAGGGGTAATAGCACTGGTTGCGGTTAGTATTGGACTTGCGTATATGCTAGTTGGTTTTCTTGACGATTTTCTTAAAATTAAATTTAAGGAAAACAAAGGGCTTACGGCTTGGCAAAAAATATTATTTCAACTTTTAGTTGCAATAACTGCGGGAATATTTGCTTATCTAAACGGAATGACCGTTCTTTTCGTGCCTTTTACTAATAAGATAATAAACCTTGGATTTTGGGTGGTGCCGTTTAATGCCCTAGTTTTTTTAGCAATTACGAATAGCGTAAACTTAACGGACGGGCTTGATGGGCTTGCAAGTTCGACAAGTATAATTTATTTGGTTTTTATTTCTTTATTGATATGCCTTGAGATTAATGCAAACAAAGGATTTTTTACGTTAAAGGACGAATATTTTAATTTAGTTTTTATATGTTGTTCGCTTATAGGGGCGCTAATAGGATTTTTAATATTTAACGTAAATCCTGCAAAGGTTTTTATGGGGGATACTGGTTCTCTTTCGCTTGGTGGATTTATCGGCGCTGTTAGTTTGTTCTCAATGAACGGGCTTTACGTTGCTATTATCGGCATAATGTTCGTTACGTCTAGTGTTTCGGTTATTTTGCAAGTTTTAGTTTTTAGAAAAACCAAAAAAAGACTATTCAAAATGGCGCCTATTCATCATCATTTTCAACTTTTAGGCGTTTCTGAAAATAGAATAGCATTTATTTATTCTTTAATTACGGGCATAATGGGGGTGTTGTCAATCATATTCTATTTATGAGGTGTAAATATGAATATTTTTAGACAAAAATTCTTAATACTAGGCGTGTCAAAAAGTGGCTTTAATGCGTGTAAATTCTTGCTTAATAATGGTGCGGAATGCTATTTTTACGAAGAATTTGAAAGTGAAAAAACACTTGACGCTATGGATAAACTTAAAGCGCTTGGTGCGTCGCAAGTTTCTAAGGAAAACGTTGATAACGTTATATACGCTATCGACGTTTTAATTATAAGTCCAGGCGTGAAAATAAATCACGAAGTTGCCGTAAAATGTAGACAGTTAGGAAAAAGAATTATGGGCGAACTTGAGTTTGGCTTTCAAGCGCTTATGCCTGAAATTATTGCCGTGACGGGAACAAACGGAAAAACAACCACGGTAAATTTAATAAATTCTATTTATAATAACGCTAGCAAAAATACGCATTTGTTAGGAAACGTAGGTGTTCCCATTTGCGAGAAAATTGATAAAATTGAGCGAAATTCGGTATGTATAGTTGAAGTTTCAAGTTTTCAACTTGAAAGCGTTTCTGCTTTTTGTCCACATATTTCGTGCGTGCTTAATATTTCGCCCGACCATTTAGAAAGACATTTTACTATGGAAAACTACGTTTATCTAAAAAAACGCATTTTTAAAAATCAAAAAGAGAGCGAATATACCGTGCTTAATTTTGACGACCAAACGGTAAAGGGATTTTTTGAAGAAGTACGTTCTAAAATCGTTTGGGTTTCAGTTAATGAAAAAGTTGACGGTGCGTACAGGTTAGATGGAAAACTATATTTTAAAGGTGAATATATTATGGACGAAAATAGTTTAATATTAAACGGCGAACATAACGTGCAAAACGCACTTTTCGCTATTGCGTGTGCAAAAATCGACGGCATAGATAATAAAGACATAGTAAGTGCTTTAGAAAATTTTAAGGGAATAGAGCACCGCATAGAATTAGTTGATAAAATTAACGGCGTAAGTTTTTTTAACGATTCAAAATCAACTAATACTAATTCAACTATAAACGCAATAAAGTCCATTAGTTTGCCTAAAATTTTAATACTTGGCGGAAGTGAAAAGGGCGAAAAATACGACGAATTATTTAAAGCAATAAAATCGTATAACGTAAAACACGTAGTGCTTTGCGGAGCGTCGAGATTTAATATGCTTACTACTGCTATTGCGTCGGGATATAGCGATATCACGCTTACTAAAACGCTTGACAGTGCAATGAAGGTTTCGGTTATTCTTGCAGAAGACGGTGATGGTGTAATTTTAAGCCCAGCGTGCGCTAGTTTTGATGAATTTTCTAGTTATGAAGAAAGGGGAAAAGTCTTTAAGACTTTCGTGGAAAGTTTAAGGTGAAAAATAAACTGGTAAAAAAATTTTCTAACGGCGATTATTTACTTTTAATAGCCGTATTCGTTCTTGCCGTAATAGGAACGATTTTTATATATTCAGCGAGTTGTTATTCGGCAAAGGCTACGTATGGTGACGAATTTTTCTTTGTCAAAAAACAAGTTTTTGGTATTTTTATAGGGACGATTGCAATGATGGTTTTTGCACTAATCGATTATAATAAACTAAAAAAAATCAGTATTATTATTGCAGTAATTTCTTTAGTGTTGCTTTGTCTTGTTTTTGTGCCGGGAATAGGCGTTGAAAATTACGGTGCTAGACGTTGGATTAGGTTAGGACCGCTTACCCTTCAGCCGTCAGAAGTTTCTAAATTTGCGCTTATTTTGGTTGCATCTACATATTTTTCAAACAATCCCGAAAAATCTAAAACGTTCATAGGACTATTGCCAGTTTTTGCATTTGGTGTTTTAACTTGTTTGCTTATTATATTAGAGCCAAATATGTCTATAACCGTTTGTATGGGGCTACTATTGTTGACTATGCTATTTAGTGCTGGAATGAAATTGAAATATTTTTTTGCACTAATAGTTCCAGCATTGCTTTTAGGTGTCTTACTTATTTTAATTGAACCGTATAGGCTTAAAAGATTATCGGCGTTTCTTAATCCTTGGTCGTCGCCAAAAGGGGAAGGGTATCAATTACTTCAATCACTTTACGCATTAGGTTCTGGTGGCTTTTTCGGTGTTGGAATAGGTAATTCAAGGCAAAAATACGCTTTTTTACCTTTTGCCGAATCGGATTTTATTCTTTCTGTAATAGGTGAAGAAATCGGGTTTATAGGAATATTGGCTTTCTTTTTGCTTATAGGTTTTATAATTTTTAGTGGGCTTAAGGTTGCCTTAAAAGCCAAAAATTTATTCGGCTTTATGATATCTATAGGAATTACAATGATTTTCGGTGTACAGGTCGTAGTAAACGCTTTGGTGGTTACGGGAAGTATTCCACCTACGGGACTACCGCTTCCACTAGTTTCTAGTGGAAATACTTCGATAATAATCTTTATGAGTGAAATGGGGATTTTGTTTAGCGTTTCTAGAATAGATTCGTCAACATTTTAGTGTCGTTTGCCATAGAATATTATATCAATTATCTTTTGGTGAATAGATGCAAAAATTTTATATTGAAGGCGGAAAAAAACTAGACGGTAGCATTGAACTTGAAAGCGCAAAAAACGCCGTGCTACCAATGCTAGCAACTTCTGTTTTGACTGATGAAGACGTAATAATAAAAAATTGCCCTAAAATTCAAGACGTTTTGAGTATGGTTAATATTTTAACCTATTTAGGCGTTAAGGCCGAGTTTATAGAAAAAGATTTAATATTGAACGGCAAGGAAGTCAAATCTTTTACTTTGCCGTCAAGTTTAACGGGGGAATTAAGAGCGTCCGTCCTTATGGTTGGTGCGCTTTTATCAAGGTTTGAAAAGGCTGAAATTGCTCGTCCTGGTGGTTGTGAAATAGGTGTTAGACCGATAGATTTACATATTAATGCCTTTAAGAGTTTGAGTGTAAACGTTTGTTGCGAAGGCGAAAACATAACTTTTTTTAGAGATAAACTAAAAGGTGCTGAAATATACCTTAATTTCCCATCAGTTGGTGCAACCGAAAACGTAATGCTTGCAAGCGTTTTAGCAGAAGGTATAACCGTGCTACATAATCCCGCAAAAGAGCCAGAGATAGTTGATTTAGCAAAACTACTTAATAAAATGGGCGCAAAAATACACGGCGCAGGTAGTTCGCTTATAACTATTGAAGGCGTAAAAAAACTTCATGGTGCCGAGCATAAGCCTATTTCTGATAGAATAGAACTAGGTACATATCTAATAGCAGGCGCAATTACGGGTGGAAAAATAGAGATAAAAAACGCAAGCGCTGAAAATATTTGGGCATTATTAACGAAAATTTCAGATAACACTTGTAATATTACTATAAGTAATGATATAATATATATGCAAAGTAGGGATATCCGTAAAGGTTTTTCGGTTTCGACAGGGCCGTATCCTTTTTTCCCGACTGATATGCAGGCGCAAATTACGTCGCTACTTGCCGTTTCCGAAGGGCTTTCAATAGTTGAAGAAAATATGTTTGAAATGCGTTTTAGGCATATTCCTGAACTTGTGAAAATGGGTGCGGAAATTGTGGTGCGTGGTAAAAACGCAATTATTAAAGGCGTAAAAAAATTACATGGACTAGAAGTGACGGCGTACGACCTTAGGTGCGGTGCGTCGTTAATACTCGCAGGACTTTGTGCCGAGGGTAAGACGGTTGTAAACGGTATCCGTCACGTAGAACGTGGGTATTACGATATTGAAGGAAAATTGCGTTTGCTTGGCGCACAAATTTACAAGAGATAGGTGTGATATGAATATTAAGAAAATATACCTTATGCTTATAACGATTGCCTTTTTGGTTTGCGTCGTTTTTTCTTGTGCGTATATTTTCGTTATTAATAAAGTTGATGTTAATTTTGAAGTCTTGGAAGGCTATGAAGTAGAAGAAATACAAACTTCGTTAGAAGAATTTAAGGGTAAAAATCTATTATTTTTAAGTTCTTCTGAAATAGAAGAAGTTTTGGCGAAATATACGGCTTATAAAATCGTATCGATAGAAAAAAAATATCCCGACGAATTAACCGTTTCAATTAAAGAAAGGAAAGAAACTTTCGCCGTAGTGAGTGGGGACAAGACTTACCTTTTAGACGAAGAAGGTTTCGTTATTAAAAGCGTAGAAGAATACAATGCAAATAGAGAAATTGTAAGCCTAAATTTTAACGGGCTTGAAATTTTAAGTTCTAATAGTGGACATGTTATCAAAACTAACGACGACGAATTGTTATTTTCAGTATTTTTGATGGCTAAAAAAATAAACTATTATAACTGCATAAGTAGCATAGAAATTCAAAAAGCACCTGAAAAACGTGTTGCGCTTTTCAAAACTTATACGGGCGTAATAATAGAAGTGCCCGACGCTCACGTTAGGGGTGGCGAGAAAATTGATTACGCTTTTAACGAATATGATAAATGTGACGACGATTTTATAAAGTCGTTTAAGAAGATTACAGTTTACGTTGACGCTATATCAGGTGAAATTAAAGCCACTTGGACTGAAGGCGTTTAAAGAGGGGGATTATGCAAAAGAAACAAGTTGCGGTTTTAGACGTTGGGTCTGGAAAAATTACTGCAATAGTTGCCGAAAGGGGATTAAATAAGACCTTTATAATAAAATCAAGAAATGATTTTTTTTACGACGGATACGTTGATGGTGTTTTTCTTAATGTTGACGAATTTAAATCGGTTATTTCAAAAGCAACAGAGTTCATACGTAAGTCAATATTAAATTTAGACGTTTTATACGTTGGCGTTCCAGGTGCATTTACCGAAGTTGTGGTTAAAGAAAGTCAAATTTCTTTTCCACGAAAGAAAAAAATTACTGAAGAAGACGTTGACGTTTTGTTTGATTCAGCCTTTGTCCCAATGTCAAAAAAACACACGCTAATAAATCGTTCGGCAGTTTCTTACGAACTAAACGATTATAGAAGATTACCTGACCCCGTTGGTGAAGTGAGTGAAATTCTAAAAGGCAAACTTTCGTTTATACTTTGTAGTAATTATTTTATAGAACTCGTTAAATCTTCAGTTAAACTCGTTTGTGGGGCAAGTGTTGAATTCGTGTCCGTAGCGTTAGCCGAAAGCATGTATTTACTTTCTTCGGAAGAAAGAGATAGAATAGCGATACTACTTGACGTAGGATATATATCTTCAACGTTCTCACTAATACAGGGTGATGGAATACTTTTTCAAAACTCGTTCGACTATGGCGGTGGATATCTAACCGGCGCAATTACCGAAACTTTAGACGTTGATTTTGACGTTGCGGAAGACTTAAAAAGGAATATAAATCTTTGTAAGTTTGACGGTGGAAATTTTGATTTAATGCACGGAACAGACGGACAAATTTACACGGCTGAAACGGTGAGACGTGCAATAATATGTGGGCTTGATACGCTTTGTGAAAATATTTTAGGTTCTATTGAAAAATCAGGCTTTGTTATCCCCGAATACGTGCCAATTTTTATAACGGGTGGCGGAATTACTTTCTTAAGGGGCGCAAAAGAACACGTTTCTAATAGACTTTGCTCAACAGTTTATATTACTAAACCACAAGTTCCTATAGGAGATAAGGCTACCGATTCTTCGGTGTTATCAATTTTAGATTTGATTTTAGGTTAATTTTAATTTGATTTTGGAGGAAATTTCAATATGTTTGGTCAAGAAAATATGCAAATTGGATCTGCCGTTATTAAGGTAATGGGTGTTGGCGGCGGTGGTTGCAATGCTGTTAATAATATGGTTGCATCAAATGTTTCTAACGCAGAATTTATTGCCGTTAATACAGATAATCAAGCGCTTTTACTTTCAAAAGCGGATAGATGTGTTCAAATCGGCGCAAAACTTACTAAAGGGTTAGGCGCAGGTAGCAATCCTAACGTTGGTGAACAGGCTGCTGAAGAAAGTAAGGAAGAAATAGCAGAAGTTCTCAAAGGAACGGATTTACTCTTTATCGCTGCAGGCATGGGCGGTGGAACGGGAACCGGCGCTGCGTCGGTTATTGCTAGAATTGCTAGAGAACTAGGTGTTTTAACTGTTGCCGTAGTCACTAAACCTTTCTCGTTTGAAGGAAAAGTGAGAAATGAAAATGCAAATAAAGGGGTTGCGAATCTTAAAAAATACGTTGATACGCTTGTAATTATTCCTAATGATAAATTACTTCAATTTTTACCTTCAAACGTTGGTATGCTTGATGCGTTTAAGGTTGCCGACGATATGCTTAAGCAAGGTGTAGTTGGTATAGTGGACTTAATTGCAACGTCATCACTAATTAACCTAGACTTTGCCGACGTTAATACCGTTATGAGAAATCAAGGTCTTGCTCATATGGGTATAGGTAGAGCAAAAGGCGAAAATAGAATTATTGAATCGGTTAGACAAGCCGTATCTAGTCCGCTACTTGAAACGACTATTGAAGGTGCAAAATCAGTTATCCTTAACGTGACGGGTGGAAAAGACTTGACGCTTGGCGAAGTTAACGAGGCTGCAGTTCTTGTTCAAGGTATAATTGATTCGTCTGCTAATATTATATTTGGTGCGACGATTGATGAAGGTATGGTTGATGAAGTTAAGATTACCGTTATCGCTACGGGTTTTGCCCCAAACAACGTTGAAGAATTTAAGACCAACGTGCTATCTTCTAATAAGGTAGAAGAAACTCTTCCACTTTTGAGAGCAATAGAAAACAAGGAAAAGAGTGTTGCCGTTGAAGTAGCGCCTGTTGCTCCCGTTTCTGAATCTGTAGAAGAAAAGGTCGAGGAAAATGTTGAAAATGCACCGATTGAACCTGAAACAAAAGGTAAAGAACTACCAGCGTTTATGCGTAAACTTTTCGGTAAAAAATAATCAAAATTGCAAAATAAAAAACCTTCTATGAAAGTTCATAGAAGGTTTTGTTTTTAAACAAAAATTAGATATTGCTTATTAATTCTGGTATTACAATAGAAAAGTTCATGCAAATTTTATCAAGATTAGAGATAAATTGTTCCTTATGGGTGACGCTACCATGAACGTCAACTACGCCTTTAAGTAGGTAAAAGGGAATTTGATTTGCTGTACAAACTTCGGCGATTGCTCCGCCTTCCATATCAAAAACGTGACAGTTAAGAAGTTTAACCGTTTCGATATCACTATCCTTGCAAGTAAACTTATCAGACGTTGCCAGATTTTTATAAGCAAGGAAGTCTATTTTCGGCTTACTTGGGGTAAAATTAACGGTGTCGTAATCTTGAATATATCCTACCGAAACGTCGTCTAAATCACTTAAATCAAAGTCGTATTGACAACATTTTTCTATTAGATAGTATTCGCCAACGCTCACGTGTTCGGATAGCCCGCCAACCGTACCGAAATTTACGATTTTATCAACTGAATATTTATCGATTAAAATTTGAGTGCAAAACGCTGAGTTTACCTTGCCTATTCCGCAAACGATTAAAACTACGTCCTTGCCGTTTAATTGACCTTTAACTATTTTTTTACCGCAAAAAACGCTAGTATTAGCGTTTGAAATTTTTTCTATTACGGGATTTGCTTCATTATTTAGTGCTACGATTATACCTATCATATGTTTTCTCCATGAGATATATTAGCATATTTAAATAGAGTAGTCAAGGTGAAATACCTTTATGTGCTAGTAAAAATTATTTACAAAAAAATAAAAGTGTGCTATAATACTTTTTAATGTGGATTTGTGTTGAAATTTTCACGTAATATCATAAATATTTTACTTTTTAGGGAATATTAACGTTATGGATAAAAGAAATTTAACATTACTTACAGACCTTTATCAACTAACAATGATGAACGGCTATCTTTTAGAAAACAGAAATGAAGAAACTGCCGTTTTTGACCTGTTCTTTCGTCAAAATGGTATGATTACCTATTCGGTTGCTTGTGGTCTAAAACAAGCCGTTGATTATATTTTAAACCTAAAATTTGGAACTGAAGAAATAGAATACCTTAAAAGTTTAAATATATTCTCTGATAAATTTATTGATTTTCTAAAAGAATTTAAGTTTACTGGGGATGTTTACGCTGTACCCGAAGGTACGGTGGTTTTTCCGGGAGAGCCTATTTTGACGGTTAAAGCGCCTATAATGCAAGCGCAACTTATTGAAACTGCGTTGCTTAATATAATTAACTTTCAAACACTAATCGCAACAAAAGCCGCAAAGATTAGATATGCGGCTAAAAACGACCTGCTAATGGAATTCGGTCTTCGTCGTGCGCAAGCACCAGACGCTGGGATTTACGGCGCTAGAGCAGCCGTTATAGGTGGTTGTGATTCTACTTCTAACGTACTTGCTGGAAAAATGTTTGATATCCCTGTTTCAGGCACGCACGCTCATAGTTGGGTTATGAATTTCAAAGACGAATATTCGGCGTTTAAGGCTTATTCGGAAGTATATCCTAAAAACACGTTGCTTTTAGTTGATACTTATGACGTGCTTAAACAAGGTATACCTAACGCTATTAAAGTTTTTGATGAACTTAAGGAAAAAGGATATAATCCGGTAGGAATTAGGCTTGACTCTGGTGACCTTGCATATCTATCTAAAAAAGCAAGAAAAATGCTTGATGATGCGGGCTATCCAAACACAAAAATTTGTGCATCGGGTGATTTAGATGAATATTCTATTGAATCGCTTAAAAATCAAGGTGCAAAAATTGATTCTTGGGGCGTTGGAACTAGGCTTATAACTAGTGCGGACATGCCGGCTCTCGGTGGTGTTTACAAACTTTCAGCAATTATTGATGAAGAAGGAAATATTACGCCAAAAATTAAAATATCGGAAACGGCTGAAAAGATTACTAATCCAGGCTTTAAGAATATTTATAGAATTTACGATAAAAAGACTGGTAAGGCCGAAGCCGACTTAATTTTTCTTAGAAACGAAGAAGAAATTGACACTTCTAAACCTTTGACTATTAAACACCCGACTGAAAGATGGAAAAGTACGACGTTTAACGATTACGAACTTAAATCACTTCACGTTGACGTAATAAAAGACGGAAAAGCAGTGTATAAATTTCCGTCGCTTAAAGAGACCAAGGCATATGCTAAAAAACAATTAGCGTCGTTTTGGGACGAATATAGGCGTCTTGATAGACCACATTTATTTAAAGTCGATTTGTCGGACGGGCTTTACGAACTAAAAAAATCAATGATAGAAAAGATTAGAAACTCATAAAAGGGGGAATAAATTTTGGAACTTTCAAAAAGAAAGTATAAAAAGCAAGAAGTTATAGATTTTGCTAATAATTTAACAAATGAATTCAACCTTTTAATAAATTCGCAAAAAGATACAATACAAGAACTCAGCACGGAGAATAAAAAGTTAAAACAAGAACTAGATTACTATAAAGAGAAAGAAGACGCTATTTTAAGTGCGCTAAAATCAGCAGAACAAAAGGTTATTGATGCGAATAAAGCAATTTTATCGCAATATGATTTAACCGTTAGAACTCTTGAAGACTTTATTTTAAGGTTTGGCTCGTATTTTGATGTATTAAAGGAAAAATATCCGTTATATCCTAGGGTTAAAGGCGCCATAGAAGTAAAAAACGAACTAGAAAGTTTACTTTCAAGCAACCTAACTAGTAAAGAAATAATTGAGAAAATCGATAAAAAACTAAAAAAACATCAAGATAAAAACCAAATTTTTAATCCAAAAAAGAAAATAAACGATTACATAGTTGCAAACGGCGATAGTGGTTTTAATATTGACGAAGTTTTAAATCCCGGCGAACTCGTTTTGGAGGACTTATGCAAAGAACTAGGACTAACCGAAGACAATTAATTATCTTTTTGGTTTGCCTTTTAGTAATCGCCGTTTTCGTTTTATTAGACCAACTTACTAAAAGATATTTCGTAATACTAAACCAAAAAGAGAACCTAGCGTTTAATAGAAAAAAAGTTTTCGGTGACTTTTTCTACTTTACTTTTTTGTATAACACGGGTTCTGCTTACGGTATGCTTTCGGGAAAGGCGTGGGCTCAAACCTTTTTTGCCGTAATAACGCCAGTTGCCGTAGTGATTTTTGTGCTTGGCTTACTTTATGCAATAAGAAACCGCTATAAGTTTTTAAGTATATCTATAGTTTTAATAATTGCAGGCACTATAGGTAATTATATTGATAGAATTACCATGGGTAAAGTCGTAGACTTTTTATGTATTCAAATTTTTGGTAATAGAATATTCGGTATTTTTAATATAGCCGACGTTTATTTGTCTGTTGGTATGGTGATGACTATTATACACCTACTTTTTATTGATAAAAACGCTGTTTTTGGTAAAAAAGATGCAAAGTCAAAAGATTAAGTTTATTTATGAAGAAGATATTAGCGAAAGAGTTGATGCCGTTTTGTCTTCAAAGAGTGACGTTTCACGTTCAAGAATAAAAAAACTTGCTGACGAAGGGCTACTTTTCATTAATGGAATAAGCGTTAAAGCCAACAAAAAGTGCAAGAAAGGTGATGTTGTTAGTCTTGAAGTTCCTGAAAATGAAACGCTTGATTTAACCCCGCAAAATATTCCGATTGATATAGTTTATCAAGACGACGATTTAGCAGTAATAAATAAACCGCAAGGACTTACCGTTCACGCTGGAAACGGAACGGCAGGCGAAGTGACTTTGGTAAACGCACTTTTATACCATTTGGACAAACTGTCGGGTATAAACGGTGTTATAAGACCGGGAATAGTGCATAGAATTGATAAAAATACTTCGGGGCTACTAGTAGTTGCTAAAAACGATAAATCGCACGTAAGCCTTGCTAAACAAATTGAAGAAAAATCTTGCAAGAGAATATACGTCGCCTTGCTTGAAGGAAATCTTAAAACGGATAGTGGGACGATAAATACTTTCATAGGTAGAGATGAAAATAATCGCACTAAAATGGCTGTCACGGAAGGCGGAAAAATTGCGATTACAAAATACAAAGTACTAAAAAGATACGACGGGTATACGCTTTGCGAATTTTCGCTTAAAACGGGTAGAACTCATCAAATTAGAGTTCACGCTAAATATTTAGGAAATCCCGTGGTTGGTGATAAGGAATACGGCATTAAAAAACAAAAGTTTAATCTAGAAGGGCAACTGCTTCACGCTAAAAAATTAGCGTTTAACCATCCTAGTAGTGGCGAAAGGATGACTTTTGAAGTGCCTATTCCAGATTATTTTGAAAAAATACTTAAAAAATTGAAAGAAATAGAAGTTTAATGGAGGTTTATATGAAAGACGGAGAAAAGCAAGTTAATTTACTTAAGTTATTTGCGTTTGTGGCACTTGTAATTTTTGCACTATTACAGGTTGTTGGAGTGTTTTCACATTTTAATTTATTAAAAATTCAAGGTGCCTTAATTACTATTTTGGACACTATTAAAAATCTATGTGTCGCAATCGTTATCGGCGTGACTTCATATAAATTCGTAAAAGGAAAATCTAAAGGTTATCTTTATACTTACTGGATTTCTCTTGCCGTATTTATTCTATGCAGTATTTTAATTTTATTATAGTTATAAGGAAAAAACAAAAGTGAGTAAACCATTAGTAGCAATCGTTGGTAGACCCAACGTGGGAAAATCTACTTTCTTTAACAAAGTAGTAGGCAAAAAGATTTCAATAGTAGAAGATTTTCCAGGTGTCACACGTGATAGATTATACGCTGATGCAGAGTGGTGTGGTAATTATTTTACGTTAGTAGATACGGGTGGGCTTGAACTTAAGTCAACCGACGTAATGTGGAAACATATTCAAAAGCAAGCAGAAATTGCTATTGAATCGGCTGACGTTATTATTCTATTTACCGACGTGAAAACGGGGCTTAACGAAGCCGATAAAGACGTGGCTCAAAAACTACGCAAATCAGGCAAGCCCGTAATTCTTGCCGTAAATAAACTTGATAATTATTCGCCCGAAAGTCTATATGAATTTTACAATTTAGGACTAGGCGAACCTTTTGGTATTTCGGCGGAACACGGTAGTGGTATAGGTGATTTGCTTGACGAAGTGACAAGTCATTTTTCATCACTTGTTAAGCACGATGACGATAATTCGATTAAGATTGCCGTAGTTGGAAAACCAAATGCCGGTAAATCTAGTTTATGTAATAAAATACTAGGTTTTGATAGGACTATTGTGTCTGACATAGCAGGTACTACTAGAGATGCTATAGACACCAAATTCACTTTTGACGGCAAGGAATTTACGCTTATTGATACGGCAGGTATTAGAAAGAAAAAAAGCGTTGAAGAAGACTTAGAATATTATAGCGTATTGCGTGCGCTTGGCGCTATTAGACGTGCTGACGTTTGTATTATGCTCATTGATAGTGAGATAGGAATAACCGAGCAAGACGTTAAAATTTGCGGATATATTCACGAACAAAACAAGCCGTCGGTTATCGCAATGAACAAGTGGGATTTAATAGAAAAAGACACTCATACTGTAAACGAATTTAACGTTAAACTTAATGAAGAATTAAAGTTTATGGATTATATTCTTCCTATTTACGTTTCGGCAAAAACTGGTCAAAGGGTAGAAAAGATTTTATCGCTTTGTCAAACTGCGCTTGAAAACTCTAATAAGAGAATTCCTACTGGACAACTTAACGAACTAATATTAGATTGTGTTAGAGTTAACGAACCGCCATCGGTGAACGGCAGAAGATTAAAAATTAATTATGCTACGCAGGTTTCGGTTGCGCCACCGTCGTTCGTTCTATTTGTTAACGACCAAAATATTATGCATTTCTCATATAAGCGTTATTTGGAAAATGCAATTAGAAACGCTTATGATTTTAGGGGAACACCTATTAAACTAGTTATTAGGGAAAAAGATGATGAATAGTTTGCTTATTATTTGTTTTACTTCGTTAAGTTATTTAATAGGTAGCATTAACTGGGCAGTTTTTATTTCCAAGCGTCAAAATAAGGACATTAGAACGCTTGGAAGTGGTAATCCCGGTACGCTTAATATGAGTCGTAATTTTGGTATAAAATTCGGCATTTTCACCTTTTTATTAGACGTGTTAAAAGGCGTAGTTCCAACTTTAGTCACTTATTTCGTTTTTGGTGGTGCTAAATTTAACAATTCGGATTTCGTCATTGCGGATTTTGCCGTGTTGCTTAGTGGATTATTCGTTATTTTAGGGCATATTTATCCTGTTTATATGGATTTTAAGGGTGGCAAGGGTATTGCGTCTACTATAGGTGTTTTGATTGTTTGCAATTCCGTTTACGGAATAGCATGGGGTGTAGTTGTAATAATGTCGCTAGTATGTGCGTTAATTTTTATTTTCGTGACTGAGTTTGGTGCAATGGGTTCGTTTATCGCAATTACTCCACCGGCTATTGCCGTTGCTATAAGGCTTTTTATGACTTATGGGGAAACAACCAATTCTGTCACTTCTATTATACACGTTTTTTCCAACCTTATTATTTTATCAATATGTTTCTTTACTTGGCTTGCGCATAGGAAAAACATTGAAAGAATGCTTTCAGGCGACGAACATCCAACGTCGATTAAAAGTATGGTTATCAAGGCTAAAGCAAAAAAAATAAAGAATAAAGAACAAAATAACGAAAAATAAAAAATAACTTTCATAATAAATTCAAACCTTTCATATATTACAGTGTAATGTGTGGGAGGTTTTTTTATGGATAAATTTGATATTTATAAAGACATTGCGCAAAGAACCGACGGGGATATTTATATAGGCGTGGTTGGACCTGTTAGAACCGGCAAGTCTACGTTTATTACTAAGTTTATGGAAAATTTCGTAATTCCAAACATTAGTGGTAAACTTCAAAAGCAAATTGCAGTTGACGAAATGCCACAATCGGCAGATGGAAAAACTATAATGACAACTCAACCGAAGTTTGTGCCTGCTAACGCCGTTAAAGTTCAATTTAAGAACAAGGCTCAAGCAAGCGTTAGACTTATTGATTGTGTTGGATATTTTGTTAAAGGTGCTAACGGTGGAGTTGAAGACGAAAAACCAAGACTTGTAAAAACGCCGTGGAGTGAAGAAGAAATTCCTTTTGAAAAAGCGGCTGAAATAGGCACGAAAAAAGTAATTGACGAATATTCTACTATCGCCGTTTTAGTGACGACAGACGGAAGTATCGGCGAAATTAAAAGAGAAGATTATGCTGTGGCTGAAGAAAAAGTTGCCCTAGAATTAAAAAAGAACAACAAACCTTTCGTCATTATATTAAACTGTAAAAACCCCGAAAGTTCGTCGGCACTTTCACTTTGTGATGCTTTGGAAGATAAATATGGCGTATCAGTAATTCCCGTAAATGCGTTAAACCTAAATAACGACGATATAAGCGTTATTATGGAAAAGGTTTTAATGGAATTTCCTATGCGTAATTTTAACGTTTCACTTCCTAAATGGATGCAAGCGTTATCGGTGGATTCGCCCATTATTAAAAATCTTCTTGGTGAACTTAAAGGTGTTTCTAATAAAATTACCAAGATGAAAGACTATAATTTACTTTCGGAATTATATTCTGATAGCGACAGTTTTAATCCGTTAAATATTAACGAACTAAAACTTGGAGAAGGTAAAATAAATTATTCTCTTTCGGCAAAAGACGGACTTTTTTATAAAGTTCTTTCCGAAGAATGTGGAGAAAGTATTGACGACGATTATGCGTTGTTATCTTTTGTTAAGGAATTTTCGGAATCTAAAAAGCGTTTTTCAAAGATTAAAGATGCCTTAAACGACGCCGAAGAAAACGGATACGGGGTAGTCGTTCCATCAATTGATGAAATGAATCTCGAAGAACCGGTTTTAGTTAAACAAAGCGGTAGATACGGCGTAAAACTTAAGGCGACTGCGCCAAGTTTACATATTATGAAAGTTGACGTGACCGCTGAAGTTTCGCCTTACGTGGGAACTGCTAAACAGGGGGAAGATTTGGTTTCGTTTATAATGGATAAATATCAAGATAATCCATCTGGTATTTGGGAAACGAATATGTTCGGTAAACCACTTTGCGAACTTGTAAGCGACGGCTTGTATTCGAAAATAAATACTATGCCTAAAGAAGTTCAAGGTAAGATGAGAAAAACCGTCACTAGAATTGTCAATGAAAATAAAGGCGGAGTAATTTGTATTTTATTATAAACAAAAAGTCCAAACGTGCGTTTGGACTTTTTTATTTTCTTATTTGCGTTTAAGAAGTAATTTTTCAAGTAGTGCGACACCTGCGTACATAAGTGTTGCTAGCACGCATAAAACCACCGTTGACGCCATTACCAAATCAAGTTTAAAAACTTGCCCGCCGTAAACTATTAGGTAGCCTAGACCTGCTTTGGAAACTAGATATTCGCCCATTATAGAACCTATCCACGAAAGTCCTACGCTAATTTTAAGCATTGATATTAAATTACTAAAACTTCCAGGGATAACGAGTTTTGTTAGAATTTGAAACTTATTTGCGCCCATCGAGCGAAGTAGAAGTATCTTATCATTATCTATCTGAACGAAACCCGAAAGCATTGTAATAATACAAACTATTATAGCAATAAGAACTGCCATAAAGATAATTGCTTTCGTTCCGCTTCCAAACCAAATAATTATAATAGGTCCTAACGCAATTTTAGGTAAACTATTAAGAACTACGATATAAGGTTCTAAAACTTTTCTAGTTCGTTCCGACCACCATAGTATTAGTGCAATAGCGTACCCTAAAGAAACGGCGATAAGAAAACCTAAAATAGTTTCGTATAAAGTGACTGAAACGTGATATAATAAATCGTTTTCGTTTACTAGTTTTCCAATCGTTATAAAAATTTTGCTTGGTGAACTTGTAATAAAAGAATCAATTACGTTTAATTGTGATAGTAGTTCCCAAAAGAAAAGCAAGCAGGTGAGAAGTCCGATTCGAAAAACCCAAACGATAATCGTTTCTTTTTTATATTTTTTGACGAACGAAATATGTTCTTTAGAGAATTGGTTTTTTGTTTTCATTTGTGTAATTCCTTCCATACTTTTTCAAAAACTTCGCCAAAGTTTTTACTCTCTCTTTTTTTGAGTGGAGTGTCGCCGTTAACGTTTGGCTCGATTATTGTTTTTACCTTTGCAGGTCTATCGGTTAATACTACAATTATGTCTGACATAGAGATTGCTTCCGATATGTCGTGAGTGACTAAAACAGTAGTTTTTTTCTCAGTTTTTATGATGTTTGAAACGTCGTCGCACACTGATAGTCTAGTTTGATAATCAAGCGCGGAAAACGGTTCGTCAAGTAGTAAAAGTTTTGGGTTTGACGCAAGTGTTCTAATTAACGCTACCCTTTGTCTCATACCACCCGAAAGTTGATAGGGGTATTTTTTTCTAAAACCTTGTAATCCATATTTTTCAAGTAGTGATAGTGCAAAATCCTTATCGTTTGGTGAGTTTTTTTTCTTAATTTCAAGCGGTAAGATTACGTTTTTTTCTATATTTCGCCAATCGAATAAATGGTCTTTTTGTAGCATATAACCAAGGTCGTTATGAACGCTTACTGGCTTTCCGTCTAATAAGATTTTTCCTTCAGACGGCTTGATAAGTCCTGCAATCATTGATAATATCGTCGTTTTTCCGCAACCCGATGGACCGATAATTGATAAAAATTGCCCTTCGTTGCAGTCAAAAGTTAAGTCTTTGATTGCTAAAATTTCATCTTCAAGCGTTTGATAGGTAAGCGAAACGTTGTTAATCTCAAGTAATTTTTTCATTTTTCTTCCACCGTGTATATTATTTTTTTAGCCAAAAATAGATTCGGCTATGCTGTTATCTACTAGTTTTGAAAATTCAACTTTTTCTGAAAGTTCGCCTGCGTTTATCATTATGTCTTGAAGTCTATCGAAACTTTCTTCGGTTGCCTTAAAATCTTTTCTCCAAGCGTCTATTGCTTTATAACTTTTTACTGAAGTTTCTATCGCTTCAATCGTGGTTGAAGGGAATTGTTTTACTATTGCTTCGGCAATTTCAAGTTCGGTGTGAGTTTCCATATATTCGTATGCCTTTTTTATCGCTCTAGTAAAGCCTTCAAGAACTTCCTTGTTGTTTTGGATATAACTGTCAAGCGCTATGAAGGAAGTGTAGGGAATTTCTCCACCTTGTTCGCCTACGCTTGCTACGATATACCAAGTTCCATTCTTTTCGTATTCGGATGCAGTAGGTTCAAATACGGTGCAATAATCGGCAACACCTGATAAAAATGCACTAGTCATTAGATTGAATTGAACGTCGAAATTCAAGGTGAAATCTACGTTATTTTGCATTCCCATTTCGTTTAAGATGTATTCAAACGTCATAGCAGGTACGCCACCGAGTCTACCAGCGAGTATTTCTTTGCCACGTAAATCGGTCCACTGAAAATTAGGTTCTGGATTTCTAGAAACAAGGAATGAGCCGTCTTTTTGAGTTAATTGACCAAACACCTTCGGTGCGTCGGCTTTGTTTTGTTCTTGAACGTATATTACCGTTTCAGGTCCCATTAATCCTATATCAGCCGTACCGGATAAAACGGCTGTCATGGAGTTGTTTGCACCACCACCGTTAGTAAGGTTTACGGTAATATTTTCTTCTTCAAAGTAGCCGTTTTCTATGGCTAAATATAATGGAGCGTAGAAAACGGAATGCGTGACTTCGTTTAGTTCTATTTTGACGTTATCATCTTTTTTACAACCGATAAAACACGTTGAAACTAGAATTAACGTCGTTAAAATTGTTAAAATTTTTTTCATTTTTTTTCTCCGTTATAGATTTTTATAGTTTATATTATGTTTTTTTAGTCTTTATTTGCTAATGAGCGCTCAATAACGATTGACATAAGACTTTAAATTAAGTATAATTTAATAACTAGGCTTAAGGAGAATACCCTTTATGAATATGGAAAAAACTTACAATCCATCGGCGTTTGAAAACGATATTTACGCTGATTGGGAGAAAAACGAATATTTTAAGGCAAACGTAGACGCTAATAAACTCCCGTTTACTATCGTCATCCCGCCACCAAATATTACGGGACAATTACATATGGGTCACGCTCTTGACGAAACGCTTCAAGATACTCTCATTCGTTTTAAAAGAATGCAGGGTTATAGTGCGTTGTGGCTACCGGGAACAGACCACGCTTCTATTGCTACCGAAGTTAAAATCGTTGAACAAATGGCAAAGGAAGGCTTGACGAAAAAAGACGTTGGTAGGGAAGGTTTTTTAGAGCGCGCTTGGGCTTGGAAAGATAAGTTTGGTGGAAGAATTATTGAACAACTTAAACTTTTGGGTTCTTCTTGCGACTGGTCACGATTAGCGTTTACTATGGACGAAAAATGTTCTAAAGCGGTAAAGGAAGTTTTCGTAAATCTTTACGAAAAAGGTCTAATTTATCGTGGTGATAGAATTATAAACTGGTGTCCTGAATGTAAGACTGCTATTTCTGACGCTGAAGTTGAATACGTTGAAGAAGATAGCAACTTATGGTACATAAAATATCCAGTAAAGGATAGCGACGAATACTTAACCGTTGCAACTTCTAGACCTGAAACTATGTTTGGCGACGTTGCCGTTGCAGTTAACCCAAATGATAAAAAATATGCACATTTAAATGGTAAAACTTTAATTTTACCGCTTGTTAATAAGGAAATTCCGGTTATTCAGGACGAATACGTTGAATTAGGTTTTGGTACGGGTGCTGTTAAAATCACGCCGGCACACGACCCTAACGACTTTGAAGTTGGCGCAAGACACGGCTTAAGCATAGTTCGTGTTATGAACGACGACGGAACTATGAACGAACTTGCAGGTAAATACAACGGTTTTGACGCTTTAGAATGTAGAAAAGCGGTAGTTGAAGAACTTAAGGCTTTAGGATTGCTTGAAAAAATTGAGCCACTTCATCATAACGTAGGTCACTGCTATAGATGTAATCATACTATCGAACCTATCGTTTCTAAACAATGGTTCGTAAAAATGGAACCTTTAGCAGAACCTGCTATCGACGTTGTTAAAAAGAAAAAAATCAAATTTGTCCCAGATAGATTTAGCAAAATATACTTCAGTTGGATGGAAAACATCAAGGACTGGTGTATTTCTCGTCAACTTTGGTGGGGACATAGAATTCCCGCATACTACTGTGATGATTGCGGTGAAATGATTATTAGTAAAGAAGACGTTAAGGTTTGCCCAAAATGCCAAAGCGTAAAAATTCGCCAAGACGAAGACGTTTTAGATACGTGGTTCTCTTCGGCGCTATGGCCTTTCTCAACGTTAGGATATCCTGAAATTACAGAAGATTTAAAATACTTCTATCCAACGGACGTTTTAGTGACGGGGTACGATATAATTTTCTTCTGGGTAGCAAGAATGATATTCTCAGGTCTTGAACATATGAAGAGAATACCGTTTAAGGACGTTCTTATCCACGGTTTAGTTCGTGACTCTCAAGGTAGAAAAATGAGTAAGTCGCTTGGGAACGGTATTGACCCGACTGAAATTATTGCTAAATACGGCGCAGACACCTTAAGATTTTCACTTATCAATGGTGTTGCTGCTGGTAGCGATATGAGATTTTCGGACGAAAAAATTGAAGGCGCAAGAAACTTTATGAATAAGATTTGGAACGCTTCAAGATTCGTTCTAATGAACGCTGAAAATAAAGATATTCATGCGCTTTCCGAGTGCAAACTTTCAAGCGCTGATAAATGGATACTTACTAAACTTAATAAAGTCACCAAAAACGTGACCGTCAATATGGAAAAATACGAGATGGGCGTTGCATTATCTATTCTTTACGATTTCGTTTGGAACGATTTCTGCGATTGGTATATCGAATTTACCAAGCCCGTACTTTACGGTGAAGACGAAAAGGCTACGAGCGATACGTTAAGCGTTTTAGTTTACGTTTTAACGCAAATTCTCAAACTTTTGCATCCTTTTGTACCTTTTATTACTGAAGAAATCTATAAAAATATTCCGAGCTCTAAAGGTTCGATTATGGTTTCTGAATATCCTAGATATAACGATAAGAAAAATTATTTTTCAGCTGTTAAAGACGTTGAACTTATTAAAGAAATTATAAAAGTAATTAGAAACGTTAAGGTAAAAACGGGTGCAGCGCCTTCTAAAAAGGTAAGTCTATTTGTCATCACGAATAGAGTAAAGGCAATTAAATCAGGCTCTGCTTACGTTCAAAAACTTGCAGGGGTTAGTGATATTAATTTTATTGCTAGTAAAGATGAACTTTGTGAAAAATCCGTTTCACAGGTAATAGACGGCGCTGAACTATTTATTCCACTAGGGGAATTAGTTGACCTAGCAAAAGAGCGTCAAAGACTTTTAGAAGAATTAAAAGCAGTTGAGAGTGAGATTGCAAGGGCTAACGGAAAACTTTCTAACCAAGGTTTCTTGGCGAAAGCCCCAAAACAATTAGTCGACGCAGAACGTGATAAATTAAACAAATATATCGACATGCAAGATAAACTTAAAAAACAAATCAATGATATTGATGCGTAGTTAATGCGAAAGATTTTCTTTTTTGACGAAAGAAAATCTTTTTTTTTGTTAAATTTTGGCAAGCGGTAATTGACAATTTTTGTTAGTTATATTATTATAATAATATAAAAAATTTTTCTAGGAGTAATTATGCAAAATCTTAAGAACTTTTCAAAAGAAATGACGTTAAAAATTGACTACAACAATATGATGGCTGATTTCGTTGGCGAAAAAGAAGGCTTTACGGACAAACTATTATCTTCACATAAAAAACTTGCTGAAGATGCTTTTGCTTACGTTCAAAATAATCGTGGTACTGGTATGATGGGCTGGACGGAACTTCCTTATAATCAAAACGAAATAGTTAAAGATATTATTGCTACGGCTAAAGACGTAAGAAAGAAATTCGATAATTTTGTGGTGCTTGGTATCGGGGGCTCGGCGTTAGGTCCTATGTCGGTATTTCAATCACTTTGTCATTTAAGACATAACGAACTTTCAAAATCTAGAAGAAAAGCGCCTAAATTCTACGTTGAAGACAACGTAGACCCAGAAAGAATGGCGTCACTTCTCGACTTAATCGACCTTAATAAAACTATGTTCAACGTTGTGACCAAAAGTGGCGCAACAAGTGAAACAATGGCGCAATATTTAATCATTTGGGATATCTTAAAAAAGAAATTTGGTGATAAAGCAAAAGACCATATGATTGCGACGACTTCTGAAACTAAAGGTAATTTAATCAAAATTGCTAAAGCCGAAGGAATTAAGACTTTCTATATTCCAGACGGTGTTGGTGGAAGATTTTCAGAACTTTGCCCAGTAGGACTTCTTCCTGCAGCAGTTTTAGGTATTGATATTAAACTAATGCTTAAAGGCGCTGCTTATATGGATAAAGTTTGCTCTAAAAAAGATTTCAAGAAAAACCCTGCACTTTTAACTGCATTACTTGAATATATCGCTATTGGTAGGGGAAAGAATATTTCGGTTATGATGCCTTATGCTGATAGTCTTAAGTTTGTTGCCGACTGGTATTGTCAACTTTGGGGCGAAAGTTTAGGAAAGGCTCAAGATAACGATGGCAATTTCGTTTATGCTGGTCAAACTCCTGTTAAGGCGCTTGGCGTGACCGACCAACACTCTCAAGTTCAATTATATCGTGAAGGGCCTTTTGATAAAGTTATTACTATTATAGGTGTTGAAAACTTCAGGGCTGAAGTTCCTATCGCTGAAGGTTGCAAAGATATTCCTGACGTTAATTTCCTTTGCGGTCACACTTTAAGCGAACTTATCAATACTGAAAGACTAGCGACTGAATACGCTTTAACTCAAGCAAATAGACTTAACTATACCATAATGCTACCTGAAGTAAATGCGTTTACTATCGGTGAACTATTGTATTTATTTGAACTTGAAACGGCTTACGCTGGTGCAATGCTTAATATCAATACATTTAACCAACCGGGGGTAGAAGGTGGTAAAAACGCTACCTATGCGTTATTTGGTAGAAAGGGCTACGAAAAGACTAAAGAAGAAATGGATAACGCTCCAAAGAAAAAGGATGAATACGTTTTATAAATGGCAAAGTTTATAGAAAGAAAAGCCGACGATTTTGCAAATTATTTGTTCCATCAAGGCAAAAACTATAATATATTTGAATATTTAGGCGCGCACCGTGGTGTTGTTGGCGGTGTGGAAGGCGTTTTCTTTAGAGTATGGGCGCCAAGGGCTAAAGGAGTTTCAGTCGTTGGTGATTTTAACGGCTGGAACGAAAACGCTAACCCTATGTCTAAAATCTCAACGGGTGGTATATACGAAACTTTTATTGAAGGCATTAAACCATATTCACTATATAAGTTTGCCGTTAAGGGAAAAAGAACTATTCTAAAATCCGACCCGTGTGCTTTTTATTCTGAAAAATCACCCAAAACGGCGTCTGTGGTGTACGATATTGATGGTTATCGTTGGAGTGACGGGGATTATATTAAGAAAAAAACGCCACTCTATGATAAACCGATAAATATTTACGAAGTAAATTTAGCGTCTTGGAAAAGAAAAGAAAGCGGTGACTACTATTCTTATATTGATTACGCTAAAGAGTTAGTTTCATACGTGAAAAAGGCGGGATATACTCACGTTGAATTTATGCCGTTAACAGAATATCCTTTCGACGGTTCTTGGGGGTATCAAGTGACGGGGTATTTTTCAATTACGTCAAGATTTGGCGAGCCTAAAGATTTTATGTATTTGGTTGACGAATTTCATAAAAACGATATAGGCGTTATTTTAGACTGGGTTCCGTCGCATTTTCCTAAAGACGAACACGGACTTTACGAATTTGATGGACATTGTCAGTACGAGTATTCCGATAAATTTCTAAAGGAACACAAAACTTGGGGTACTAGACTTTTTGACTGGGGAAGAAACGAAGTTCAAAGTTTTTTAATCTCAAGCGCAGTTTTTCTTTTTGAAAAATTTCATATAGACGGCTTAAGAGTTGATGCAGTATCTTCAATGCTTTACCGTGACTACGATAGAAAGGATGGGGAGTGGAGCAAGAACGTTAACGGTGGAAGTTATAATCTTGAAGCCATAAATTTCTTACAAAACTTAAACACCTATATTTTTGAAAAATTTCCAAACGCACTTATGATTGCCGAAGAATCGACGTCCTTTCCTATGGTGACTGCGCCCGTTTCAAAGGGTGGATTAGGTTTTAATTTTAAGTGGAATATGGGCTGGATGAACGATAGCCTATATTATATGGGAAAAGACCCGTATTTTCGTAGTGGAATACACGATAAACTTACCTTTTCAATGTGCTACGCTTTTAGTGAAAATTTTATTCTTCCTATTTCTCACGACGAAGTAGTGCACGGCAAAAAATCTTTGCTTGATAAAATGCCGAATAGCGTTGAAGATAAGTTTAGTAATCTACGTGCTTTTAACGCTTATCAATTTGCACATCCGGGTAAGAAACTTACCTTTATGGGAAGCGAATACGGACAGTTTAAGGAGTGGAATTATACAGAAGGGTTGGAGTTTTTTATGCTAAAATTTCCACTTCACTCTAAACTTTTAGAATACAATTTTAACCTAAATAATATATATAAAAACACGCCTTCGCTTTACGAAAACGATAGTGGTTGGCAGGGATTTGAATGGATAAGCCCCGACGAAAAAGATAACAATGTTATTTCATTTAAGCGAAAAGATAAAAATGGAAATACTTTAGTATTTATCGCTAATTTTTCAGGGAACGACTATTATAATTATAGACTTGGACTTGAAGAAGGCGGGTATAAGGTTTTACTTTGTTCGGACGATAAAAAATATGGTGGCAGTGGGAAACTAAAGGGAAGAACTTTTAGGACGGTTAAAAAATCTGCGCACGGAAAAGAAAACTCTATTAAATTTAATTTGCCTAGATTATCAGCAATTTACTTTACAAAATTTGAATAAATTAAAGGAGAAATATATGATAAGAAGAAAAAAATGTGTGGCAATGCTACTTGCTGGCGGACAAGGTAGTAGACTTTATGCGCTTACGAACAACATTGCTAAACCCGCAGTATCTTTTGGTGGTAAGTACAGAATTATTGACTTTCCACTTTCGAACTGCGTAAACTCAGGTATTGATACTATCGGCGTTCTAACGCAATATCAACCGTTAATACTTAACGATTATATAGGAAACGGTCAACCGTGGGACCTTGATAGGGCTTTCGGTGGCGTACATATCTTGTCACCGTATCAAGCGAAAAATTCGTCTGATTGGTACAAAGGAACTGCAAACGCAATTTATCAAAACTTGCATTTTATTAAGCAGTTTGACCCTGAATACGTATTAATTTTATCGGGTGACCACATTTATAAAATGAATTATTCTATGATGATAAACTATCACGTTTTATACGGCGCTGATTGTACAATCGCTGCAATTAACGTTCCTATTGAAGAAGCATCTAGATTTGGTATTCTTAACACAAAAGAAAACGGCGAAATTTACGAGTTTGAAGAAAAGCCTAAAAAACCAAAGTCG
>JAZQWW010000052.1:0-1962 GCA_045632585.1 Christensenellaceae bacterium
AATATTTTTAGCGTCTTCCCCTGCACCGTGCATTGCTAGGTACACAGAGTTAGATTTCTCGGCTTCGCAAACGTAAACTATTGCTTCTGAAAGTGGAAGTAGCCCTTCGGGAAGTCCGATTTTTTCAATAGCAAGTAATGCGCTAGTCGCCACCACTAAAGCGTTTGGGTCTGCCATACCAACGTCTTCAGACGAGTGCGCTATAACCCTTCTTGCAATAAGTAGTGGGTCGCATCCACCTTGAATAAGCCTTTGCATATAGTATAGCGCAGCGTTAGAATCGCTACCACGAAGGCTTTTACAAAACGCCGATAGCATATCGTAATACATTTGCTCGTCATACGACAACGCTTTTCGCTGAATTGACTGTTCAGCGTCTTTTAAAGTGACTATAATTTTGCCGTTTTCGTCGGGATTAGTGGTTAAAACTGCAAGTTCTAGCGCGTTATACGCCACTCTTAAGTCGCCGGACGCAATATTTGACAAATGCTCTAACGCATCGTCGGTCACTACCACGTCGTAATCACCAAGCCCACGCTCTTTATCATTAAGCGCTTTTATAAGCGCGTTTTTAATATCTTGTTTTTCTAGCCTTTTAAGTTCAAACACCCTACATCTAGAAACGATTGCAGGCGTCATAGACGCATAAGGATTTTCGGTTGTAGAACCTATAAAAATTATATCTCCGTTTTCAATAGCTGGTAGCAAACTATCGCTTTGCGTTTTACTAAACCTATGACACTCGTCAAGCAAAAGATAGGTTCTTTTGCCGTATAGTTTGAAGTTTTGTACTGCTTCGTCGATAACTTTCTTAACGTCCGAAACGCCACTGTTTACGGCGTTAAGTTTAACGAAATAACCGTTAGTGTTATTTGCAATTACGTTAGCGAGCGTGGTTTTCCCCGTACCCGGTGGTCCCCAAAAAATACAACTACCAAGCCTATCTAGTTTAATAGCCCTACGAAGAAGGCTGTTTTCACTAACTATATGCTTTTGACCTACGTATTCGTTAAGCGTTCTTGCACGCATACGCTCTGCAAGTGGCGCCTTATTTTTTTTATCGTTTACAAAATCAAATAAATCCATAGTTTCCACCAAAATTTTTTACGTAAATATTTTAACATCTTTTATATTTTTTTTCAACAAATAATATAATTTATTATGACTAAAAAAATAAATTTTTTCTATCAAGCGGTTTTTACTTTTCTTTTGCTTTGTTTTATTATTTTACTTACCTTTTGGCAGGGTTATTTTAACGCTGTTAAGGGTGGTTTTTTATTGTGGCTTACCATAATCGCTCCGTCTATGTTTCCTTATCTTATTATAACTACAATGATGAGCGAAATACCTTTTTTAGAATATTCTCTAGCAAAATTTACCCCTATTACTAAAAAACTTTTTAGGACTAGCGGACTTACTCTTTACGCTTTTTTTATGAGCATAATTTGTGGGTATCCCGTCGGTGCAAGCATAATTTCAAACCTAAAAAATAAGGGACTCATTGGCGACGCCGAAGCCCAAAGAGCCTGTGTTTTTTGTTCAACGTCTTCCCCCACGTTTACCGTACTTTGCGTTGGAAAACTTATGTTTAACAGCGTTAAACTTGGTTTTTTACTCTATTTTATCAACGTTTCCGTTGCAATTTTAAGTGGAATTTTAACTAGAAATTACAAAAAAGACGAGCCACTAACACAACCTAAACTAATAAGTCAAAAGACGAATATTAACTTTTACGATTGCGTTTTAGAAAGCGTAATATCAACGCTTGTGGTTGGCGGAATTATAACGTTTTTCTTTATTCTAACCGAGCTACTTTACTCGATAAATCTATTATCGCCATTAACCTTTATTTTTAGTAAAATTTTTAATAGTGAAACAACGGCTAAAGGGCTAGTTTTTGGAATCTTTGAAAGCACTAAAGGATTAAGCGTACTATCTAGCGGAAAAATTAATCTTTTCTCT
>JAZQWW010000053.1:0-2094 GCA_045632585.1 Christensenellaceae bacterium
GCCGAAAACACCCGTGACAAAAGACGGCAACTTTGCAGACATTTTTGCCTTCTTAAAATTCGGTCAACCAAGCGCAATAAGAGTTAGCGAAAACGAACTACTTATGACGCACTGGGCGTGTGAAAACGGACAATACAAAACGTATTGCTCAAAAATTGAACTATAAAAAATATCCCACCGAATATTCGGTGGGATAAATTATTTTAAATTAGATTTTTATCAATCAATTCACGATTATTTTTAATGAGTTCAATTAGGTAGTGAACCTGAACTGAAAGTTTTTCTATTTTAGCCTTTTCGTTAGATAATTCCTTCTTAAACTCTTTATCTAGTTCTAATACGATTTCTTGTTCGGAAAGCGTGAAAATCTTATCTAAATCAACGGCTAGCGCACAAGCGACTTCGTTATAATCCGTAAGGCGTGTGTTTTTATAAATTTCCTTTTTACAAACTTCAAATTTACGGCGTTTAAAATTATTGATTATATCGCTAGAATTTTCGTTGGTAAAGGAAAAAGCAAAAAAGTCAGGTTTTCCACCACGATTAAAAAGTCTTATGTATCCACAAGGGACAGTCTCTTTTATTGCCGTTTGTGGCAAATGAAGTTCTTCAAAAAGTTCTCTTTCAGTAGCCTTAACTAAAAAGTCGGAGAAATTGTGGAGATAATTCTTCATTGATTTTTGATAATTTAGTTCCGCCTTGGCGTTTTTGATGATTTCCGATTTTCCAAAGTAATTATCAAATTCGTTTTGACAGTTGTATTTGTTTTTAATTATACTTTTGCGAGTGTTTCTTGCGTCTAGTTTTGCTAGTTTGTAATTCTTTTTGCAAATTTTAATATTTTCCTTATTTAATCTTTTATCTTGTACTAAAAGGTCGTCAAAATCCGCTGAACCTGACCCGCTTGGAACGATGCAGTCGTTACTAACGTCGTTTTTATTTCGTTGAACGTTAAAAATCACCTTTTTGTCGCTAGTTATTGCTAAGGTGCTTACGCCGATAATATTAGACGCTGGACTGTCTGAAAGGTTATAGAGCATATTGTAATCGTCGATAGTCGTATCTTTCCCAACGAACCAACTTGCATCGGTTTCGTCGTAAATTTGGTCGTAAATTAAATCGTTTGAAGAAATATTGCTAAAATAATCGGTTTTTTGAACGATTATAGTGTTTTTATCCGTTCGCTTATCGAGTTTTCCAAAAGACGATAGCATATCGGAGCGAAGTCTAACTAAATCACTATTAAAGATATTTTTACCTTGAGAGATTTTTTGGCTTACGATTTTATATAAAACTTGGCGCTGTTTGTTAGAAAACTTAACCTTTTTTGGAAAAACTTTTAAGCTAAGTTTTTTAAAGTCGTCGCTAGCAATAAACTTATCAACTTGGTTAGACGCTAAATAATATTCCCCCTTAAACTCTTCCGTTTTGTATCCATTATTTACGCAAAGCGGTGTGAGTTTTGTTCCCGCCTTGGATAAAATCTCTTGTTTCCAGGAGTTTTGCCTAAGGATTTTTAACTGAAATAAGGATTTCGAAAGAGAAGATATAGATTTAATTGTCCCAAATATCGCTATAGAAATTGCCACGACGGCGATAGCCACAACGAATAAGGTCTTTAGGCCAAACAAACCGTTGCCGTCATTTATACCGTCCTTTATTTTTTGTATCGAGCCTATTATCGAAACAATCAAAGTTGTTATTGAAGCAATTAAGGTGTAAAAAAAACCTGAAGCAAATAGCGTTTTGAAAAGAATTTTCGTAGAAGAATATTTCTTGCCTTTTTTCATAAGTTTATCCTTTGTTTTTTATTAATTATATAAAGAAAGTGACGAAAAGTCAATATCAAAACTAATCAAACACAGAGCGATTAGTGTTTACATTTATCTGGTTTTGTGCTAAAATAAAGGTAAGATGATAAGAATTAATTTTGTTTGCTACGGAAACATTTGTCGTAGTCCTATGGCCGAATTTTTGTTTAAGAAGTTAATAAAAGATAAAGGCGTAGAAGATAAGTTTTTCGTTTGCTCTTCGGCGACAAGCACCGAAGAACTTTATCACAGAGTTCACTATGGTACTGCTAGAATTTTAGAT
>JAZQWW010000054.1:0-3841 GCA_045632585.1 Christensenellaceae bacterium
TTGCATAGCCTTTTTAGCGCCACGTGCAACGGGGATTTTTTTATTAAACAAATGTAATAAATGAAGTAAATTTCTAGTGGTTTTATCAAGCGTAGTATTCCCTACCACCGTCGATAGAAGTTTAATGTCTATATTTTCGTCGAAAAGTGCGTAAATAAGACACGCAACGTCGTCAACCCCAGGGTCTGTGTCGATAATTACTTTATATTTTTTATTAGTTTCTCTAAAAGTGTTTTTATCAAAATTAAGCATTGTTTTTTCCTTTTATATTTATTATACCACGCTTTTAGAAAAAATAAATATAAAATAAAAAAACACCAACTAATAAATTGGTGTTTTCATTGTCTTTTATGCAACTGTATAAACTATATTAAAGGTAAAATATGCTAAATATATAGCAAACATTGTAATTCCTTGCCATCTTGAAAACCTTTTATTGATAAGCGTTGGAATTAAACTTATCGAAACAATTAGTAAAGTCACCGGCATAGTAATTAATAAATGCAAGTTAGAAACGGGTACGCCACTTCCCCCTGCAATAAATGCAGAAAGTGGTAAAATTAACGCCAAATCTATAGTGTTTGCGCCAACGATATTTCCAACCGACAAACTTGCCTCGCCCTTTTTAACTGCAATAATCATAGTCACTAGTTCTGGGAGCGAAGTTCCGATAGCAAGAATAGTCACGCCTATTACGGCTTGTGGTACGCCTGCTATTTCGGCAATTTTTACCGCATTGTTTTTAAGTAGTATTGCGCCAAACGCAATTGCGCCTGCACCTAAAATAAGTTTAAGCAGATTTATAATAACGCTCTTTTTATCCTTGGATGGTTTTTCTTCCATCTCTTCGCCACTTAAACTTGCGTGTTCTTTTGCTGATTTTACGTTTTCTATTATAAACGTTAAAAATATTAAAAGAAGTATAGCCGAGCCAACGTATCCAAAAACACCTTGACTATAAAAGTTAAGATTTTTTAGGTCAACGCCTTGAAATGAAAATATGCTTAAAAGCGCCATAGTTCCAATAAGTAGTAAACTCTTAAACGTATAATCTTTTCTTTTTATAACAAACGGCGTAGTTATTAGGGCGATTGCCATTATTACGCCCGAATTAAACACAACCGAGCCAACAGCGTTCCCAATCGCCATATCGGGTTGAGCCTTTGCCGAAATAAGCGAAACTATAATTTCCGGTAGCGTAGTCGCCACACTAACTATCGTTGCCCCTACAATAAATTTAGGAATACCACTAACTTCAGCAAGCCAACTTGCGCCGTCAACGAAGTAATCGCCACCTTTTATAATTAGCACGAAACCTATAACCAATAATAAAATAATTAATGCTATTTTCATTTTTCACCTAGTAAACTTTAGATAATAAACGGCTCGATTTTGAGCCGTTTAAGATTTTCCCCTTTTTAAACCCCGCTATACGCAGAAAAACCACCGTCAACGGGAATAATAGTTCCAGTCACGAAACCACTTGCCGTGTCGTCTGATAGCCATAATAACGTTCCAGTTAAATCACTAATTTCGCCAAACTTTTTCATAGGTGTAGCGTTTAAGATTTTTCCCGTTCTTGCCGTCGGTGTTCCGTCTTGATTGAATAATAAACCCCTATTTTGGTTTGTCACGAAAAATCCCGGAGCAATAGCGTTGCATCTAATACCACAAGGCGCAAAGTGTACAGCAAGCCATTGTGTAAAGTTAGATATACCAGCCTTTGCAGCAGAATATGCAGGAATTTTGGTAAGTGGACGATATGCGTTCATTGAAGAAACGTTTATAATATTTCCACCCGTTTTTATCATATCTTCTGCAAATACTTGCGTCACTAAAAACGCCGAAGTGATATTTAGGTCGAACACGAATTTAAGCCCACTTTCTTCTAAAGCGAAAAAGTCTTTAACGCCTACTAAATCGGGCGTCATAGTTTCGTTGTCCGTGGACGCTCTCGGATTATTTCCGCCAGCGCCGTTAACCAAAAAGTTTACCTTGCCGAACTTTTCGTTGATTTCTTTTTTAGCGTCTATAATGCTTTGCTTTTCCAAACAGTTGCATTTTACTGCTATAGCGTTTGCGCCGATTTCGTCAGCGTATTTTTGAGCAGCGTCAACGTTAATGTCTAAAAGCGCAACTTTTGCGCCACATTCTGCTAGCGCTTTTGCAAACTCGCTACAAATAATTCCGCCAGCACCCGTAATCGCCACAACTTTATCGCTTAAATCTACCTTAAATGGAACTTTCATATTATTTACTCTCCTTTAATCTATCTAATAAATCCCAAACGCCGAGCATATACATAATTCCAAGCGCTCTATCGTATAAGCCGTATCCCGGTCTAACCGTACCAGCCTTTTCGCCCCACAAATGTCTGCCGTGGTCGGGACGGATATAACCGTTAAAACCGTTATCGTGATACGCCCTTAAAATCTCGATAATTCCCGTATCGCCGTCACAGTCACGGTGGCTTGCTTCAGAAAAATCTCCGTTTTCAAAGTGCTTAACGTTTCTAATATGCGCAAACGCTATTCTGTCACAATGTTTTCTTACGATTTCGGCAACGTTATTTTCGGGGTTAGCATTAAGACTTCCCGAACAAAGCGTTAAGCAGTTACAAGGATGGTCAACCATCTTTAAGAACTTATCAATGCTTTTTTCGTCAACAAGTAGTCTTGGAAGTCCAAAGATGTCCCACGGTGGGTCATCCATATGAATTGCCATTTTAATACCCGTTTCTTCGCAAGTCGGCATAAGCGCTTCTAAAAAGTATTTTAAGTTTGCCCATAATTTTTCGTGGTCAACGCCTTCGTACGCCTTAAATAGTTCGTCAAGTTTAGCCATACGTTCAGGTTCCCAACCGGGGAAAGACATATTATATTTTTCGGTAAAGTCTAAAATATACTTCGCCATAGCATTATAATCGTCTTGAATCATACCCTTTTCATAGAAAAGCGCAGTTGAGCCGTCGCCTACAGGGTGGAAAAGGTCAGACCTTGTCCAGTCGAATATCGGCATAAAGTTATAACATATTACCTTAACGCCGAACTTTGCTAAATTTTTTATAGTCGTTTT
Source organism: Christensenellaceae bacterium (assembly GCA_045632585.1). GTDB lineage: Bacteria > Bacillota > Clostridia > Christensenellales > Borkfalkiaceae > UBA1259. The sequence continues at coordinate 3,076 of JAZQWW010000054.1, forward strand.
ATAATTTTCGATATATTTATCTCTAGTAGGAAGTCCAATTTTTATATCGTCGTGAACGTTAACCGATTCAACAACGTCGATATTAAATCCATACTCGTCACATTGTCTTTTAACTCTAGCAATTTCTTCTTCCTTCCAAATTTCGCCAGGCATTTTATCGTGAAGCGCCCAAACAATACCTTCAACACCGGGAATTTGCTTGATATCACTTAAACTAATCTTATCGTTTCCTTCGCCGTACCAACGAAACGTCATTTTCATAGTCATTTACTTCCTTTATTGTTTATAAAAAAATTATAACATATCGCTAATTTTTTTTCAACGCTTTTTATATTTTTTTAGAGCCAATTTTTTACGGTTAAACTAGTAGTTTTAGCCGTTTTAGTCATAATAAAAAAATTGTTGCAAGATTAGTATTTTTTTAGTATAATATAAAAGTTATAACTTTTATGCGTAAGGATTTTAACAAATGAGTAAAGATTATCACGAGAGTTTTAAGTATAGGAAAATCAAACGCCCAAACAGGCTTATTGCATTTACGGCTATTAAAGTAATGAAAATAATTTCAAAAAAACGTGGCGTAGTTTTTTCTTATAGTGAAGAATTTAAAAAGTACAAAAACAAGCAAATGGTGCTTTTATCATGGCACCCGTCTAGGGACGATTTTATTTACGTTTTCTCTGGCTTTGCTAGAACTGACGTTCACGCCGTTTGCGGTTATCAAAATATTTTCCAAAAAACCACCTACCCTATACTTAAAAGGCTT
>JAZQWW010000055.1:0-1156 GCA_045632585.1 Christensenellaceae bacterium
AACTAACTCTTAATTCATTAAAAATGATTAAAGTTGAATTAAAAGATATTTATCCAGAAGAAGAAAAAAAAGACTAATTTAACGGAGAATTATTATGAGAAAAATTGGTAGAGAAGTGCTTTTTATGAGCGCAAACAAAGAAAGCCGTAGAAAAGGCGAAGGCGACTTTATTAGGCTTAAAGACGGAAGAATTATGTACGCTTATACCGAAATGCTAGGCGCTGAAGCGTTTGACGACCACCACGTTTCGCAAATTTCGGCAATATTTTCAAGTGACGAAGGTGAAACTTGGGGAAATAAAAAGGTTCTAGTTGAAACGGGTGAAGGATATCTTAACGTTATGTCCGTTTCCCTACTTCGTATGAAAAACGGTGATTTAGGATTTTTCTACGGAAAAAAATCTATGGTGGACGGCAAGGCCACCACGACGAAGTTTTTTACACGTTCTAACGATGAAGGCGAAACTTTTAGCGAACCCATTATTCTAACTAAAGGTTATTACGAAGGCTGTGCTAACGCTAGAGCGATTATGACTAAAAGTGGAAGAATTATCGTTCCATTTAATAGACACGAAGTTTATGACGGCGTTACCATTTCGTTTAAGGGGAACGCTAGATTCGTTGCAAGCGACGACGACGGATATACTTTCTACGACTTAACAGAGCCGTTTACTGCTTCGCCATCTTCAGGCCTTCAGGAAACGGGCGTAGTTGAAATTGAAAACGGCAAACTCTTTTCTTATTCTAGAACGACTGCCGGTAGTCAATTCGAAAGTTTTTCAACAGACGGTGGAAAAACTTGGACAGAGCCTATTCCTAGCGAAATCTTCTATTCACCAGGCGCACCAATGCTAATCCGTCACGTTTGTAAAAATAAGACTTTAGCGGTTTGGAACCCTATTCCCAACTACCCTGGTAGAAAGGACGACCAACACGAATGGAGTAGACGTACCCCTATGATAGGTATGATTTGCGACGGCGAAGGCGAAAACCTATTTAACGGTAAAAATATTCCGCTTGTATTTGAAGACGACGACTGGAACTCTTACTGCTATCCCGCAATCATATCGGGTGACGATTATTTCTTAATCGCATACTATCACAGCAACAACACCAAACTAACTCTTAACTCATTAAAAATGATTAAAGTTGAATTA
>JAZQWW010000056.1:0-2023 GCA_045632585.1 Christensenellaceae bacterium
AGTAGAAGCAAACAGCCAGACAACAACAGCAATCATCATAGCCCCTCCTCTCAAGTTTGATTTTGAGGCAAGTATAAAACATACAAATTCAGGAAACAAACGAAGTCCTTTGTCACTTTTATTCGCGAGCGATTTAACAAAAAAATAGCAAACGGCACTGTTCCTGAGCCATTCGCTAGTACCTCGTTATTTGCCCCCCCGTTTTTCATTTTGGCTTATACCAACCGAAATTTTGAGGATGAGAGACTTCTTTCAGAAAAATGCTAAACTAGAATGTATATAGAGAATGAAGTAGGTGGAAATGGAATGCTTAAAACGTTCAGAATATTACTATCAATTATTGTTTTTGGGTTAGCAAGTTATAGTTTAATTACGCAAAACTTTGAGTTTATGCCTTACATGCTTTTTGCGTTAGGTGTGCTTTCATTGATTACAGGGATTACGGAACTAAAAGCAGAACGGAAAACAAGTGCAATACTTTCTATCCTCGCAGCAGCATTTGTACTTTTTGTTGCCATCTATACTTTTTAAGTTAAAAGATACTTTAGTGAAGGATGTTACCGAACACCGCTTTGGGAACGAAATATAGTTACGCTATATTTTAAAAACGACATCGATTGCGCATGTGTGTGGAAGCGTCTCTTTTTCAGCGTAGGTGTTTACGCAAACTGTAACTTTTGCGTTGCCGAAAGTATTCGTTTCTTCTTTATCTGCATGCACTTCAAAAAAATCGACCGTGTAATACTTATATCCGTCTCTTTCCATGTAGCACCAAACTTCATCCGCTTTTTGTGGATCGAGACCTTTACTATGCAAAAACTCAACAAGCGCATCATTTTTCATAATTTGCTCCGCATAAAAAACACAATCCTCACATATGCAATGATCGGCAGTACCAACGAGTGCTCTTTTCGCATAAAATTGCTCATTTAATTGTTTCGTGTTCATTATGCCCTCCAATAGATTGATAGTTAAATGTTTTACCGAAATTACCCTTGCGTTATTATAAAATTTTTACCAGAAAAATAAAAAGAGTTTTACACGTAATATTGAGGTTGAAAAATGACCTAATTGTATCGTTATGCACGCAAATCAGAAAAAAAGTTTAGACGCACATTAATAAGCCACGAAACGTTGATTGTACAACATTCGTGGCTTTCCTTATGAACATTATCTATATATTTTTGCTTCTCCACTTCCAGCTTTAACACCGCTCGCTGTCTTCTACGTAGCCTCTGTATGTCATTAACAGGCCGTTTAATGTGTCGTTCTTCTCTTTGTGTTTGCGAAGAATAGAAAAGTTTTGCGAAGATTTTTGTTTTTTTCGGGGGAAACGGTGCTAACGTTTCGTGGAAGACGATTTTCTTTTCTATTCTTTTGTAAACTTTTCTGTTCTGCGCTATTCTTTTTTGGAAAATTGGCATTTGGTAGCATACAGCACAGCATATCCTGCTAGTGTAGCCGTGCTGTACGCTGCAGTTATGCTTAGTACATACTATGAAAAATTAATTATCTTTAGCGTTGTATTTTGGAATTTCTCCAGCCTGATAAAAGCTTTGGTGAACTGCTCTTTTCTGCGTTCAATTTGCGAAGAATAGAAAAGTTTTGCGAAGTTTTTTCGTTTTTTTTGCTCCGTAAAGGCACGTAACACTTCGTTAAGTTGCTTTTAGCATTGTCCACGTAGGAACGGTCCTCGATATTTTTTCTATTCGTTTTTAATCTTTTCTAGGTGATTGCACGGGTAATAAAAATTCTATTAATATAGGAAGAAACTAATAAAAGAAAAGAAAATGATATTTTTTTGATAAAAAGTGTTGACGGTTTATAAAAAACCCTGTAATATAAGACAAGTCGTTAAGAGATAACGCGACATTGAAACAAAATGAACTTTGAAAACTGAACAAGCAAAACGTTAACAATAATAGTTTGGTTAACTGCCAAACAAAAAAAGACTTCAACTTTATGTTGAAGCGCTAGCAAAGCAAATGAGCTTTCAAACTACTTTTATGGAGAGTTTGATCCT
>JAZQWW010000057.1:0-1557 GCA_045632585.1 Christensenellaceae bacterium
TTTTCGCCTTCACGTATTCTTAAAACGTTTACGGCGTGACGGTATTCTTCGCCTTCAATACTTAAAGGCTCAACTAGACTTTGGGTGAAAAATCTTCTAAAATCACTCATATTATTCTTTTTCGCTAATTCTATAAATATCCGAAGGTTTTACAGCGTTGAACTGGTTTTGGCTTAAAATTTCTTCTGCTTTTACCACGTCGTTTACACTTAAAACCATAATCGCCTTACCCTTTTCGTGCGAAGTGCTTGCGTACATATAATTTACCGAAATACCGTTATTTGCTAAAACGCCAAGTGCTTTAGAAAAACCACCCGGTCTATCTTCAATTGCAACGGCTAAAACGTCTGTTATTTTACATATTACGCCACTTTTAGCAAGCGCTTCTTTAGCCTTTCGTGGATTACATAGAATCATACGAAGTACGCCGAAATCTTCGGTATCTGCAAGAGATAACGCCGAAACGTCTATTTCATTTTCAGCCAAAACTTTTGCTATCGCCGAAAGTCTACCTTCTTTATTTTCAATAAAAACGGAAATTTGTTCAACTATCATATATTTTCCCCTTATATTTTACGATTATCTATTACTCTTTTTGCTTTACCTTCGCTACGCTTTATGCTCTTTGGATTAACCAAGTGAACTTTAACGCCAAGTCCTAAAGTCGAACGAAGTTTTTCGGTAATATCCTTTTCTATCTTAGAAATGCTCTTAATATCGTCGTTAAATAGATTTTCACTCATTTCAACGTCAACGTCGAAAGTGTCGGTGTTATTTACCCTATCAACCCTAATCAAATAGTTAGGCGTAATTTCGCCGTTATTGTAATTAAGCAATACTTCTTCAATTTGTGACGGGAATACGTTTACGCCACGAATAATAAGCATATCGTCGCTTCTACCGGTAGGCTTATTCATACGAAGATGCGTTCTACCACACTTGCAAGGCTCGTAAATAAGCGAGCAAATATCTCTCGTTCTATATCTAATAATAGGGAAACCTTGCTTGTTAATGGTGGTAAACACTAGTTCGCCCGTACTGCCTTCAGGAAGAACTTCACCCGTGTCAGGGTCTATAATTTCGGGAATAAAATTATCTTCCCAAACGTGCATACCCGCTTGATATTCACACTCACACGAAACGCCGGGACCTAAAATTTCCGAAAGTCCATAAATATCGTAGGCTTTAATACCTAACTTTTCTTCAATTTCACGGCGCATACTTTCGCTCCAAGGCTCGGCTCCGAAAATCCCGACTTTAAGCGATAACTGGTCTTTTATGCCCATTTTTTCTATTTCTTCAGCAAGATACATGGCGTACGAAGGCGTACAACAAATAGCCGTAGCCTTAAAGTCTATCATTGTTTGAATTTGTAGTGCCGTATTTCCAGCAGAAATAGGAATAACCGTTGCGCCGATTTTTTCAACGCCTGCGTGAAGTCCAAAACCACCCGTGAAAAAGCCGTATCCAAACGCAACTTGGAATATATCCTTATTAGTAATGCCGATAGCCGAAAGCATTCTAGCAACGCAGTCAGACCACATATCTAAATCTTCT
>JAZQWW010000058.1:0-2968 GCA_045632585.1 Christensenellaceae bacterium
GGTACACCTTCGTCAAAGGTTTGTTCGCCGTGTTCCCCACAATCGCAAGAGAAATAATATTTAGTGGGTTCGGTACAAGTAGCGGACGACGCTAAATACTCGTCCGAAACGGTTTTTTTATAAAAAACGTGTTCGTGTAAAGGCTCTCCACACGAAAACGCAAAGCATGCGCCTAAAAGTGCAACTATTAAACTAAAAAATCTAAAAAAATTTCTTCTCATAATCGTTTCGTATATTGTAAATATAACATATTATGAGTAATTTTGCAAGCATTATGAACTATCGGAAAATAAAAATAAGCCTTGAAAAAACAAGACTTACTTTACTTAAATTAATTATTTCTTAAATGCTTCTTCAACAGCCACTGCTTTAGTCTTCGGCAGCACTTACCATTGGGTTATTACCCATACCGGTAAGTCCGCATTACAATTGTTTTCTAGACATTTTTTAATTTAATATTAAAAAAATTTACAAAATAATAAAATAATGCTATAATTAGGTTGTCAAATTAATTTAATTTTGCACCTTATCATTGTGCGATTACTTTAGTAGTCGCACTACTTGTCTAAAGGAGTTTTTAATGAAAAAATTTTTTACTATTGTTTTATCAATTATTTGCATAACGTTCCTTACTTTATTTTTTTCTGGTTGCACTAACAATGATAATAACTCAAACAATGACAACCAAATCCTTAATATATATAACACTTACGTCGCTTACGCAGAAGAAAATGGAGAAACTCCACTTTCTTACGAACAATGGCTTGAAAGCATAAAGGGCGAAAAAGGAGATAAAGGCGAAACAGGTGCTACAGGTCAAAACGGACAAGACGGCACGCCTCCATCTATAGAGATTATAGACGGCTACTGGTATATTAATGGCGAAAACACTGGCGTAAAAGCCGAAGGTGTAGACGGCGCTAACGGCGCAAATGGTCAAGACGGCAGTAATGGACAAGATGGTGTGACCCCTACTATAGAAATAATTGACGGCTACTGGTACATTAATGGCGAAAACACTGGTGTAAAAGCCGAGGGTGTAGACGGTGCTAACGGCAGTAATGGTAAAGATGAAAGCGGGTTCTTCTCTCAATACGTTGACGTAAGAGATTTTGGTGCTCAAGGCAATGGCGTAAACGACGATACGGCCGCTATTCGTGCAGCACGTGACGAGGCTCACCTTAAAGGAAAAATCTTATACTTTTCTGAAGGAACGTATTTACTTAGCGGTTCAATTCAGTTGTACAGTAATATGCATCTTATCGGCAACAATGCAACTTTAATCAAAAAGGCTGCGATAACTCAACCTATTACCGCTGACGTTTCTGCTGGAGATACCGTGATTTCTGTTGAAGATGCTAGTAAATATAAAGTTGGAGAAGATTGCTATATAGGATTAAAAGATACTTCGAATTATGGTGATACTTCTGCAAAAATTACTGCGATAGACACTATAAATAATACAATTACCATTGCTAGTTATAACCGCCACTATAAAAATGGCGTTGCTAGAGATGTGAAAGTAAGTAGTGGCGGAGTTTTCTCTAGCACCTTTTCAATACTTTGCACTTTTAGGGGTGACGACCCAGGTAGTGACATAATCATAGAAGGCATTACCTTAGATGGTAATAGACAGTCTAACGAGCCGTATTCATACCAACTTTCAACAATACACATTGACCCTACTGGTTATAACATAAGAATTAAGGATTGCAACGTAAAACGTGCTAATGCCGATGCTATTTCAGTTCAATCAAACGGGAACGTTATAATTGAAGGTTGTATTATTGAATCAGCAAAACAAAACGGAATCCACGTCGGTTTTACCGTTGATTCTATTTCCATAACAAATAACCAAGTTTATGATTGTTATAACGGGTTTTACGATTGCTATAGCGTAAAGAGTTTATCCATCGTTGGTAATACTTTTACAGATTGCGAATATGGTTGTAACGGCTTTGATGCTGAAAGTAGTGGCACCGTTATTTCAGGCAATAACTTTATAGGTTGTAAATACGGTGTTAAAACTGGCGCCGTAGCCGGCATGACGATAACTGGTAATTCTTTTACCGGCACAAAATATTTCCATATGGGTATTTACGTTTACAAAAGTGGTATGGCAACAATAACGGGCAACACTTTTAATTCTTTAGCAAATGCAATATATATTAAATCCGGCACGGGTATTGTTTTTAATTCAAACGTAATTCGCAACTGCACAACACCTATTTTAGTTGACGAAAATAATAATCAAAACGCAACAAAGACTACCCTTTGCACTTTTACTAACAATATGATTTATTGTACTAATATTGGCAAAAATGCAAGCATTATAGTTAAATTTGGGGATAAAATCATTATTAAAGATAATATTCTTTACGGCAATAACGCTAAAATTGAAATCAACGATTTAGAAACGTCAAACGTTGTTATTGAAGGAAATATAATAACAGATTTAACTAAATAAAACTAAAGCACGGAATAATCCGTGCTTTTTTTCTAAAACAAAAAAACGACCGAAAATTCGGTCGTTTTCATTTTAAGTTTTATTTCTTAAATGCTTCTTCAACAGCAACTGCGCAAGCAACGGTAGCGCCTACCATCGGGTTATTACCCATACCGATAAGTCCCATCATTTCTACGCAATAGAAACTTTTCGTTGAAAAAAGTCAGTAAAAATCTTATTATCAAACACATCGTTTTTAGTTTTAATAATTACATTATATCGTGTTTTTATTTGTTTGTACACTTATTTTTATAAAACCATAACAACTTTTTGCTAAATGAATTATATGTTTTTCAGCCATATAAAATATTTTAAATAAATGTCATAAAACATTGAAAACAAAACTTTGACTATGCTATAATTAAAATAACAATGGAGGTAAAATGAAAGATACTACACAAAAGACAATTAGAATTTTAGGCGATTATGAATTAAAAAATCCTTTAGACTGCGACAGCGAAA
>JAZQWW010000059.1:0-1065 GCA_045632585.1 Christensenellaceae bacterium
AGAAGCGGAAAAACCGAGTGTGGAGCAGTCGAAACCGTGTATATGGCAAGGGGGATACACCCTTATAGGGAAAATAAAGATAACGTTTTCGGGTGGGTGGTGTCACTTTCAACGCAAGTTCAACGTGACGGAGCGCAAGCAAAGGTTTTAAGTTATATAAACCCGTCGTGGATAGACGATATAACTATGCTACAAGGCAAAAAGGAAAGCGCAAGTTATGGAATTATTGACCAAATACGTATTAAAAACGTGTTCGGTGGAATTTCGGTAATAGGCTTTAAGTCGTGTGACCAAGGCAGAGAAAAATTCCAAGGAAGTTCGCTTGACTTCGTGTGGTTTGACGAAGAACCACCTAAGGATATTTACGACGAATGTCGTATGCGTGTATTCGATAGAAAGGGCGATATTTTTGGGACTATGACTCCACTTAAAGGGCTTACCTTCGTTTACGACGAAATCTATCTTAACGAAAAAAACTCAAGCGAAGTTTGGTGCGAGTTTATGGAATGGGGTGACAACCCTTATCTTGATAGTGAAGAGATAAAATATTTAACCGAGTCATTATCCGACGACCAGTTAGAAAGTCGTAGATACGGCAGGTTCAAAGAAAGCGTCGGGTTAGTATATCCCGAGTTTGACGAGAACGTTCACGTTATAGACCCTTTTCCCGTGCCTTACGACTGGCAAGATAATATTTCGATTGACCCAGGGCTTAACAATCCGTTATCGGCGCATTGGTATGCAGTTGATTACGACGGCGTGGTGTACGTCGTAGCCGAACATTTTGAGGCGGGAAAAGATATCGAATATCACTCAAGCGAAATAAAAAAAATTAGCCAAAGTCTAAACTGGAAAACGGATAGCAAGGGTAGATTAACGGCACTTATAGACTCTGCGGCAAATCAAAAAACGCTAGCGTCAACAAAGTCTGTGACCGAACTTTTTTTCGATTACGGAATACTTGCTAACCCCAACGTAAATAAAGACCTTTTTAGTGGAATTCAAAGGGTAAAAAGTTATCTAAAAGTTAACGACGGCAAAGCCAAATTATATATCTTTAGAAAC
>JAZQWW010000060.1:0-10330 GCA_045632585.1 Christensenellaceae bacterium
ACGGGGCCACCGGCAAAAGAGCCGTCTTGGTTGGTTTTGCGAGTTTTAACTGCGAGAACGGCTTCGGCGTAAATTGTTGCCATTCCTAAAAAAGCAATAATCCACATCCAAAAAATTGCACCTGGACCACCAAGAAGAATAGCACCGCATGCACCCACGATATTGCCAGTTCCAACTTGGGCGGCAACTGCCGTAGTGAAGGCTTGAAAAGAACTCATACCTTTTTCGTTATCTTTTGATTGTTTTGCAAAAAGTCTTTTTAGTCCCTCGCCAAAATAACGCACTTGAGCGAATTTGGTTTTAATTGTAAAAAATAAGCCGACGGCGATTAGTAAAATTACCAAAATATAGTCGGCAAGATATCCGTTTATAACGCCGATAACGTTTTCTAGATTTGCTAAAAATTGTTTCATGATTTTTCTCCTGCTAAAAAATTTAAAATAAAAAATTGCTTTATAAAAAAGCAATTCCAAAGAAAAAAGCGGTTAAAATATAGCCGTTCCGTCCTTTTGCCTGAGAGATTCGGGCTTACCACCCTTGCACCTTCGGCACCCACTAATGAGATTCTCCGGAATTACTCCACGTTCAGTCTGATAAAATTCTGAACGCTTCTTCGTAAGATGGTTTTATTTTAGCACAAATTAGTGACTATGTCAATCAAAACAAGCAATAAAAAACATTATTTAAAATTTATAAATCAGTTAGGTTTTTCTTTGAAAAATCCCGCTCAAAAGTTGAAAATAGGGTTGACAATATTTTGTAATTAAAATATAATAAATGTATAATAATGTGGTAGTATATCTACAACCTAGAATTAAAGGACGAAGAAAATGGCTAAAAAAGTTTCTAGTGATAATTTTTACGATAATCTAGCGTTAAATACCGTTAGGTCTTTAGCGTTTAATGAAGAAAAAGATTTTAATGCCTATAAAAGCCAACTTAAAGCAAAGTTCATTGAACTTACTGGTATTGACGAAATAGCAAAAAACGCTTGTCCGCTTAACTTTGAAATTGAAAGCGAAGTTCAAAAAGACGGATATAAGCAAATTCGTTTCTCTATTGAAAGCGAAAAAGGTTGTTTCGTGCCTTGCTATATTTTAATTCCCGACGGCGCAAAGGAAAAACTTCCCGTAGTTATTACCCTTCAAGGACACGCAAGTGGTTTTCACAACTCTATAGGCGAAGTTAAATTCGACGGCGATAAGGAATACCAAGAAACTCGTGGTAAGTTTGCCGTTCAAGCAGTTAAAGAAGGCTATATTGCCGTTGCAATTGAGCAAAGGGGTATGGGCGAGAGTAGGCTTAACGAAAAAAATCGTGATGGTGCGCAAATGTGTACTGCGGCTGCAGATTATGCTCTTATTCTAGGTAGAACTCAGGTTGGCGAAAGAGTTTGGGATATTTCAAAAGTAATCGACGCTCTTTCTAACTTTGAAGTTTGTGATTTGGACAAGATTGCAATCACGGGAAATTCGGGTGGTGGAACTTCTTCGTTCTATTCGGCTTGCTACGACGAAAGAATTAAACTTTCAGTTCCAAGTTGTGGTTTTTGCACCTACTTTGAATCGTTATTTAGCGCATATCACTGCGCTTGCAACTTTATTCCTAGTGCTTACAAGTATTTTGATATGCCAGATTTAGCAAGTTTGATTGTTCCAAGAAACTTATCTATCGTTTACGGTGGTAGTGATTATCTATTTCTCCCTGAAGGAGTTGAAAAGGGCTTCGAAACGGTTGAAATGATTTATGAAAAAGCAGGCGCTAAAGAAAACGCTGAAAAAATTAAAACTGAAAAAGGGCATTATTGGTGCGTTGACGTGATGTGGCCTACAATTAAAAACCAAATGAAAAAACTTGGTTGGATAAAATAAGGAAAAAATTATGAAAGCAATTATTAACGCAACTATAGTTATGAAAGACCATCTTATTCCTGATGGCGTAATTCTAATTGAAAATGACAAAATAGCAAAATTTGGCGGTAAGAAAACCGAAATTCCAAGTGGCGCTGAAATAATTGATGCCGAAGGGTTATACGTTGGGCCGGGTCTTGTGGATATTCACACGCACGCATCTGATAATATGTGGATATACGAAGAGCCTGAAAAGACTTCTAAATATATGTTAAAGCACGGTGTGACTAGCGTTCTTCCAGCATTATATAACAACTTAAACAAAGACGCTTATATTAAAGCGGCTGACGATATAATGACTGCGCACGCAGACGGAAGATTTCCTAACTTTGCAGGTTTTTATATGGAAGGACCTTATCTATCGCCAAACTTCGGTTGCGAAAGGGATAAAAACGTTTGGAAAGACGCTGTAGTTCGTGAACAGTATATAGACGTCGTTAAAAAGGTTAAAGATACTGCTAAAGTTTGGTGTTTTGCGCCCGAGCGTGAAGGCATTATGGAATTCGTTAAAGACGTAAAGAAAGAAATTCCCGATATCGTGTTTGCAGTAGCGCACAGCGAAGCTGCGCCCGACCAAATTGAAAGATTTATTCCTTATGGGCTTAGAATTGCAACGCACCACACCAACGCAACGGGTAATATTCCACACTATTCAGAGTGTAGAGGCGTATGCGTTGACGAAACGGTAAACTATAACAGCGAAATCTACGCTGAAATCATATCGGATAGAATGGGTATACACGTTCTTCCTTATATGCAAAGATTAGTTAGAAAGATAAAAGGCGACGATAAGATTATTCTTATATCCGACCAATTTGTATGTGACGGGCCTATTCCAGAAGGTTTTGAAGATGCAACTGATATTCACTTTGATAATGCAGGTGAAATAGCAGGCTCTGGACTAACCCTAGACGTTGCGTGTAGAAACTATATGATACATACAGGCTGTTCGATAGTGGACGTGTTTAAGGCGGCGTCGCTTAACCCAGCAAAAGCAACCGGACTAGAACTTAAAGGTTGCATTAGAGAAGGAAATTACGCCGACTTAATATTCGTCGACGATAAATTTAACGTAAAAAATATTATTTTTAAAGGAGAAAAATATGAGTAAAATTTTTGAACCAGCAACGACCTTTGCTTTTAAACCAGCGGACTACGTTCCATTTAAAGACAGAGAACTTTGCGAAAAACTCCGTAAAATCAGCGGAACCGACCTTGAAAAACGTGAAGCTTGGCATCACCCAGAATTCAACATCAAGGTTATGATGAACCCACACCCAGTACTTATCGCTACGCTTTTTTCTAGAATTAAAGAAGCAAGCGAACAAGGTAAAAAGATTACCTTAATCCTAGGTAATCCAGAACCAGATACGTATATTCCACTTGCTCAACTTATTAACTACTTCAAAGTAGATTGTAAAAACGTTCACCTATTTGCAATGGACGAATGGGCTGACCAAGACGGCAATATCGCTCCAGAAACCTATCAAGCAGGTTTTGCACACTCAATGCTTAAATACCTAGTTTATCAAATCGACGAAAAACTTCGTATGCCACTTGAAAACGTTCACTACCCAACCACCAAAAACATCAATTCATACTCTGATATGATTACCGATTGTGGTGAAGGTGGCGCAGATATCTGTTCTTCTTCTCCAGGTTGGACGGGACACATGGCGTTTATCGACCCTGTTAAAGACTTCTTCCCAGAAGGTTTCGACCCTGCTGTTGAACCTACAAAAGAACAAATCGACGAATGGCTAAATATGAAAGCAAGAATCGTTGACCTTCACCCATTAACCGTTGCTCAAAACTCACTTCACGGTGTATTTGGACAATCTGGTTATATTGCTGACGTTCCACCTAAGGCTGCAACTATCGGTCCTATCGACGTTAAGAACGCTAGAGAAAGAATTGAAGTTCACGCACTTCTTACTAACGCTACGTTCTCTTCATGGCAAAGAATGACTTCTCGTCTAGTTCTTCACGGACCTGTGACCCCACTTGTTCCAAGTTCAATGCTTCAAACTATGAAGACTCAAGTTCTTGTTTCTGACGAACTTGCTGCACCGTTTGAATGCTGGGAAAAAGTAGGCTACTAATATTAACGGACTTTTGTAGGAGAAATTTACTATGAAAAACAATTTACAAGTTGGTTTTTATAGAGTGGTAAACAATCCTTCACTTGGTACTAACGTTAGGGGATATTTTCACCAACGCTTAACCGAAGGATATATTGACGACCTTGAAATTAACGCTATAGCAATTAAAAGCGCGGACACTACGGTTGCCCTAATTTGCGTTGACGCATTAGGGCTACAAAGTCCTTTCTGCGACAAGGCAAGACAAATGGTTGCCGAAAAAACCGGTCTTGATAAAGACGCTATATTTATTCATGGTACGCATACGCACGTTGCTCCAAACCTTGGGCAAGAAGACGAACTAACGAATGATTTAGATAGACTTTATTATGAAACGACCTTAAATAAAATAGTTGACTGTGTAAGTTGCGCTATTTTAGACTTAAAGCCTGCAAAAATGGGTATAGGTTTTTCTAAAGCCGAAAGAATTGGTTTTAACCGTAGATATTTAATGAAAGACGGAACGACTAAGACTAACCCTGGCGTAAACAACCCTGATATAGTAAAATCTATCGGACTTCTTGACGAAACTATGAACGTAGTTAGGTTTGATAGAGAAGGCGCTGAGTCTATAGTTATCGGAAACTATGGAAATCACCCTGACGTTATCGGTGGAAACAAACTTTCTGCCGACTGGCCGGGACTTTCAAGACGAGTTTTTGAAAAAGCCGTTGAAAACACCAAGTGTGTAGTGTTTAACGGTGCGCAAGGTGACATTAACCACGTTAACGTTAAGCCTGAAAAAGGCGACCTTAACGGAATGTTCGTTGACTTTGACGACGTGACTCGTGGATACGCTCACTCAAAGCATATGGCAAACGTTGTTGCGGGTGCAATGATGAACGTGTTCGAAAAGGTTGAATATCTTGACGTTGACGACGTAAAGTTTATTCAAAAGGATATTATGGTTGCGTCTAATATGCCAAAGCCTGAAGATATGGAAAAGGCAAGGTATATTAAGAAAATGGTTGACGAAGGAAGAAGAAATGAACTTCCTGAAAAGGGTATGATGCTAACCACCGTTATTGCTGAAGCAAAGCGTATGATTAGATGGGAAAATGGTCCTGAATATATTCCACTTCACTTTACGGCAATTAAAATTGGCGATATAGTGTTTGCGGGTATCCCCGGTGAACCTTTCACGGGTATCGGTATAGGACTTAAAAAGGCAAAGGGCTACAAAATGGTTCTTCCTTGCTGTATAGTCAACGCCTACAGCGGTTATTTCCCAATGCAAGATTCTTACGACGAAGGTGGCTACGAAGCAAGAAGTTCTAACTTCAAAGCAGGCGTTGCTGAAACGCTAATTTCTGAAGGCGTTAAGATTATGGAAAATCTAAAAAATTAATAAACATTATGTATTAAGGAGAAAAAACAATGGAATTCAAAGTATTTCAAAAAGAATTAGAAGTACAATCAAAAGGCTGGAGACCTACTTTCCACGACGTTTCAGCTGAAATTATGGATATCGTTAAGATGTCTGGCGTTAAAAACGGCACCGTGACCATTGCATCTCACCACACCACTTGTTCGGTTATGGTTCAAGAATGCTCTCACGATATCGACGTTTACGACTTAGAATTCTTACAACACGACCTACTCAAAATTATGCAAAAGTTTATTCCTGATTATTCAGAAAACAACGCATATATGCACCCAGGTCCAATTCATAGCCAATTCGGTAGATACGTAAACGAACCGGGCGACTACACCAGTCTTAACACCGACGGTCACCTTCGTTCAGTATTCTTCGGAAGAAGCGAAACTATGACCATTAAAGACGGCAAGTTAGACGGTGGCGAATTCGCACACATCTACTTCGTTGACTGGGACCAAGTTCGTGCTAGAAGACGTCAAATCAACGTGACCGTTATGGGTACCTGTGAAGACGTTAACGATAGAAAGTATAACGGCGGAAAGATTATCGACACCGGTAGAAAATTCACCGACGAAGAAAAGGCTGACGACGTTCACTATACGCTTCAACAAACCAGAAGAGAAAAATTCTAAGAAAAGTAAAAAGTAAGTAATTACTTAATAAAAAAGACTAACGATAATCGTTAGTCTTTTTTCATTTAATACAAGCGCAATACGTATTTACCTTTTCGATTAATCAAAGTCGTGTCTGTCACAAATGATATTATATTCTTCTAGTTTGCATAATATTTTATCAATTTTATAAAAGCAGTCTAAGTCGGAAAATCTTTCGTCGTCAATTATTTTTTTGATTTCAGTTAAAACTTTATAGCAGTTATTTTCGATAATTTCTTTTAACGTTGTATCTTTCAAGTCCTTAAACGTATAGTTTTCATTTTGCAAACCACTTAGCAATAACGCTTGCCATAGTTCCATTTCTCTTTCCCCCTTTTACCGTATGGGGATTATATCCCCTTAATAAAAAAGATTATAACCCCCATAATATATGATGTCAATATTTTGGAGGGAAAAATGTTTAAATTTGATAGATTGTTTTTAACTATGGAGAAAAAGGGCGTATCTACTTATAGGCTTAGAGAAGAATGTGGAATTGATAGTAAAACTATTCGGAGATTAAGAGCAAATCTCAATATTGAATTAAAAACTCTAGGAAGAATTTGTGCGTTTTTAGATTGCAAAATAGAAGACGTGGTAGAGTTTGTTAAGGATTAAATCGTTATTATTTTTATAAGGTATAAATTAAAAGATTAACACACTAACTTTCGCTTATCCAAAGTAGTGTGTTTTTATATGCTTATAGCGTATAAAATAAATCAATAATTAGGAAATATTTTTTGTCTTGACCTTGCAAGATAAGTTAATATCTTGTATAATACTATATATAATGTATTTACTAAAGTAGATACAAGGAGATTTTTATGCATCATTATATTTTTGCAAAAGTTTATAACGATATGTGCTTACTTGAAGGACATGCAAAAAGGAAACTTTTCGATTTAGAAGGCGTTGAATATCAACCTACCGAATATAAAAAGTCTAATAAACCACCCGTTGAAGGATACGAAAAATATAACGGCGAAGTTCTTAAAGGCGTTGACAAGCATTTTTGGCTACGTGCAAAATTTACCACGCCAAAAACGAACAAGCATAAATATTTAATACTTCAAACAACCACGGGGCTTGAAGGAAAGTTAGAAGGAACCACGCCACAAGGTCTAATATATCTTAACGGCAAAATGGCGTACGGTGCTGACCCTAACCATACCGAAGCCTATCTAGATAGCGACACCGAATACGTTATGCATAACTATTTTTATACGGGTATGAACGGTGGCTCTGAAAGTAAACTTAAAATGTCTGTGTTTGAAATTGACGAAAGAATAGAAAAACTATATTTTGATTTTTTCGTTGCTTTTGAAGCCGCAAGAACTTTTGAAACTAACGAGCGTGAGTACGTAAGTTTAATGTCTGCTTTAGATAAAGCGTGTAGATTTTTAGATTTTAGGAATCCTTACGGTAAAGAATACTATGAAGGCATAGAAAAGGCACAAAAGTTTATTGACGAAGAAATTTATAATAAACTTTGCTCAAAAGACGGTAAACCTATCGTTCATATGGTGGGTCATACGCATATTGACGTTGAGTGGCTTTGGACAAGACAGCAAACAAGAGAAAAAATCCAAAGAAGTTTTGCTACGGCAAAAGCACTTATGGATAAATATCCAGAGTATAATTTTATGCTCACTCAACCTGAACTTTATCGCTACTTAAAAGAAGAAGCACCCGAAAAATACGAAGAACTTAAGGAATTAATCAAAAAAGGTAGATGGGAAGTTGACGGCGCTATGTACGTTGAAGCCGACTGTAATCTTTCTAGTGGCGAAAGTTTAATTCGTCAAATTCTTCAAGGCACGGCGTTCTTCAAAAAGGAATTCGACAAAGACTGTAAACTCCTTTATTTACCTGACGTTTTTGGGTATAGCGCAGCACTTCCACAAATCCTTAAAAAGTGTGGAATAGACTATTTTATCACTTCTAAAATTAGTTGGAGTGATACTAATAAAATGCCAAAAGACGTGTTTATTTGGAAGGGTATTGACGGTACGGAAATCTTTACGACCTTTATTACCACTCAAAATTACGACAAGAGTTGTCCTTCAAGAACGCAGTATATCGGTAGACTTACTGCAAGTCAATTAAAAGGTACCGACGCACGTTTACAACAAAAAGATTACACAAATAGAACGCTTACCACCTTTGGTTTTGGCGACGGTGGTGGTGGACCTACCAAGGTTATGCTTGAATCGTATAAGCGTTTAAGTAAAGGCTTACCGGGACTTCCAGTTGCAAAGATGTCAACTATTAAAGAATATATTACTGAAACCGAAAAAGAGTTCAACTTAAACTGTGAACAAACCGGTTTTACGCCTAGATGGAATGGTGAACTTTATCTTGAACTTCATAGAGGCACGTATACGTCTATAGCAAAAATTAAACGTGACAATAGAAAGAGTGAATTAGGACTACAAACCATTGAAGCGTTATCTTACGCTGATATGCTTAAAGGTGGAAAATACGACGCTGACGGAATTTATAAAAAATGGACCAAAGTTCTGCATAACCAATTCCACGACATAATTCCAGGTTCTTCTATAGAGCAAGTTTATGAAAATACCGACAAAGACTATGCCGAAATAAGCGAGTATATTGCTAATACCACAAATGAAAAACTTGACGCTATAGCAAAAGACTTAAATAGTGATGAAGGTATTTTAGTTTACAATCCGTCTAGTTTTAATAGAAAAGGTCAATTTATTATAGACGGAAAAACCTTTGAATATAGCGAAGAAATTCCGGCTTTTGGTTATAAGGTTATAACCGGTGAACCTACCCAAAACGGCGTTAAGGTAAAAGGAAATATCGCTGAAAATAAATTCTATAAAATGCAAATTGATAAGGCAGGTAGAATTATTTCGCTTTTTGATAAACGTGCAAATCGTGAAGTGTTTAAGGGACTTGGAAACGAAATTCAAATTTTTGAAGACTATCCCGTTCACTACGACAACTGGGAAATTTCCTTGCACTATAAACAAAAACCGTACGCATTTGACGACGACGCAGAGATTACGCCGTTTACTGACGGAACTAGCGCTGGATTTATAGTTAAGCGTAAATATCAAAATTCTACGATAAATCAAACTATTCGTTTATACACCGAAAACGATAGGATTGACTTTGAAAACGATATCGACTGGCACGAACATCACCACCTTGTTAAAGCGTCGTTCCCGTTTGATATCAACGCAAATACTGCAACATACGATATTCAATACGGACACGTTTCAAGACCTGCTCACGACAACACGAGTTGGGACGAAGCAAAATTTGAAGTTTGCGCTCATAAGTGGGCTGATATTTCGGAAGGAAATTACGGTGTAGCCGTGCTTAACGACTGCAAATACGGATATAATGCAGAAGGCTCTACCTTAAAACTTACCCTTTTAAGATGCGGAACCGACCCAAATCCTAATGCCGACCAAGGCAAACACGTGTTTACTTATTCGCTACTTCCACACGCAGGAACTATTGCTAACTCTAATATTATTAAAAGCGCTTACGAACTAAATCTACCACTTATTGCTAAAAAGGTTAGTAAAAACAGTGGCAAGTTAGTTTGTGAATATTCTTTAGTTTCGGTTGATAATGAAGCAGTAATTATCGAAACGATTAAAAAGGCTGAAAATGACGACTCAATGATAGTTAGAGGCTACGAATCGAAAAATAGTAGAGCAAACGCTAGCATATGCGTTGCAAAAGGCTTTAAGAAAGCATACTTATGTAATATGCTTGAAAAAGAAGAAAAAGAGATTGACTTTGACGGAAAAGAAATTAAACTAACCCTAAAACCGTTTGAAATCTTTACTATAAAATTCGTAAAATAATAGTTTTAAGAAAAAAATCAATAAAAAACGCACGAAAGAAAAAATTTTCGTGCGTTTTTTAAATTTTTTTGCTACCAAATTTTTTACAAAAATAAAGTTAAATTTTGAACAAAATTCGTAGCAAAAACAGCAAAAAAAGTCCAAATTTTAAAATCGTGTTTAATTAAAAATATTAAAAAAACGGCGTTTTTTTATAGAAAAACGCTGATTTTTGCACTTTTCAAGAAAATTTGCTATTGACAAAAATTTGAAAATGTTCTAAAATTCAATAATGTGAAAAGGAGTAATTTATGAGTAAGAGAGATTTAACAATTTTAGATAAAAAATCGGTTTTTATTGATAAGACCGTAAAACTTGGCAAGGGTGTAGTAATTTATGAAAATAACCGTATTGAAGGAAA
>JAZQWW010000061.1:0-5318 GCA_045632585.1 Christensenellaceae bacterium
CGTCTATTGCGTAAGCGGCGTCTCCACTCCACGCTACGTAAGCGTTAATATTGCCTAAAATTATATCGTTTTTACCGCTATCTACTTCAAAACCATAAAGCATAGGCTTCAAAGATTTTAAGGTTTCGCCAACGGCGTCGATATTTTCTTCTTCTATTCTATTTAGAATTTCCGAAATTTTTTGGTTATTGTTTTCAGCCACTGCCTGTTTTAATTCTTCTTCGTAAGTCATTGCAAGTCCTACGATAAACGAATCTCTAACAGCGTCTTTTATGGTTATAGTTCCGGATAAATCTTGGTTTTCAAAAGGTCCGTGCCACGAACTTACGTCTTCTGTGGAAACGAATTCGGTGTTATAAACCCAACCCATAGTTCCCCACATATAACCAACGGTAAATTCGTTAAGCGATACTTGCTCACCTTCGTACTCGCCGTCTTTAACTGTAAAAGTCAAATTCTTAAGCGTGTTTTCAATATAGGGCGAAACGTTTTGCTTATAGCCTGAAAGTTTAGTAAAATCAAGTTTTTGTATTCTACCTTCTTCGGCTAATTTTTCTATCATATATTCAGATGGAACTACTAAATCATAACTATTAGGATTGATAACTAGTTCGTTGTATAAATTTTCGTTAGTACCGTACGTTGAATATATAACTTCTATGCCCGTTTCTTCGGTAAACTCTTCAAAAAGCGTTTCGTCAATATAGTCTTCACAGTTGCACACTCTAACCGTCTTTACTTCTATCTCTTCTTCGTTTCCACAGGCGAATAATGAAAATGACGAAAGACCTACGATAAGCGCTAAAATAACGTTAGATATTCTTCTCATTATTTAGCCTCCTTTCTTTTGGTGCATACGTTTTTAAGCACTACCACCAAAATAATTACCACGAAAATAATCGCCGATAAAGCACGAAGCGCAGGTAATGACGAGTTGGCGTTTGCCTTTGCCATTGCACCGTACACGTAGGTTGAAATGGTATCAAAGCCTGCAGGCTTGGTGTAAGCCGAGATTATATAGTCGTCTAGCGAAAGCGTAATCGCAAGCATAAAGCCACTTAAAATTCCCGGTAAAATTTCGGGCACGATAACCTTCATTATGGCTTTAAAAGGAGTTGCACCAAGGTCTAACGCTGCTTCGTATAGGTTAGAATCTAATTGCTTTAATTTTGGCATTATTGAGAGTATTACGAATGGCGTGGTAATAACTAAATGTCCCATAATCAAAGCAAAATACGAACGACTTTCACCAAATATAAACGCAAATAATAATACGAGCGCTACAGCCGTCACTATTTCGGCGTTTATTACCGGTATTCTAGACGTTGCTGAAACGGTTTTGCCTAGTTTTCCTTTGCTATAGTAAATTCCTATTGCGCCAACCGTTCCAAGAATTGTTGCTAAAAACGCTACTATTACGGATAAGTATAGCGTGTCCCAAACGATTTTCATTAACGCACTGTCGCTAAATAATTTTTTGTATAGTGCAATCGAAAAACCTTTTTCAAACGCTACGCTTAAGTTTACTACGGGCGTGTCTACGAAACTATATACTACTAGCGTGAATATAGGTGCGTACATAAAGAGAAGGATTAAGGAAATATAAAAAATTCTACCTGCTTTTCTCATAAGTTCGTCCCCCTATGTTCTTCCGACTTAAACGAACCGGATACCCACATTGAAATTAGCATAATTGCAAGAAGTATTAACGCCATTGTAGAACCTAAATTCCAGTTTTGGAAGGTGGTAAATTGTTCGTCAATGAGTTTACCTATAATAGTCACTAGCCCGTTTCCGAACGTATCGGAAATTACGTAGCAAGTCATTGTAGGCATAAACACCATAGTAATTCCGCTTGCTATACCAGAC
This sequence comes from Christensenellaceae bacterium, assembly GCA_045632585.1. Classification (GTDB taxonomy): domain Bacteria; phylum Bacillota; class Clostridia; order Christensenellales; family Borkfalkiaceae; genus UBA1259. The sequence continues at coordinate 1,870 of JAZQWW010000061.1, forward strand.
ATTGATAACGGAAGTGTAATTTTCCTAAACGTTTGAAAAGCGCTTGCGCCTAAATCCTTACTTGCTTCGACGTAACTTCTATCCATTTTAATTAAAACGGTGTAAATAGGCATTATCATAAACGGCAAGTAATCATAAACCATACCAATAATAACGTCTAGATAATTATTGTATCCAAACACGCCGAGCATAGTTAATAAGTCCTTCATTGCCATTGCTCTTAAAACGAAGTTTATCCACATAGGCATAATAAAAAGAAGTAATAATAGCCCACCCTTTTTAACGCCGATTTTTGCAAGTATGTAAGCAACGGGATAGGCTAAAAGCACGCAAATAGCAGTGGTTGCTAACGCTAAAAGTATGCTTAAAATAAGTGAAGAAAGCGTAGTTGAACTTGAGAAAAATTTAATAAAATTGCTTATGCTTATAGCACCGTTTGTATCTGTAAACGCATAGAAAACGATAAGCAAAAGTGGCATAACTACAAACAACGCTAAAAATACGCCGTATGGAATACAAAGCGCACCACGCTTAAAAGTTAGTGGTTTTCTAGTTTTAACGTTTATAAGGTTTTCGCCACTAGTGATAACCTTAGTTTCTTTCATCTTTTGTTCTCCTGCTTAAGCGTAAGTTTAATCTTGTCCTTAGGTATAATTACACCAACTCTATCGTTTTCGTTCCACGTATCTTCAGTATCGAATACGTAATCTTCTTCGTTTTCAGTCGTTCTAACTATAAGTTGATAGTGGTCACCTTTATATATTATCGAAACGATATTACCTACTGCGCCACCGTCTTCAGCGTTGTCGGTAATTTCTATATCTTTTAAGCCAACTTCAACGTTTACGTCAACGTCCGTTAAGTCTAGTCTATCGCCTTCAGCGGTAATTAGATAGCCTTCTTCATCAATAAATGAACCGGGGTATAATTGCGTCACGTCACAATCAAATTCGCCGTCACCAAATACTACCGTGTTTTTCTTGGTGATATAGCCGTCGAATTTGTTAGAAGAAAACTCCTTCTTCATTATATGAATATTGTCAGGCTTAATGGTAATGCTTACCTTCTCGCCAACCTTTCTTTCAATGGTGTTTTGAATTATTACTTCGGTCTTGCCTACTAGCATTACCATTTCATAATGAATACCCTTAAAAATTGAACTTATAATTTTTCCGTTTGCTATACCGTTATCTTCATTAGCAAACTCCACGTCTTCAGGACGAACTACTACGTCGACTTTTTCGTTTACGTCAACTTCGTCTACACAATCAAAAGTTTTGCCCATAAAACGTACTTTTTTATTACCTAAATAAGTTCCAGAGAAAATATTGCTTTCGCCTATAAAGTTTGCTACGAACGAGTTTTTAGGTTCGTTATAGATATCGGTCGGCGTGCCGATTTGTTGAATTACGCCGTCTTTCATAACGACAATCGTATCACTCATAGTAAGCGCTTCTTCTTGGTCGTGAGTCACGTAAATAAAGGTTATGCCGAGTTTACGATGCATTTCCTTTAGTTCTAATTGCATATCCTTACGCATTTTAAGGTCTAATGCACCCAAAGGCTCGTCAAGTAGAAGAATTTTCGGTTCGTTTACTATTGCCCTAGCGATTGCTACACGTTGTTGTTGTCCACCTGAAAGCGTAGTCACACTACGGTTTTCAAAGCCTTCTAGGTCAACCATTTTTAGGGCTTTTTCTACCTTTTCATTGATTTCTTTTTTAGAATATTTGGTTATTTTTTCCTTCGTATTGCCTTGCTCATCTTTATAGGTGACTTTAATTTTTTGCAGTTTTAAGCCAAACGCTACGTTATCGTATACGTTAAGATGCGGGAATAATGCGTATCTTTGGAAAACGGTGTTTATAGGTCTTTTGTTCGGTGGAAGTAAACTAATATCTTTTCCGCCAAGTAATATCTTACCTTCAGTTGGTTTATCAAAACCTGCTATCATACGAAGGGTTGTAGTTTTCCCACACCCCGATGGCCCTAAAAAGGTTATAAATTCGCCCTTTCTAACGTAAAGGTCGATATTGTCTACGGCAACTAACCCGTCTTCGTATTTCTTGGTTAAACCTATAAGTTCTATTATCTTTTCATTAGTTTTTTCCATTTCATTACCTCTCATTTCTAAAACGTCGGTGGTGTTGATACCCAAATAAATTCCGCTTCTTTACTGCTTTTGTTTATGATTTTATGCGTTTTATCCGCCGTAAAATAAAAACTTTCGCCCTTTTTAACTTTCAGTTTGCGCTTACCTATAATAAGCGTAATTTCGCCTTTGATTACGTACCCGAATTCTTCGCCTTCGTGCGGGAAATCTTCGTCAAGACTACTGCCACTAGATAATAGAATATGCAGTGGCTCCATTGCGTTTTTTTGTGCGTTAGGAACTAGCCAGTTTTGCATATACCCTTCGCCCTGCTTTTCAATAAACTCATCTTTACTAAACACGACTTTTTCTTCTTGGTCGTCTTCAGCAAAAAAGGTCTTTAAATCAGTTCCAAGCGCCGAAAGTATATCTATTAGTGTTGCTATCGACGGACTAGTTAAATCGTTTTCTAGTTGAGATATGTAGCCTTTCGTCAGTTCACACCTATCGGCAAGTTCTTCTTGCGTAAGTTCACAAGAAAGTCTTAAGTCTTTTATCCTTTCTCCTAATATCATTTTAAATCTTCCTATTAGTTAAAGTTTAGAGATTGTTAACCAAAAGTTTAATAAAGTTAAACTTTTTAACGGATATATTATATTTTACGTATTCTATATTGTCAATTATTTTTTTATATTTTTTAAAAAATTTTTTTTATTATATTTTAATCGTTTTGTTTTTAATATTTTTTGTTATATAATGGTATGGTTATGAACGGTTTATCTACCTATGAATTAATAGCGCAAGGCATAGGATTAGTTGCAATATTAATCAACTTATTATCGTTACAATTTAATAGGCATTTCGCCATACTTTTAGTTAGAACGCTAGGTACTACGCTTTTCGTTATTCAATACTTTATGTTAGGCGCTTATATCGGCGTTATAATGGACGTTATAGGTATAATTAGAAATCTACTCTTTACAGAACTCGTAAGGCGAAAGAAAAGTACTAAACCCTACGTTATAATATTTGCTTTTATAATCGTTTTAGCCGGCATATTAACTATAATCTTTACGTGGAACGATAGCGTACTAGAAATTATGAACGGTTGGAAAGTAGGCTTTATAGTAGCCACAATTTTATGCGTTATATCAAGCGTACTTTCAGTCGTTGCAAAAACAACTTCTACAATTTCTTTTGGAATAAATAGCCCGCACGTTATTAGAATTCTAAATATTCCAGCAGCGTCTTGTTGGTTCGTTTATAACCTTTTATTTCGTTCGTTTACGGGCGCTGTTAACGAAATATTTTCTATTTCTTCATCAGTCGTCGGCGAAATAAGATTTAGAAAAAAACC
>JAZQWW010000062.1:0-1145 GCA_045632585.1 Christensenellaceae bacterium
TCGGCTTAGCTGTAATTATGTACGCTATCGTATTTACCACGGGTTGGCTCGATTGGTATTATACAAACGCTACTCTTGAATTTGAAAACGGCTCGGCATATCTTGTAAAAGAATACGGCGTATTGCACCCGACGAATCTGATTTACGTCGTTTCTTACTTCGTGGCTATGCTCGTTGTTTGTATTACGTCGTTAGTGAAAAAGAAAGACGCATCACAAAAACTTGCAGGCTTTATGCTCGCTATCGTTCTCGGCAACGTCGGTATGTGGATTGTTGGAAAGATTACGACGTGGAACTTTGAAATGCTTGCAGCAACCTATTTTATGAGCGTGCTTGCATACTTCTTTGTGTATATATTACTTCAAGACTATATCCGTAAAGTTGACGTTCCTGCACCTACGACGGAAAAAACGAGAGTTATCGTTTTAGACTCTATCCCCAAAGCAGAAAGATTGGAAAGAGTATTAAAACTGCTCCCTGCGGATAAAACGTTGACGGCAAGACAAATGGAAATGCTCGACGGACTTCTCGACGGTAAAAGTCAAAAAGAAATCGCAGCCGATTTACATATCTCTGAAAGCACGGTTAAATGGCATTTTGGTATCCTATATACAACGCTAAACGTTAGCGGAAAGGATGAAATTTTAGCACTCTTTAAGTAAAACTTAAAATTCGACGGTAGTACAAGTTGCTACCGTCTTTTTTTGTCCTTTTTTACTCAAAACCCCTAAAAACCTATACCTAACCTATACTAAACCTATACCCGACGGGTAGGCGCAAACGCTTTTTTATTTGATATAATTATAATGCCTAAAAGTAATTAAGGGTGAAATAACGTTAAGGAGGTAACGTATGTGGTAGCAAAAAAGTTGCAGTTTAACGAGATTGAAGTACCTGTCGTAAAAGGGCACGAAAAAGTTATCGACAAAGACGCAACTACCGAATACCTGTTCATCAATGCACCAAGAGATATATACACGGTGTACTTTGACAGTTCAATGCCTATATTCGGGAAAAACGTTTTTGACGGTTGCGAAGAAAGCAGTTCTCTTGAGCTAAATATGCAAGATAGAAAAATTTGCTTTTATTGCCCCACGAGAACGAAAGGACGAAAAGACGCCCTGTGGTATTTCAATATCGTGTTT
>JAZQWW010000063.1:0-14399 GCA_045632585.1 Christensenellaceae bacterium
TTGCAATTTGTGACGGCGTGGAGCCTTGCGAAAGTATTTTAGACTGTTGTTCTGCGCCGGGTGGAAAAAGCGTTAGACTGTCTTATAAATGCAAAAACGTTTACGCTAGCGAACTACACGAACATAGGGTAAATTTAATAAACTCATACGCAAAGCGTATGAAAAGAGAAAATATTAGCGTATCTTGTGCCGACGCAACTATATATAACCTTGAATTTAACGAAAAATTTGACGCTGTTTTATGCGACGCACCGTGTAGTGGACTTGGCGTTGTTGGCGATAATCCCGATATAAAACTTAATAGGGAAGAAAGTTCTATTTTAGAACTTAACGATATTCAATTAAGCATTCTAGATAACGTTAGTAAATACGTGAAAAAAGACGGATATTTATATTATTCAACGTGTTCGGTGCTTAAAAAAGAGAATATAGAAATCGTTAAAAAGTTTATTAGTAAAAACCAAAATTTTGAAATCGTGCCTGTAAAATCAAAGATAAATTGCACTGAAATTAACGGTACGCTTGCATTTTTACCAGACGTATCTTTCGGGGTTGGATTTTACTTTGCAAAATTAAAGAGAGTTAGATAAATTGAAACAAAGTTTACTTGGAAAAACACTTGAAGAAATCAAGGATATAATGGGAGCGCTTGGCGAAAAAAGTTTTCGTGCTGGGCAAATATACAAGTCTTTACATTTAGGATTAGACTTTTCAGAAATGACTGAACTATCCAAAGATTTAAGACAAAAACTTAGTGAAAATTTTGAAAGTGTTCCTATTAAAATCATTAAAAACCTAAAAAGTGTTGACGGAACGGAAAAGTTTTTGTTTAGGCTTACCGACGGAAACGTAATCGAAGGCGTTTTAATGAAATATAAGTATGGTTATACCATTTGCGTTTCAACGCAGGTAGGTTGCCGTATGAATTGCGCCTTTTGTGCATCGGGACTAAACGGACTTATTAGAAATCTTTTGCCCGAAGAAATTCTTGCTGAAATTGTTTCGGTTAATAAATATCTTGGTGGTGGAATAGGGGATAAGCGTAAAATTATAAACGTGGTTATGATGGGAAGTGGAGAACCACTTGACAACTACGATAACGTGATTAAATTCTTAAAACTTGTAAGCGCAAACGGTGGAATTTGTATAAGTCCTAGAAATATAAGTCTTTCAACTTCGGGACTAGTTGCTAAAATGTACGAACTTTCAAACGAAGATATCGATATAAATCTAACGGTATCTCTGCACAATCCGTTTGACGAAGAAAGACAAAAAGTAATGCCTATCGCCAAAGCGTATAGTGTTAAGGAAATTATAGGCGCTTGCGAAAATTACTTTAATAAAACCAAGCGCAGATACATTTTCGAATACGTTTTAATAAAGGGTGAAAACGATACCGAAAGGCACGCAAACGAACTAATAAAATTACTAAAAGGCAAACCTTGCCACGTAAATCTAATAAGGCTTAACGAAGTTAAGGAAAACGACCTAAAAGGTGGAACGGAAAAAGAAGCGTATAGATTTATGGGATTATTAATAAAAGGTGGATTATCAGCAACGTTAAGGCGTAAAATGGGCGAAGATATTAACGGGGCTTGTGGACAATTAAGACAAAATTATTTAAAGGAGATAAATGATGAAAATTAAAATTGCACCATCAATGTTATCGGCGGATTTTTCTAAATTCGGCGAAGAAGTAAAAGAAATCACAAAAAACGGGGCAGACTTATTGCACCTTGACGTTATGGACGGAAACTTCGTGCCTAACTTTTCGTTTGGTCAAAAATTCATAAAAGAAGCAAGACCTTACACCGATTTAACTTTCGATACGCACTTAATGATACTTAATCCTTGGAAATATATTGAAGAATTTGCAAAAGCAGGTTCAGATATTATTACCGTTCACCACGAAACTTGTGGCGATAGACTACTTGACACCTTAAAAGCGATAAAATCTCTAGGTGTTAAGTGTGGCGCAGTAATCAATCCAAATACCGAAGCAGAAGTATTAGCGCCCGTTCTAGAAGAATGCGATATGGTGCTTTTAATGAGCGTATATCCTGGATTCGGCGGTCAAAAATTTATTGAAGACGTTCTTCCAAAGGTAAGAAAAGTTCGTGAAATGATTATTGCAACGGGAAAAGATATAGACCTAGAAATCGACGGTGGAATTAACGAAGTAAACGCAAAAATCGTTAAGGAAGCAGGTGCAAACGTTCTAGTTGCAGGAAGCACTGTGTTTAACGCTAAAGATAGAGCGCAAATGATTAAATATTTAAGAGAAGTATAATATTAGCATTTTTATAGATTTCGGCATATAATTAAGTATTAAAGTAGCGGGGTGAAATATGAAAATCGTTTGTTTGAAACCGCCAATGATAATACGAAAAATTATGAAATTGTTTTTTGGAAAAAGGAATTAAAAAAAAGGCTTTTGCAAATTGCAAAAGCCTTTTTGATTTGGTTTTATTAAATCATTTCAACTATGGTGTCTGAAATTTTACCCGTTTCTTCTAAAGCGTCGTTCATTTTCTTTAGTTCATCGGGAACGTCAGCGTATTTAATAGTGTTTATTTTTAGATTAGAAAAGTTTATAACCTTATTTGCTAGAAGGTTGATACTTGCTTCAGTATTACCAAACCCGTTGTTGATACATAAAATCGTAAGTTGTTTTTTTACTGCGGGAGCGAACGAGAAAGAGTTCGCTTTGTTAGATAGTCCTGTATAAGCAACCGACGCGCCGTGTGATGCTAACGCAAATCCTTTAGCGATTTGAACCCCACAATCGGATATATAAACGACTTTACTACACATACGGTGACTGGTAATAACTGAAATTTCTTTTTGCCAGTTTTCTTCAGGGCCTAAAACGTAGTAGATACCCGAATCTCTAGCAATTTGACAATCTTCTTCGTCGTTAGAAACGATAATAGGAACTGATTGATAATAAATAAGAAGTTGGGCGAGAATAACGCCTAAATTATTTGCGCCGACTATAGTCACGTAATCGCCTTTTTGTATTTCAAGTTTATCAATAACTTCAAGTGCAAGAGAAATTTGGTCGATAAAAAGCGCTTCAACGTCAGTCACGTTATCGGGAAGGGCAAAGGACTTGTTGGTTGCAACGCTGATGAAATCGGTTAGAAAACCGTGATAGTCTTCGCCAGCTGTTAAGGGGTTCAAGCATTTAGAGTATTTACCGCTTTTACAAAAATAGCATTCTTCACATTCACGATTAGATTCAACGTAAATAAGTTTGCCTTTTTGAATATCGAAAAAGTTAGTATCCGTTTCGCTAACTACGCCAATACCACTACTACCGAGAATAACGTTTTCGGTATCAATGCTACCGTTATAGCGCAAAACGTCGGCAAGCGTAATAAGCGCTTTGACGATTCTAACTTTTGAAGACGCTGTAGCGTTTTTGCTATCCGATATTTCTTTTTCTTCAAGATTAAACGGCTTAGTTAAATTCCAACCTTTCATTAATGCTCCTAAAACAAATAAACTTTGCTTTCTTGCATTATATTATAAAAAATAAAAAAATGCAACTAAAAATTTAGTATAATCGAGTTAAAAAGTTTTATTATAAAATTTTCAAAAAAGCATTATAATAGTTGACGGATAACAAAAAATATTATATAATTAGCAAGTAAAAACAAAAAGAGGTGTTTTATGAAACAAAATATTCATCCTGATTATCATGAAGTTACGGTTGTTTGCGCATGCGGCGAAACTTTTAAAACCGGCACTACTAAAAAAACTGACACTTTAAAGGTTGATATTTGCAGTAAATGTCATCCTTTCTTTACTGGTAAGCAAAAGTTGGTTGATACTGGTGGCCGTGTTGACAAGTTCAACAAGAGATTTAGCAAAGCAAAATAGGTTAATTTCACACGGCTTTATTGGTTTTAAAATCCATAAAGCCGTTTTATTTTATGAAAAAAGATAAAAATAAACAAAAAAACGATAAGGTTTCTATTGGTGGTCAAGCAGTTATTGAAGGCGTTATGATGCGTGGCAAAACTGCTATGGCGACTTCGGTTAGGGATAGCGACGGAATAATTAGGACGGAAACTAAACGTATTAAGCCTATAAATAAAAGACCTAAAATATTGCGTTTACCTATAATTAGGGGCGTGGTTGCTTTTCTTGATTCGCTAGTAGGTGGAACAAAGGTTTTGCTTCGCTCTGCCGAAGTTTACGGGGAAGAAGAGCCTACAAAGTTTGAAAAATGGCTCGCAAACAAGTTAAAAATCGATTTGATGGGTGTAATTTCTTTCTTCTCGATACTTCTTGGACTTGGACTTGCAATCGTGCTTTTTATTTGGCTACCACAACTTATTCGTTCGGGAATTGAAAAGATTTTTTGGTTTGAGTTTAACCTGCTTTCAAAAAATTTAGTTGAAGGCGGAATAAAACTTTTAGTGTTCGTATCGTATATTCTTTTATGTTCACTAATTAAGGACGTAAAAAGAACGTTTATGTATCACGGTGCTGAACATAAAACTATTTCTTGCTACGAAAAAGGTTTGCCTTTAACCGTAGATAACGCAAAAAAATGTACTAGAATACACGATAGATGTGGAACGACTTTTATCGTTTTCGTTCTAATTATTAGTATTTTAGTGTTCGCTTGCGTTGAAGCGATTATCGGCGAAAGTGTAAACGGGATTTTAAGAATACTATTAAAGTTAGCCGTTCTTCCACTGGTAGCAGGGCTTTCATATGAACTACTAAAAACCCTTTCAAAAACCAACTCAAAGATTTTTCTTCCGCTTAAAGCACCGGGAATGCTACTTCAAAGGATAACTACTAAAGAGCCTGATGATAAAATGCTTGAAGTCGCAATAACTGCGTTTTCTAGCGTTATGGAAATGGACGAAAACCCTGAAACAAAAGAAAAAGAGTTCGTGACGGCAAAAAAACGCAAGGATTTAACTCAAAGCGTAATCAATCGTCTAGCCGAGAAGGGTATAGACGAAACTAGTGAAGGCGAGTGGATTGTTTCTATCGCTTTAGGCATTAAGCGTGACGAAGTGTATACGGAAAACATAGTCACCCCTAAATACGTAGAAAGGGTAGAAAAAATACTTTTAGATAGGCTTACTGGTAGACCGCTTTGGTATTGCATTGGCGATACGGATTTTTACGGATATACCATTAAGGTTGACGAAAGGGTGCTTATTCCAAGACCCGAAACGGAAATTTTAGTTGAAAGTGCTATTAAAAGCATTAATGGCGATAGCAAAGTGTTAGACCTTTGCACGGGAAGTGGCGCTATAGCGATTGCAGTTAAAGGTCAAACGAACGCTAGCGTTTACGCTGTAGACATTAGCCAAAATGCACTAGATTTAGCAAAAGAAAACGCTGAACTTAACGGCTTAAAAATAGATTTTATTTTAAGCGATATGTTTTCGGGGCTTGATAAAGAAAAGTTCGACGTAATCATATCAAATCCGCCGTATATTAAGACGGAAGATATAAGTTTATTGCAAAGTGAAATAGTAAATTTCGAGCCTATTTTAGCGCTTGACGGTGGTAATGACGGATTAGATTTTTATAGACTTATTGCAAGTCAAGTTGAACATTACCTAAACGACGGCGGAAAGGTTTTTCTTGAAGTTGGCGACGGGCAAGCGATAGAAGTTAAAAAATTATTTAAAGGCGCTAAAAACGCAACAATAATTAAAGATTTAGAAGGAATAGAAAGAATAGTTAAGGTGGAATTTTAATGTTTAAGAAACTTGAAAAGATGCTAGAGCGTTATGAAAAACTTAATACGTTAGTAAGTGATGCCGACGTTATTTCTCGTATGGACGAATGGACGGCTTACACCAAAGAACTAGCCGATATGACCGAAACGGTAGAAAAATATACCGAATATAAAAAGGTAATGGGTGAAAGCGAACAATTAAAAGAACAAATTCCTTTAGAAAAAGACCCTGAAATGAAGGCGTTTATGGAAGAAGAAGTCTTTAATTGCAAGGAAAAAATAGAAAAAATTTCCGAAGAATTAAGATTTTTACTACTTCCTAAAGACCCTAACGACGATAAGAACGTTATTATGGAAATCCGTGGTGGCGCAGGTGGTGAAGAAGCGAGTTTATTTGCTTACGAACTTTATAGAATGTACGTTAAATACGCTGAAAGCAATCGTTGGAAAACCGAAGAAATTGAAAACAACTCAACCGAACTTGGTGGAATAAAAGAAGTAATTTTTTCAATTTCGGGAAAGCAAGCATACTCAAAACTCAAGTTTGAAAGTGGCGTGCATAGAGTTCAACGTGTACCTGAAACCGAATCTCAAGGTAGAGTACACACTTCAACAGTCACGGTAGCAGTTCTTCCAGAAGCCACCGACGTTGAAGTTCATATTGATGAAAAAGACTTGCGTGTAGACACCCTTCGTTCAAGCGGTGCAGGTGGGCAACACGTTAACAAAACGGAATCTTGCATAAGACTTACGCATATTCCAACGGGAATAGTAGTTCTATGTCAAGACGAAAGGTCGCAAACTAAGAACCGTGAAAAAGCAATGAAGGTTCTAAAGAGTAGACTTTATGATTACTATCAATCGCAAGCCGACAAAGAGTATTCGGCTAATAGAAAAAGTCAAGTAGGTACTGGTGACCGTTCGGAAAGAATAAGAACGTACAACTTCCCACAAGGCAGAGTGACCGACCATAGAATAGGATTAACGCTTCACTCAATAGATAACTTTATGATGGGTGATATAAGCGAAATGGTAGAGGCTCTTCAAATAGCAGATAGAGAAAGTAAACTAATTAACGGAATAGAAGAATAAAAGGACGATAAATTATGAGAATTTCACAAAAAGTAAACAGCATTGCTCCATCACTAACTCTTGAAATCACGGCAAAAGCAAAGAAAATGAAAGCTGAAGGTATATCGGTTATAAGTTTCGGCGCTGGCGAGCCTGATTTTAATACACCTGAATATATTATCGAAAGTGCAAAAAAGGCTTTAGATATTGGTTTTACCAAGTATACTCCTGCATCGGGTATGATTGAACTTAAAAAAGTTATTGCTGAAAAGTTCAAAAAGGACAACGGCATAGAATACGCTCCTGAACAAATCGTCGTATCTTCGGGTGCAAAAGCGTCGCTATATCACGCTATATGTGCGATAATTGACGAAGGTGACGAAGTTATAGTGCCATCGCCTTTCTGGCTTACTTATCCAGAACTAGTTGGACTTGCTGGTGGGATAACCAAATTCGTTGAAACCAAAAAGGAAAACGATTATAAAATTACTGCAGAACAACTTAAAACTGCGATTACTGATAAAACTAAACTTCTAATACTAAACTCGCCAAACAACCCAACTGGCGCAGTTTATTCAAGAGAAGAACTTGAAAATATCGCAAAAGTTATTGAAGAAAACGGCATATACGTTATTTCTGACGAAATTTACGAAAAACTAATATACGACGGCGAAGAACACGTTTCTATTGCGACTTTATCGGGTTATATGTACGACCACACGATTACCGTTAACGGCGTAAGTAAATCATACGCTATGACGGGATGGAGAATAGGTTATTTAGGTGCGCCAAAAGATATTGCAAAAGCAATATCTAGTATGCAAAGTCACACTTCTTCTAACCCTTGTTCAATTTCACAATATGCGTCGGTGACTGCACTATCTAGTGAAAAAAGCGACGAGTTTATTAGTGAAATGCACGAAATATTCGATAATAGAAGAAAATATTTAACGAATATTTTAGACGGCTTTGAAAACGTCACTTACATAACTCCAAAAGGTGCGTTCTACGTATTCGTTGACGTTTCTAAATATTACGGTAAAAGTTATCAAGGAACGGTTATCGATGGCTCGCTTTCATTTGCTGATAACGCACTTAAAGTTGGGGTTGCGCTAATTCCGGGCGTGGCGTTTGGCAACGATAATTGCGTTAGACTTTCTTACGCAATTTCTAAAGAAGATATTTTAGAAGGATTAACAAGGCTTCATAATTTTATCAAGGAAATAAAGTAATACGCTTAAAAAAATCATTACGTAGGCTAACTAAATTTAAAAAACCTATTGTAATTTCACTATATTTGTTATAAAATATAGTTAAGAAATCTATCAGGAGGATTTTTAGATGAAAATTTACTACGGACCAAAAGGAACAGGCAAAACCAAAGCAATAATCGACGACGCTAATGCGGTACTCGAAAGTGCAAAGGGACACGTTATATTTATTACCGACACGAAAAGATATAATCATGACGTTAAATTACAAATTAAACTTCTTGACGTGACGGGTTTTGATATAAAAAATGCAGAAGGCCTACGTGGATTTATTAGCGGAATAGTTGCATCAAGCGGTGATAACGAATACGTTTACGTTGACGGCGTTGCTAGAATTGCCGGCAAACCACTTGCAGAACTTAAAGACCTTTTTGCCACTATTGAACTACTTGAAAACGCTTACGGTGTTAAATTTATACTCTCTTGTAGTGCAAGCAAAGAAGAATTACCTGAATTTATATTAAAACACATTTAATAGTTGATTTTTTAAGTAAAATTTAGTAGAATATACTAGGAAAGTATTTCCTAGTATATTTTTATTTAAGGATAAGTTATGAAATTTATTAGCACACGTGGAAAAGACAGTGTAAATAGCGCAGGAAAGGCAATAGTTCAAGGGCTTGCTAGTGACGGTGGGTTGTTCGTGCCAGAAAGTTTTCCAAATCTATCAAGCAAAATCAAAGACATGCTTGATATGAGTTATGCAGAGCGCGCAAATTTAGTTATAGGAAGTTTTTTAACCGAATACGGCGATAATCTTTTATCATTTTGTCAAAAATCGGAAGGTAGGTTTGAAGATAACGAACCTGCTCCATTAGTTAAACTTGACGAAGTTTTTTATATTATGGAATTATTCCACGGTCCTACGCTTGCGTTTAAGGATATTGCATTAACTATGCTACCATCATTACTTCGAAAAGGTGCTGACGATAACGGTGTTAAAGAAGATATTTTAATTTTAGTTGCCACCAGTGGTGATACTGGTAAAGCGGCTTTATCCGGCTTTCAAGACCAAGAAGGTATTAAAATAATCGTTTTTTATCCTAGTGAAGGCGTTTCGGACATGCAAAAACTACAAATGTGTAGCCAAGAAGGTAAAAACGTATGCGTAGTGGGTATTAACGGAAACTTTGACGACTGCCAAAACGCAGTTAAACAAATTTTCTCAAGTGATAAGGCGCATCAAATCTTAAAAGAAAACAACGTTGTATTATCAAGCGCAAATTCAATTAACTTTGGTAGACTTGTTCCACAAATAGTTTATTATTTTTCTGCATACGCTGATTTGGTTGCTTGCGACCAAATTAAACTTGGCGATAAAATTAATTTCGTAGTTCCAACTGGAAATTTTGGAAATATTTTAGCAGGTTATTACGCAAAGCAAATGGGACTTCCTATTGATAAACTTGTTTGTGCGTCAAACTCAAATAACGTTTTAACCGAATTTTTCTTAAGTGGAAACTATGATAAGAATAGAGAGTTTTTCAAAACGACTTCTCCGTCAATGGATATTTTAATTTCAAGTAATTTAGAGCGTTTGATTTTTGAACTTTCAGGTAGGGACGGCGAACTAACAAAACAAAGAATGGAAGAACTTAAAAATAGCGGTAAGTATTCTATTTCTAAAGAAGAAAAGAAAGCCTTAGAAAAAGACTTTTTTGCAGGATACTGCGACGAAGAAGATTGCGAAGAAACGATAAGCGATATTTTTGAATATTACGGCTACGTTCTAGACACACACACTTCGGTAGCAGTCAACGTGTATGGTCAATTTAAGAGTTTTAAGGGAAATAATCTTCCAACCGTGGTATTGTCAACTGCAAGCCCGTACAAGTTTCCACAAAGCGTTCTTAAAGCGATAAACGAAAAAACCGTGACTGATGCGTTTAAGGCATCGTATGAACTAGAAGATTTAACGGCTATGCCCATACCAGAGCAAATTAAGGAATTAAAAAATAAAGAAAAACGCTTTACCAAGGTTATTGAAAAAGACCAAGCGTTTGATGCCGTTTTAGAATTTATAAAAGAATAATTTCAAGGAAAATTCAATTTAAGGATAGTATAATGGAAGATAAGAAGATTTTATTTAGTGCGATACAACCAAGTGGAATTTTAACCATAGGCAACTATTTGGGTGCGCTTAAAAATTTTAACAAACTTCAAGACGATTATAAAAGTATTTTTTCAATTGCCGACCTTCACACTTTAACAGTTAAGCAAGACCCGGCTACATTAAGAAAAAACACTTACGAACTAACAGCGTTTTATATTGCTAGTGGTTTAGACGCTGAAAAGTCGATATTATTCGCTCAATCGCACGTAAGTGCACACGCAGAACTCACTTGGATACTTAATACTATGACTTATCCCGGCGAACTATCTCGTATGACGCAGTTTAAGGATAAAAGTAGAAAACACGAAGATAATATAAATATGGGGCTTATGGATTATCCCGTTTTAATGGCGTCTGATATACTTTTATACCAAACCGAACTAGTGCCAATCGGTGCCGACCAAAAACAACATTTGGAACTTGCAAGGGATTTAGCCATTAGATTTAATAACAGATATTCTGAAACTTTTAAAATTCCAGAAGGGTATATGAGTAAGTCTTCGGCAAGAATTATGTCACTTCAAGAACCTGATAAAAAGATGAGTAAGTCTGACGCTAACTTAAACGCATTTATATCTATGGACGACGATAAAGATACCATTATAAGAAAGTTTAAGCGTGCCGTGACCGATAGCGATAGCGTAATAAAATTTTCGCCTGAAAAAGCAGGAATAAGCAATCTTATTTCAATTTATTCGGCATTTACCGATAAAACCATTGAAGAAGTTGAAAAGGAATTTGAAGGTGCAATGTATGGTGACTTCAAACTAAAGGTTGGCGAAGTTGTTGCCGATAAATTAGAGCCTATTAGACTTGAAAAAAATAAAATTATGCAAGATAAAGGATATATTGACAGCGTTCTAAAAATCGGCGCAGAACAAGCCGAAAGAATTGCTTATAAAACCTTATCTAAAGTATATAGAAAAATAGGATTAGTACCAAGAGTAAGGGGTTAAAATGTTTGGCTACGTAAAAACGGATTTACCTAACTTATACGTTAAAGACACTATTCTTTATAAAGCACTTTATTGTGGACTTTGTAAAGGGATAGGAAAATGCTCGGGCTCTAAGGGAAGGTTTTTATTAAGTTATGACTTAACCTTTCTTTCAGCGCTTATGCATAACGTTTTAGGCGTTGACGTTAAGGTGGAAAGAGAAAAATGTATAATTCATCCGTTCAGAAAGCGTCCCGTGGCTCAAAGCGACGAATTAACCAAGAAAATTGCTTGTCTTAACGTTATTCTTGCCTACCATAAACTTCGTGATGACGTTATTGACGACAAAAAAGGTAGACTTAAAAAAGCGGTTTTTTCGTCAAACTATAAAAAAGCAAAAAAACTTGAGCCTAAACTTGATAAAATTGTAAAAGACAACTACGAAAGTTTATTAAAACTTGAAAAAACCGCAACGGACAGCATTGACATCATAAGCGACCCATTCGGCACAATGATGCAAGAAGTAGTTAAGGAAATAGCCGGCGAGTGTCAAACCGAAAATTTGAGCGTTCTAGCGTATAATTTAGGAAAATGGATATACTTAATTGATGCGCTAGACGATTTTGATAAAGACAAGAAAAAAGGTCACTTTAACGTGTTTGTAAACGCTTACAAGGACGTAAATGATAAAAAAGAACTTGTATCAAAATACGGAAGGGAACTTATATTTACTTTCGGTATGATAAATAATGAAATTAGCGAAAGAACTAATAAGTTAGAATATAAATTCAACCACGACTTAACCGACAATATACTTCACGGTGGGTTAAGAATAACCTTAAAAGAAATTTTGGAGAATAAAAAATGCAAGAACGTTATAAAACTTTAGGTTTAAGCGAAGGCGCAAGCGAAGAAGAAATTATAAAAGCCTATAACTTACTAAAAGAAAAATATCAAAAAGAACGATTTTTAGAAGGCGATGCTGGGAATGAAGCCGCAAAAAACCTTACTAAACTTGAAACCGCATACGCTGAGATTATGGAAAGTTTAAAGGAGAAAGCGAACGATATGGGAAAAAGCGATAGTTTAGAAACCGTTGAAAGATATCTTAAAGACGGAAGGATAAGCGAAGCCCAAGCAAAACTTGACGATATTTATGATAGAAACGCTGAATGGCATTATCTTCAAAGCGTTGTGTTCTATAAAAAGAATTGGTATAACGAAAGTAAAAAACAACTTGAAATCGCTATGGATATGGAACCTAAAAATTATAAATATTCCGACGCTTATACCAAGTTGAAGCAAAAAATGGAATATAACGAAAGACAGTTCTATTCAAACGATTATCATCAATATAACAACCAAGGTTATCAAACGCAAAGCCAAAACAACAGACAAATGGGAAACGACGGCATAAACGATTGTTTGTCGTTCTGCGCAACTTGGTGTTGTATGAATATGCTTTGTAATTCTTGTTGTGGCTAATGAAAAGTAAATTGGTTGCGATATCGGCGATAAGCGCTAGTTTAACGGCGCTTATTCTATCAATAGGAACGTACGTAGAAATGGCAGACCTTTTTTGTCTGGCTATTTCTTCAGCGTTCGTAATTTTACCACTATATAAGAAAACGTATAAAGGAAGTATTCTAGGCTATCTAGCCGGCGGAATTATAGCGTTTTTATTTAGTGGTTTTAATTTTTTATCAATAGTTTTTCCGTCTTATTTCTTATTTTTTGGACTTTATCCTATAATAGTTAACTTTATGCGTGATAAAGGCGCAAAAAAAGTATTAATTATACTTGTTGGAATAATTTGGACTATCGCCTTTTTTTACGGCGCATATTTTTATTATTTTTTCGTCTTGAACTTGGATATCGGTGTTTATCCACTTTGGGCGGAATTTATTTTAGAAAACCTTTTAGTTTTTTTAGGTATTATAGCAGTACCTTTCTATTTTTTCTATGATAGATACGTTCACTTTATAAAAATCTTTTTAGATAAATATTTAATAAAAATCGTTAAGTAGTATGCAAAAAAATCAGGAAAGAGTTTCGGTTGTAGGTGCGCTAGGAATGAACGGCGAAGGCATATTAAAAGATGAAAACCAAACGGTTTTCGTGCCGTATAGCCTACCGAACGAGAAAATTAAATATAAACTTCTTAAGTGCAGTTCAAAAGCCAACTACGGTAAACTTTTAGAAGTGTTTACTCCTGCTGAAGATAGGGTTAGACCAGTTTGCGACGTTTTTACTAAATGTGGTGGCTGTCAAATACAACACTTAAAGTACCAAAGTCAACTTGCTTTTAAGGAAAATAAAGTAAAAACATGTTTTTCTAAAGTTGCAGGTTTACCCGTAAGCGTTAGTAAAACAGTTTGTGGAGATAACGAGTTTAGGTATAGAAACAAACTACAACTTCCCGTTGGACAAACCGAAAACGGTGTAGTTATAGGTTTTTATGCCGAAAATTCACACAGGATAGTTCCTATTTTAGATTGTCCAATCAACGCCGAGTGGACGGCAAAAATTATATTAGCGCTCAAAAAGTATATGAGCAATAATTCCTTAAAGGGATATGACGAAACAACGCATTCGGGCGACGTAAGAGAAATTACCGTGAAAGAAATTGACGGTAAATTATTAATCACTTTAGTAGTATTAAAAGAGAGCCTAAAAAACTTACAAGATTTTATAAAAATATTAGGTCACGAGTTAAATTTGCCTTTTTCACTATATCTTAACGTTAATAAATCGGAAACTAATTTAATTTATGGCGATAAATTCATACATATTTACGGTGATGAAGAGTACGTTTCCGAAATGCTTGGCGTTAAATATAAAATTGGTGTTAGAAGTTTTTCTCAGGTTAATACTGTAGTTTGTGAAAAGTTATATGCAACGGTAAAAGATTTAATTAAAACGGATACAAATACCACCGTTATTGATGCTTATAGTGGTGCAGGGTTAATGACTGCAATTTTAGCAAAAGATGCAAAAAAGGCCATCGGTATTGAAATTGTAGGTGAAGCAGTAGATATTGCTAATCAATTAAAGATGGAAAACGGTTTAAAAGATGTTATAACCAATTATCACGGAAAGTGCGAAGAACTATTGCCTAAAATTGTTAGTGATTTAAGGGCTAACGGTGAAAAAGTTTCGGTAGTTTTAGACCCGCCGAGAAAAGGGTGCGAATATCCGGTAATAAAAGCACTTATTGATGCTAACGTAGATAAAATTATATACGTTTCGTGTAATCCTTCAACGTTAGCAAGAGACGTAGGACTTTTGGTAGG
>JAZQWW010000064.1:0-2945 GCA_045632585.1 Christensenellaceae bacterium
TATATTCCACCGACAATTCTCAATTTTATTTACCGTAAATTTCCTTGTTTAATTCGTCAAAATCTGCTTGGCGTGTTTTTGCTTTTCTAGCGCCCAACAAATAGCCTATTCCTGAAAGTAAAACTATAAAAGGTAAGTATATAGAAGTTAAGTAAAAAGAATTAGCGCTTGCAAGCCCATCCGTGCCGATATTAAAAAAATAAATTACTAAAACGTATAAGAATAATGTTATAGCGCCAAATATCGTCGTTTCACTTCCCGTAATTAAAACGAACAAAAAATGTAAAGCCCATAAAACGATTAGTGGAATTGCGCTAATTAAACCTATAAAAAAGCCTTTCCACCACTTATATTCCTCGGTGGTTTTAAGTTGTATATCTTTTCCCGTTTTAATTATTTCTAATCGATTAATGTCGTTAGAAAACCTTATACTCATTGCTTCTTCGCCAGTCTTATAGTTATAGTAGATAACGAAAAAGCCGTAAAGCCCTATATTCATAACGCCTAGGAGAATTTTTAATATTAGTAAGTCGTTAGAAAAGGCTAAGCCCGTTAGTCCCGTCACTAAAGTTATAATCAAATAAATAAACGCAAAATTTGCTTTTTTAAAGTAGTATTTTATCTTGCTTTTTTCCATAGTTTTACCTTTTATATTTTTTATCCGCCCTGATAGCGATTTTAGTTAAAATTTCATAAGGAATAGTTTTATACTTTTTGGCTAAATCCTTAACGTTTTCAATTTTATAGGTTTTATAATCGCCCTCTATTGCCGTTAAATCCATACACCTAGAAGAAACTTGACCTTTTATTCTTCTTCGCTCTAGCCCGTCGGCGTAGCCTAAACGAATTAGCGATATCTTCTTTGATTTCTTGATTTGTTTCGTGCCGTAGCACACCCTTTGGCGAGCGTCTACCTTGCGCACTTTAACAACGGGAACTTCTAGTTCTAGCGCTGGCGTGACAGCAAAGTCGGTTTTTATGCCGTTTGGAATATAACCGTATAAAAGTAGCCCAATTCTTACCATATCAAAGTTCATACCGCCGACTAAAAAACCACCGCTTGCTGAAATATGTGAAATCGCTCTATTATTATACCCCTTTAAGACTTTATTTGCAAGTAAAAATTCCTTAAGGGCGTATTCTCTAATGCGTTTATTCTCTACTGCTCCAAAATGCGAATATAACCCTTCGATTTCCACGTGTTTTAGACTTTTTGCTACGCCTAAAAGTCGTTTTAGATTATCTATTCCGTCAACGCCGTTTCTGTTCATACCCGTATTGTATTTTATATGGACTTTTACGATTTTGCCTTGACGTTTGCCTTCTTCGTCAAGTAGTCTTAACGTCTTAAAATCATCAACCGTTGCCGTTAAAGATAATTTTACTATGTCTTCGATATCACTTCTAAACGGCGGAATTAAAACTAATATATCTTTATCAATTCCACCTAATCTTAACTGCTTGCCTTCTTCAAGTAGCGCTACGGCGTAGCAATCTACCACCGAATATATTGCGCTAGCAACTTCTATAGCGCCGTGCCCGTAAGCGTCAGCTTTAACTACTGCGCAAAACTTACAGTTAGGTTCTAATTTTTGCCTAATCTTTCTAGCGTTTTCTCTTATGGTTATAAGATTTATTACTACCGAATTTCTCATAACACATAATATTATTTAAGCCTGATTTTATGTCAATTTTTTATAATTTTATTAACGGCTTCCATAAAGGTTTCGGCGTAATAGGTAGGCTCGATTTTAGTCTTTTCCACCAAACTTGATTTCACCTTTATTTGTGGAATTTTAGCGTTTATTCCCGTTTGAACGTCTACGTTGCTATCCCCTATTATAAAGCATTTAGATAAGTCTAAGTTAAAATCTTTTACCGCTTTTTCTATTAATCCAATATTAGGTTTTCTACAACTACAAACTTTTTTAAGCCTTTTTACTTCGCCCTTAAATCCACTATCTGGGTGGTGTGGACAATAGTAAATTGCATCTAAATACGCACCGTCTCTTCCTAAAAGCGTTTCTATTTTATCAAAAGTTTTATCAACGTCACTAAAACTTGCTTCGCCCCTTGCTATCACGGGTTGGTTTGAAATAACTATTGCAAGGTATTCGCTTTTGTTTATCTTTTTAATTCCATCAATGACGGTGTCCTTAAGTTCTATTTGCTCGTGGCTATTTATAAAACCTTTATATTTGTTTATCGTTCCGTCACGGTCGATAAAGATAGCCTTTTGTTTGTTTTTATAACATCTTATACTTGGCAAAGCCTTTTCCATTTCGCCTTGAACGGCGTAAAAACGTTCGGGACTGCCTACGTCTTTAATATATTCGGTGCTTTTATAGGCGTAAACTCTCTCGCCACTTTCTATTAAACCTTTAATAAAATCGTTTTCAAGGTTTAATTTTTTTGCTTGATTTAACCCGTCTAAAGCAGTAGGTTCAAGAAGTATAAACCCTGCATTGACGTTGTTTTTATAATACCCTTGACGCTCTGCGTTCTTAGATAAAATACCTTGAACTCTACTAAACTTATCCGTTAATATCACGTCGCTGTCGTAAGGATGGATATTAGGATGAGTAAACAGCGTCGCTAAAGCCTTTTTCTTTTTATGAAAGGCTAGCATTTTTTTAAGTTCTATATCGAACACGGTATCGGCAGAACATATAACGAAAGTTTTGTCAACCCTTCCTTTTAGAAAAAATAATGCGCCACCAGACCCTAACGGCTCTTTTTCGTAAACGTACTCTATTTTAACGCCCAAACTGCTTCCGTCACCGAAATATTCGGTGATTTTTTCAGCCATAAAACTAACCGAAATAATAAATTCGGTTATTCCGTTTTCTTTAAGCGATAAAATCGCCCTTTCAAGCAAACTTTTCCCACTAATTTGTACCATAGGCTTTGGTATTTCGCCTTTGGTAAGTTCACTTAATCTCGTA
>JAZQWW010000065.1:0-1712 GCA_045632585.1 Christensenellaceae bacterium
GTCGCGAGTTCGAATCTCGTTTCCCGCTCCATTTTTTTTAAAAAATTTTGTATCGGCGCCATAGCCAAGTGGTAAGGCACGGGTCTGCAACACCTTTACCCCCAGTTCAAATCTGGGTGGCGCCTCCATAAACTATTCTTCGCCGCTGTGGCGCAATAGGCAGACGCAAGGGACTTAAAATCCCTCGGAGTAACATCCGTGCCGGTTCAAGTCCGGCCAGCGGCACCACGAAAATCGTTAGGTTTTACCTAGCGATTTTCTTTTTACCACTAGTTTTTTATAAAGGCTTTTTGAGTTATAAAATTTTTTGGGAAATAGCCAAATTTGGCTAAAACCATCTATTTTTATGTGTTTTTGGGGTTAAAAACGCCCGTTTTTTCCCTAAAAAATGCCATTTGGGAAACAATTGGGGGAAAAACTCGTTGGTTCCCAAACGCATTTTTCGTTAGGAATTTCCTAATGATTTAGGCATTTTTATAGCTCATATCTTACTTTAGAAGCCTCTCTAAATAGATATTCGTCTGAATAAGTCGTATAACCCCTATCAACTCTACTCGTTTTAACGTCGTTATCAAATTCGTGTCCAGACCATATCATAACCACTTCCGGATTAACTCCGCACTCTTTTGCTCTCGTTATAAATGTATAACGAAATTCGTGAACGTGCCTATCTGGAAAAATTCTCTTTAATAAATCACGGACGCTATAAGGACTTACCGTTCTTGCCTTTTCAAAGTCAATTAAATCGATAACTTTTTTAAGCATAGGCGTAAACGGAATTTTCCTTACAACTTCATCGTGACCACGACGAGTTTTTTCAGTAATACAAGTTAGATAATTGCTGTAAACTTTTATTGACGGAAGTTCTCCAACTCTCATACCCGTATAAATTAAAGTTAACACGGCAGATACACCGGCAAGGTAAGGGTTCTTTTTACAATACTCTATGATTTGATGCTCTTCATCTTTTGTAAACGCCCTACCCTTTTTAACTTTATAGTGTGAAAGCACTACTTTTTCTACTGGGTTTCGTAAGTCGTAGTCGTCGGCAATCATAACGAACATATTTGACATAAGTTGTTTTATCTTATGCGCTGTTCTATTTTTGCCTTGGTCAACTAGTCCGAATAAAAAGTCTTGAATTTCTTTTCTCGTAATTTCGTTTAAGAACATTTTTCCAAATCGTGGAAGAATATGTGCAAACACGAGATTCTCATACGAATTGTAGGTTGATTCTTTTACCGTTTGTTTCTTAATTTTAAGCCATTCTTCAACAAACTCTCTAAATTTTGGATATTTAGTCGATTGTTTTTCTGTTAGCGCACGGTAAAACTTCTCTATGAATTTCCTCTTCATTTGCTCGAAGTCTTTACACATGACTTCAACGTTTAACCCGTCACGGCGATATCTGGCTTGATAATATTTCCCGCGAACAAAACGGTATGTAATAACTTTTTCATCAAAAACAAATAATCTTTGAATAATTTCTGGCATAGATTCTATCTCCTTTTTTGTAAATTTGATAAATCCTTGCCCTTCTTCTTTTTTCTTTTCTTCTTCCCTAAAAGAAGATATTTTTTTAAGCCGTTCTAAAGTAATGCTTTCCGACGCCGCTTTTAAAACGATTTGCATTGCATCGTCTCGCTCTTTTTCGTTCGGAATTTGCTCCAACGCCTTTAGAACTTTGTTTAATTCTCTATCTGTCACCTCCT
>JAZQWW010000066.1:0-30580 GCA_045632585.1 Christensenellaceae bacterium
TAAAAAGAGTGCAAAAAATTGCACTCTTTTTCTTAACCATCATTACTTAACCAAACTTATAAACTCAATGCTTTTTGTAGGTTTTGTTTAATTTCGCTAATAAATTCGGTTGTAGTCACTTCTTTTACCTTAACGCTTGAATCTGCTAAAGAAACTAGGTCTTTAGTCATTACGCCTGAAAGCAATGTTTCTACGCAAGCGTTTTCTAGTTTAGAAGCAAAATCAATAAGGCTAGGTAATTTATCTAATTCGCCACGTTTTCTTAATGCACCCGTCCAAGCGTAAATAGTTGCCATCGGATTGGTGGAAGTTTTTTCGCCCTTAAGGTATTTATAATAATGCTTTGTGACCGTGCCGTGAGCGGCTTCATATTCGTAATTTCCGTCCGGCGAAACTAAAACCGAAGTCATCATAGCAAGCGAACCGAAAGCAGTTGAAACCATATCGCTCATAACGTCGCCGTCATAATTTTTTAGCGCCCAAATAAAACCGCCTTTACTTCTTATAACCCTTGCAACTGCATCGTCTATAAGTGTATAAAAATATTCTAGTCCGTTTTCTTCAAACTTTTCCTTAAATTCGGTATTGTAAATTTCTTCAAAAACGTTCTTAAAAGTGTGGTCGTATTTTTTAGAAATAGTATCTTTAGCCGAAAACCATAAATCTTGTTTAACGCTTAAAGCATAGTTAAAGCAAGAACGTGCGAAAGATTTAATTGAACTATCTTTATTGTATTGCCCCATTAAAACGCCGTCGCACTCAAAGTCGTAAATTTCCTTTCTAGTTTCAACGCCGTCTTCACTAGTGAAAACAAGTTCTGCTTTTCCCTTGCCTACCCTTAATTCCGTGGCTTTATATATATCGCCGTAAGCGTGGCGGGCAATGGTAATAGGTTTTTCCCACGTTTTTACAACGGGCTTTATTATTGGAATTGTAATAGGCGCTCTAAAAACCGTTCCGTCTAAAATAGCCCTTATGGTTCCATTAGGGCTTTTCCACATTTCTTTAAGGTTATATTCGCTCATACGTTGTTCGTTAGGCGTTATCGTAGCGCACTTAACTGCAACGCCGTATTTCTTTGTTGCTAAAGCAGATTCTTCGGTTATTTTATCGTTAGTTTTATCACGCATAGGTAAGCCTAAATCGTAATAAATGGTTTTTAGGTCTACGAAAGGTAAAATTAATTGTTCTTTAATGTCTTTCCAAATAATTCTTGTCATTTCGTCGCCGTCCATTTCGACTAACGGCGTTATCATTTTAATTTTTTCCATCTTACACCTATTGATTTTTAGTATAAGCAAGCAACCCACCTGCTTTAATAATACCTATTTGCCTTTCGGTAAATGCGCATTTTAGTTTTATTTCTTTATCTAGCGTTAAGTTCTTTAACACTACTTCGCCATTTTCTATACCCTTAAACAAATCTTCTAAAAGCAAACTGTCGCCTTGGTTAATATTTTCGTAATCTAAAGCGTCACTAAAAGTTAGTGGAATAATTCCTGCGTTTATTAGGTTTGCAATATGAATTCTAGCAAAACTTTTGGCTATAACAGCCTTAACACCTAAATATAATGGAACTAACGCAGCGTGTTCTCTCGAAGAGCCTTGACCATAATTTTCGCCACCTATTATTACGCTTTTTCCTAAACTTAAGGCACGGCTAGAATAGTTTTCGTCTAAAACCGAAAAACAAAATTTAGAAAGGTACGGTATGTTAGAGCGATACGGCAAAATCTTTGCGCCTGCTGGCATTATGTGGTCGGTAGTAATATTGTCGCCAACTTTTAAGCCAACCGATACCTTTATCTCGTTTTCTAACGGATAGGTTTTTGGGAAAGGTTTAATATTAGGTCCACGAAGTACTTCTAATTTTTCTGCATCTTCTTCACTTGCAGGTGGAATTATAGCGCTATCGTCTATATTAAATGTACTTGGCATAGAAATTTTAGGCATATCCCCTAAAAGTCTTGGGTCGGTAATTTCGCCCGTTAACGCTGCAGCGACAGCCGTTTCTGGAGAAACTAAATAAACCCCTGCGTCTTTAGTACCACTTCTACCTAGGAAATTACGGTTAAACGTTCTTAAACTTACCCCGCTTGAGTTTGGCGAAAAGCCCATACCTATACAAGGTCCACAAGCGCATTCTAAAATTCTTGCGCCCGAAGAAATTATATCGTTTAGCGCGCCTGAAGAAGAAAGCATCGTTAACACTTGTTTTGAGCCTGGCGAAACGGAAAGGCTAACTTCTTCTTTTATTTTTTTGCCCTTTAGTAAAGATGCAACCTTTAATAAATCTTGATAAGACGAATTTGTACAAGAACCGATACATACTTGGTTTACTTTTACGCCCTTTAATTCTTTAACTTTTTTAACGTTATCAGGGCTGTGTGGACAAGCAATAAGCGGTTCTAAAGAACTTAAATCAATATCTATAACCCTATCGTAAACAGCGTCATTATCTGCACTTAAAGGAATATAATCTTCTACTCTATTTTGCGCAATTAAAAATTCTTTGGTGATTTCGTCCGACGGGAAAATAGAAGTGGTTGCGCCAAGTTCGGTACCCATATTGGTTATGGTAGCCCTTTCTGGTACTGAAAGTGTTTTAACACCTTCACCACCCCATTCAATAATAGCGCCAACGCCACCTTTAACCGAAAGTATTCTTAAAATTTCTAGGCTAACGTCTTTAGCCGTCACGAAAGCGTTAAGTTTACCCGTTAGGTTTACTTTATACATTTTTGGCATCGTTATATAATACGCACCGCCCCCCATAGCAACGGCAACGTCTAACCCACCTGCGCCAAACGAAAGCATACCTATACCACCACCCGTTGGGGTGTGACTATCAGACCCGATTAAAGTCTTTCCCGGTTTAGAAAACCTTTCAAGATGTACTTGGTGGCAAATACCGTTTCCCGGACGAGAAAAATATACGCCGTGTTTTTTGGCTACCGATTGAATATACATATGGTCGTCGGCGTTCTCAAAACCACATTGTAAGGTATTATGGTCGATATACGCAACCGAGCGTTCGGTTTTAACACGCTTTAAGCCCATAGTTTCAAATTCTAAATACGCCATTGTACCCGTAGCGTCTTGCGTTAAAGTTTGGTCGATTTTTAAAGCAATTTCTTGCCCTTTTATCATTTCGCCACTAACTAAATGGCTTTTTATTATTTTTTCAGCAATGGTTAAACCCATTATTTTAGCCCCTTTATGCTCTCTCTAGCATTTTGAATATGCTCTATCATTAACTTTTCGGCAAGTTCAGCGTTTTTGCTTTCTATTGCCCTGAAAAGTTCACGATGTTCTTTTGCTGCTTGTTCGGCACGGCCACTATTTGAAACCGATACCTTTCTACAAAGTTGTATTTTTCTGTGTAAGTTTGAAAGAATTGATTGATATATTGCACTTCCCGTACACTTATATATTAGGTCGTGGAAAAGCGAATCCGCCCCCTTAATTTTATCGGCAACGTTTTTTTGCGTATAGAACTCTTGTAAGTCTATAACTTCACGCATTTCTTCTATTTCATCGCTAGAAATATTTTCCGCACAAAGTCTAGCCGCTTTTCCTTCAATTAAAAGTCTTACGTCGTAAATATCCATAATATCGTCTTTAGTAATACCTACAACTTCGTGACCTTTAGAAATTTCTTTGATAAGATTTTCTTGCTCCAACCTTCTTATTGCTTCTCTTACAGGCGTTCTAGAAACGTTAAGCGCAAGCGACAATTCGTTTTCGGTAATAACGTCGCCACGTTTATATACGCCAACTAAAATATCGTTTTCTAATTGTTCAAAAACTGCATCTGCAAGTGAAGTAAATTTGGTTTGTGCCATAAAAATTAATCCTCTCTTATATCTGAGTATTTTTCCACGAGTTCTTTGATTTCACCCGTAGAGATAGACGTTTGTCTTTCGTTTTCGTATTCTTTGTCTACCCACTCTTTAATTTTTACCACAACTTCACTCTTTTTGTCAACTTCCTTTTCAGTTCCAATCAATTTATAATAACTATTTATCCAATAAGCAATACCTGCAAGCCCCGAAGTTTTAGAAATCGTCACCGTCGCAGGCCTATTTAGAATTTTATCGGTATTGAAGATATTATAAATTTCTTCGTCCTTAAGTAGTCCGTCAGCGTGAATACCTGCTCTCGTTTGATTGAAACTATCGCCCACGAAAGGTGTCATAGGCGGTATATCGTAGCCTATATCCTTTCTAAAGTATTCTCTAATTTCAGTAATAACCGTTGGGTCCATACCGTCAAAACTTCCACGTAATGATGCATATTCCATAACCATTGCTTCAAGTGGAACGTTGCCGGTTCTTTCGCCTATACCAAGTAGTGAACAGTTAACTGCACAAGCGCCGTATAACCAAGCGGCAGTTGCGTTGGCTACTGCCTTATAAAAGTCGTTATGTCCGTGCCATTCTATTTGTTCGCTTGGAATATCCGAATATTTTTTAATACCGTATATAATGCCAGGAACGCTTCTAGGTAGTGCCGTTTCAGAAAACGGAACGCCGTAGCCCATAGTATCGCACGCACGGATTTTAACTGGGATATTGGCTTCTACCGAAAGTTCGTGTAATGCGTTTATAAACGGAAGAACGAAACCGTAAAAGTCTGCCCTAGTTATATCTTCAAAATGGCAACGTGGAACAATTCCTTCATCAAAAGCCGATTTAACTATAGAAAGGTAATGCTCTAACGCCTCTTTTCTCGTCATTTTAAGTTTTTTGAAAATATGGTAGTCCGAACAACTTACTAAAATTCCCGTTTCCTTTATTTTCATTTCCTTAACTAACTTAAAGTCATCTTTCGTTGCCCTTATCCAAGAAGTAATTTCTGGGAACTTTAACCCTAAACTTCTACACTTATCTAATGCGTCACGGTCTTTTTTGCTGTAAATAAAAAATTCCGTTTGACGAATTATACCGTTAGGTCCACCAAGTTTTGACATTAATTTATATAAATTAACTATTTGCTCTACAGTATAAGGTTCTACCGATTGTTGTCCGTCACGCATAGTTGTGTCGGTAATCCATATTTTTTCAGGCATATCAATTGGCGAACGACGATGGTTGAATACAATCTTTGGCACTTCTTCGTAATTATAAACGTCCCTAAATAAATTAGGCTCGCTTACGTCTTGAAGTGTATATTTATACGTTTCTTGTTCTAATAGGTTAGTTTTTTTAGATAATATTAACATACTTTTCTCCTATTTCGTATATTTGTATACAAGTATACTATATTTAGAAATTTTGTCAAGTATTTTGTTTATATTTTAAAAAATTACCACCATTAAATAAAATATAACCAAAAAGGGCGAGAATTTTCTCGCCCTTTTCTTATGCAAAATATTAAAATATGTTAATTATTTTATAGACTTCAAGGCAATATCATAAAATTTTGGGCTTAGTAATATACTTCTTATATGAAGAAAAATCTTTTATTTTGGCAACTTGGCGCATTAACCTTTTCAGCAGTACTTGGAACGCTACTTCATTTTCTTTACGATTGGACGGGGCTTAATATTCTTAAGCCTATATCCGCTGTAAACGAATCAACGTGGGAACATATGAAATTATTATTCTTTCCTGCGTTTATTTTTAGTTTTATTCAGCAAAAGTCAAGCACTGATAAAAATGAGTTTTGGCTTATTAAACTTATAGGTACGATTTGTGGACTTATATTAATTCCCGTTTTGTTTTACACGTATAACGGTGCGTTTGGGAAGTCGCCCGATTTACTTAACGTAGCGATATTTTTTATAGCGTTATTTTTTGAATATTTTATCGAATTTATATTGTTTAAATATTCTATCTTAAAACCAAAAAGTCACGGTTTGGCGCTAGGCGTTTTAATCCTAATTGCAATCGCTTTCGTGATATTTACATATTCCCCACCAAACTTGCCATTATTCATTTCGCCCGTATAAAAAAATTCGGCTTTTACTAAAGCCGAACTTTTATTTATTTAACTTTTTTTAGTTTTAACGTTTTAACCGTGTAATCGCTTAACTTATCAAAAACGTATCCGTCGTTTGCAAGAGCCTTTCCACTTACCTTTTCTTCACCTAGCATATACTCTGCATTTTCGTCGAGAATTGGAAATACCGTAAATTCTTCTTGCCAAACTTGTTTCATAAAGTATTGAATTACTACGTTGTCATAATTTTTATCGTAGTATTCGAAAACAATTTGATTGTCGGTATGACATAAAACGTGTGCGTTTACACCCTTCCAAAAATCCATATTTTCTTTATAGTCGTCAAAGAATTCTTTTGTTTCCTTTCTATACCACTCTGGGAAATCTATGTCGCAAGAATATCCTATTGGTCCACCCGTTAAAAATGCAAACGTATAACTCTTATCAAAGTGCGCTAGTGAGAACCAGTTTCCGTCGTTTGTAGTAATTATTGTGTCGTCTTCTTTGTCAGGTTTTGGAAGTCCCTTAACTGCCTTTTGAACGTTCCACTTTTCCACAACGTTTGAAGGTAGACGTTTTAGCATATCGGTATAAATTCTTAAGCCTTCCGTTTGTCCTTGATTGTCGGTAAACCAAAAACTGTCGAATAGTTTTGATTGTTCTAAATCCATTCTTAGTCCACCCGACGCACAGTTAGTTAAATAGATATTAGGATATTTAGCGCGAATTCTATTGATAAAATCCGCTTGTCCTTGCATATAACGGTAGAAAGCCGTGTTATATACGTCATATCCTACCGTTCTATTAAAGTCGAACTTGAAGTATTCTATTCCATAAGTATCAACTAATCTACAAATGATATTAAATAACTTGTCTACTAGTTCGGGGTTAGAATAGTCGGATAAATAGTCGGGCGAAACGTAATGTTCGGGATTTTTTTGTCTATTCGTGCTTGTTTCGCTTGCCCTTTCAGGTTCTACCCACAAGCCGAACTTTAAGCCCTTACTTCTAACGTAGTCGGCAAACTCTTTCATTCTACCCTTAAAGCCGTTTACCGTATCTTCGTACCAGTCGCCAACCGTTTCAACCCAAGTTTTGCCTTCTTCACCAAACCAGCCTGCGTCTATAACGAAGTATTCAAAACCTAGTTCACTTGCCCTATCCACTTGTGGAATTAAATTTTCGTAAGTAATACCCGTAAACTTATATAGCCAAGTATTATATATTAGTGGTACTTTTTTTCTTGGATAAGCGTTATTAAAATATTCGTGCAAGATATTCGAGCCAAGACCTACCCTATCGGTGCATTCATAAAAGAATATTTCAGGGAAGTTTATCTTTTCGCCTGCATTTATCTTAAAATGCAAGCCTGAATCTTCAAACCCCATTTCAACGGTCACGATATCTCTAACACCTGGCATAGTTTTTCTCGCTACGCTCATTTTCCATTGACAATTAGGCATCAAATGGAACACCGAAACTCTGCCGTTTTGCTTATTGTCAAGCGCTAATATCGGGCTTGCAGATTCGCACGTTCTAACACCCGTTGAAGACGCTACTATTTGAGTACCAAGTGGTTGCCATCTACCAACGCATTCGTGTTGCCAACCGTTAGATTGAGTGTAAACGTCGTATTCGCCACCCTCTAAAGTAAAGCGTGAAGTCAAGCGATACGCAGTAATTTCCTTGTCCGTTAGGTTGGTTAAACTATCCTTACGCAAAACCCCGCCGTTTTCAAAAATAGTGAGTTCCGAACGAAGTTCAACCGTTTGGTTTTTATAGGTATAAACTACGCCGTTTTTAGTTTCTTCTACTTCATATTTTACTACGCCGTCAATTATACCAAAATCGCCAGAAACGGAAAAAAGTCCCGTCATGGTATCTGTATTAAATTCGCCCTTTTCACTCTTAATAAATCTAGAAAGTTTCATACTTTGCTCCTTTAATAATTAGCCTAACAATATTATAAATTAGTTTTACGTTTTTAGCAATAGTTAATTAAAAATTATTTGATATTATTAAAAAAACAGTTCGGATATTTCCAAACTGTTTTTTTGTTTTTTAAATTGTTTATTTCGTTCCAAATATCCTATCGCCTGCGTCGCCAAGACCTGGTAAAATATATCCGTTTTCGTTAAGGCATCTATCAAGCGTTGAAACGTAAACTTGAACGTCGGGGTGTTCTTCCGCAACCTTTTTAACGCCTTCTGGTGCAGCGATAATAGACATAAGTTTTATGTTTTTACAGCCACGCTTTTTAAGCATTTTAATTGCGTCGCAAGCACTGCCACCCGTTGCAAGCATTGGGTCAACCACCATAACCACCTTCTCTTCAATGGCTACTGGAAGTTTGCAATAATATTCACAAGGCTCTAACGTTTCTTCGTTTCTATATAGACCTATATGGCCTACCTTTGCCGCTGGGAATAGTGAAAGTATTCCGTCAACCATACCTAGACCTGCACGAAGAATTGGAACTATTGCAATAGAGTTTTCTTTAACCACGGTTTGTTTAGTGATTTCAAGTGGAGTTTCAACTTCAATTTCTTGGGTTGGAACGTCTTTGAAACTTTCATACGCCATAAGCGTTGCAAGTTCACTTATAATATCTCTAAACTGTTTAGTGTTAGTTTCTTTGTTCCTAATTATTGCGAGTTTATGTCTGATTAAAGGATGGTCTAAAATATGTACGTTCTTATATTGGTTCATAATATCACCGTATTATTCTTTATCAGTTTTTTCTTTCTTGAAAGAACCTAAAACGTTAACTAAAATACCAAGAATTAACGCACAAGCAACTGCAGTAAGAGTCACTTTACCAATGTTAAGAACTAATCCACCAACACCTGCGATTAAAATTGAAGATACCGTGAATAAGTTTTTGTTATCTGAAAGGTCAACTTTTTGAATCATCTTTAAGCCTGATACAGCGATAAATCCATATAAGGTAAAGCATACGCCACCCATTACGCAAGAAGGAATAGTAGCAAGTAAAGTCATAAGCGGAGCGAAGAATGCAGAAACGATACAAATAATTGCTGCAGTGAAAATAGTTATAACTGATGCGTTTCCTGAAATTGCAACGCAACCAACTGATTCGCCGTACGTAGTGTTAGGACAACCACCGAAGAATGCACCTGCCATTGAGCCTACGCCGTCACCAAGTAGGGTTCTATGAAGACCTGGGTCTTTAGTAAGGTCCTTACCGATAATTGAAGAAATGTTCTTGTGGTCAGCAAGGTGTTCAGCAAATACTACGAACGCAACCGGAACGTAAGCAACTGCGATAGTTCCAATAAATGCGCCGTCAACGTCCTTGATTCCCTTAATTGCTTCAACGAAGGTGAACTTTGGAACCCACTTCATATCTGCAAATAGACCGAAGTTGATAAGTTTTAACGCGTCGTTTTCAGCAATAATACCGATTACAGTAAAGATTGCTGCTAATGCATAACCTGCACCGATACCGATAATGAAAGGAATAATTTTCATCATCTTTTTGCCGTAAACAGAACTAATGATAACTACTGCTAAAGTCACTAAACCGCAAAGAAGAGCAAGCCAAGTACTAGCAACAGGGCTACCTGCAGCGTTTAATACGCTACCTTTGAATAAATCGCCAACAGCGTTTCCAGCAAGAGAAAGACCGATAACTGCAACCGTAGGTCCGATAACAGCAGCAGGCATTAGTTTATCAATCCATTTAACGCCAACGTATTTAACTACGATTGCGATAACAACGTAAACAAGACCTGCTAAAAATGCACCAAGTAAAATCCCAAAGAATCCTGCTTGCGCGCTTGCAGCACCTGCAAACGCAGTTGCCATTGAGCCAAGGAACGCAAAAGACGAACCTAAAAATACAGGGCTGTTAAATTTGGTAAAGAGTAAGTAAACGATAGTACCTACACCTGCACCAAGTAGAGCAGCAGATTGGCTCATACCATTGCCAACGATTACAGGAACTACGATAGTAGCAGCCAAAATCGCAAGTACTTGTTGAAGAGCAAGCACTATTGTCTTCCATAGACCTGGCTTGTCTTTAACGTCGTAAACAAGGTTTACACTTTTGTTCATAATTGAACCTCCTAAGTAAAATATTGTTTTATAAAAAAAGAAGTCTTAAGAAAGACTTCCTATAAAACTGCAATATTTAAAGATAATGATAGTATTGAAAATGGAATAGTTAAAGCACGCAACGTTTGGTTAAGTTTTAGCGCTGACTTTATCATACCACTTCTCCTTCCTTTCATCTTTAGTGATTATATCATACGGATACGACTAAATCAACTGTTTTTTTAAAAATTTTTATCTTTAAAATATATTTTTTTCATTGTTAAAGCATCTATATCTTGTGTTCCTGCTGATTCGCACACTATATATGGTGCTAAATTTAAGATTTTTAAGGCTTCGGCAAGTGGCGTAAAGTCAGGTCCAAAAACCTTGTCTTCAAAGGTTAAATGTCTAACTTCGCCTTTGCTAGAATACTCTATTTTAGAAAAATGAACGTGCATTTTATTAACCTTATCGTGGCCGAGTTCACTTATCATATACTCCAGTCTATCAAGATAATCTTTAGTTGTTTTTAGACTACCTTGTTCCCTTGCGTTAACGTGTCCAAAATCAACGGCTGGAATAAAAACCTTATCGATTTTACAAAATTCAACGATTTCTTCAATAGTCCCTATTTGTCCTAGTTTTCCCATAGTTTCCGGACAAAATAAAACGTCTTCTAAATTTTCAGCGTATATTAAATCCCTTAAAACGCTTAACCTTTCTTTTGCAAGTTCAACGGCTACTCTTCTATCAAGTTTACCTTGGCTTGCAGGGTGAAATACCACCCTATGCCCACCCATAAGTTTAACTTTTCTTGCAGAAGATAAAACGTATTCGTAAGATTTTTTAGCAAGTTCTTCGTCTGGATTAGAAAAATTAACGTAGTATGGTGCGTGAACGCTAATCTCTACGCCGTTATCATTAAAAGCCTTTCCTATCGCTACGGCTTTATCGTCGCTTAAATTAACGCCTCTACCAAAAGAATATTCAAAGCAGTCAAGACCCATTTCTTTTACCCAAACTGCCGACTGTTCGCTTTTATTTTTACCTGCGTTATAAAAAGCAAGCGAATTTCCACTTGGTCCGAATTTAATCATTTTCGCTCTTTACCCTTAATATATCTTTTTGAATTTGTTTTTTTAGTTCAATTTCGCTACCAAACTTTATAACGTTTCTAATAAACGACTTAAAATGCACGGTTATATTCTTACCGTAAAGATTTATTTCTTTATCTATTACGTGAACTTCAATAAGCGTCTTGTCAAGTTCAAAAGTAGGTCTTGAACCAAAATTACATACGCCTTGGTATCTTTTTCCGTCAACTTCTACTTCGCAAGAATAAACGCCGTTTTTTAGAGTTTGCTTTTGGTTATCGTATAATAAGTTTGCCGTTGGAAAACCTAATTTTCTACCAATTTTTCTATCACTAAACACTTTACCTTTTACGAAAAAACCACTTAAAAGTAAACTATTTACCTTTTCGATTTGCCCGTTTGATAAGTAATTTTTTATTTGGCTTGTTGAAAGTTTTTCGCCATCAACAAGATAGGTTTCGACCGTCAACAACTTTTGAGCGTGCTTTAGTGAATATTCTTCTAAATAAGCAACGTCGCCCCTAGCCATTTTACCAAACTTATAATCTTTCCCACAAACGTAGGCTTTTATATCGTATTTATCGTTAAGCCAATTTAAAAAGGCCTTTTTGCCTTTTTGAAGAAAAGTTTTCCCGTACGGCGCAAAACAAACTTCGTCAGCACCAAGCGATAGTAAAACTTCTTTTCTTTCCAAAGGTGAATATACGTACTTTTGCTCTTCACTGCTTAATAAACTACGAATATTTTCAGAAAAAGTAAAAACTACGGTTTTCGCTTTTATACTTTTAGCAAAATCCGTTGCCGTTTTAATCACTTTTTCGTGACCTTTATGCACGCCGTCAAAATATCCTAGCGCAATAACTACAGGTTGTTTTTTATCTAACATAAGAATTTATTCTTAAAGCGCCGTTTTTTGCCGAACCAACTCCTAAAAATTCCTTTTTATAATATACTCTATATATTCCGCCACTAAAACCGTAATCTTCGTAAACGCCGTTTAGAATTTTTCTTGCTTGTTCGTCGTTTATTTCTATTTTTTCAAAATTTACCGTTTGTTCTGCTGGTATTAGGTATTTTTCTATATCGTTAGAACTTTTAAATTCTTCTAAACTAACGCCGTTTTCTAAACTAAAAAAACCACTTTCCGCTCTTTCTAAACTACTCATTATTGCTAATGAATTACACGCTTTTCCCAAATCTCTAGCAAGCGAACGAATATAAGTTCCACCTTTGCAGTCAATTTCAAATCTATAAACATTTTCAGAAACTTTTTCGATTAGTTTATAGTCTAAAATCTCTACATCTTTTGGCTTAAGTTCAAAATCTACGCCAGCCCTTGCAAGTTGATATCCCCTTTTCCCTGCAATACATTTAGCCGAGTATTTAGGTGGAATTTGAGATATCTTACCAACGAATAACTTTATGGCTTTTTCTATTTGTTCCTGTGTGGGTATTATATCCGTCTTTTCAATAGTTTCGCCAGTACTATCAAGCGTGTCAGTCGATACGCCAAAAGTAAATTCTGCAATATATTTTTTCTTTTTATCAAGCATATATTGAAAAAGTCTGGACGCTTTACCTATCCCAATAGGCAAAACGCCCGAAGCCATAGGGTCTAAAGTTCCCATATGTCCACAAGGCGTGTTTAATTTCTTTTTAACTACCGACACAACTCCTGCCGAAGTCATACCCGACGGTTTTATTATATTAATAAAGCCATTCATTATAACGTCAATCCTTTAATACTCTGCTTATTTGGAATACGATTTTATCCACTACTTCTTCGTACTCGCTATTTATTTGGCACCCACTAGCAAGCATGTGTCCACCACCGCCGAATTTTTCGGCAACTTCGTTCACGTTTGGTCCTTTGGAACGTAAACTAATCTTAAACTTGTTTTCGGCGATTTGCATAACGCATACGCCTACTTGAACGCAGTCTATCCCCATTATAAAATCGATAAAACCTTCCGTTTCGTCGCTTTTTGCACCAGTTTCCATTAAATCACTTAAAAACACAGACGCAACAGCAACTCTATCCGAATAAAAATATCTAATTTTAGACATTACTTTTCCAAAGAGTTTAGCCCTGTTTTTTGACTGTTTTGTAAAAGTGTTATAAACTATTTGGTTTATATCAGCACCTGCTTTAACAACTTTTGATGCCGAAACAAAAGTATTTTCATTGACGTTTTTATGCTTAAAATTCCCAGTATCCGTGACTATTCCTAGCGCTAAACACGACGCAATTTCACCATCTAATTCTACGCTTAAATTTTCTAAAACGTCTAGCACGTTTTCACAATTAGACGATTTATCGCAAATATAATTATACTTTGCATAACCCCTATTAGAAATATGATGGTCTAAAATATAAGTATTTTTTGCTTTTTCAAAACTAAAAGCAAAATCGCCAAGCCTAGTTATATCGGCGCAATCTATTGATAAAAAAGCAGTAAAATCTCCACTAAACTCTTTTTTAACGCTTTTTAATTGCGGTAAAAAGAAAAATCGCGTAGGAATTTCGTCAGAACAAAACACCTGAGCGTTTATACCTAGTTTATCTAAGCCAAGTTTTAAGGCTACGGCAGAACCTATCGTATCTCCGTCAGGACGAATATGACAAAATATTGCTACGCTTTTTTCTAATTTTAATTTTTCGCAAAACTGAGTTAAGTTCAATCTTTTTCTCCAACTTTATTTATTAACGAACTGATTTTCGCACTGTATTCCATTGAATCGTCAAAAATAAAATGCAGTTCTGGAATAGTTCTAATACGCATAGTTTTAGAAAGTTCGTGTCTAATTCTTTTAGCATCGCCTTTAATTGCGTTAAAAGTTGCTTGTTTTTTAACTTCGTTTACTGAAAAAACGCTTAAAAAAACTTTTGCGTGCGCTAAATCGGGACTAACGTCAACCTTAACCACCGAAACCATTTCGGTGACTAAGGGGTTTTTTAGTCTTCTTAATATAACGTCGCAAATTTCTCTTTGAAATTCGCTATTAAGTCTTTCGGTACGGCTAACACCACCGCTTACTCTTTTCATTATTCCTTACTTTCCTCTACTTGATAACTTTCAATAAAGTCGCCAACTTTGATATCGTTAAATTTCTCGATAGAAATACCACATTCAAAGCCTTGAGCAACTTCTTTAACGTCATCCTTAAAGCGTTTAAGTTGCATAACGTTTCCTTCGCAAATCATTACGTCGTCACGGTAAATTCTAAGTTTACCACTTCTAGTAATCTTACCTTCAGTCACGTAGCAACCTGCAACTTGTCCAACGCCTGAAATCTTAAACACTTCTCTAACTTCGGCTTTACCGTTATAAACTTCGGTAAATTTAGGCGCAAGCATACCTTTAAGCGCTTTCTCAACGTCTTCAATCGCTTCGTAAATTACACGATATAGTTTAATATCTACGCCACTTCTTTCAGCAATTTGTTTAGCGTTGCTGTCAGGTCTTACGTTAAAGCCTATAATAATCGCGCCTGAAGATTCTGCAAGCATAATGTCAGATTCCTTAATTGCACCTGCTTGAGCGTGAATTACGTTTACTTTAACTTCTTCGTTAGAAATCTTTTCAAGCGATTGTTTAACCGCTTCTACAGAACCTTGTACGTCTGCTTTAACTATTATGTTAAGTCCTTTCATTTCGCCTTCGGCAATCTTACTAAACACGTCGTCTAGCGTGACTTTAGAATTAGACTTAATCATATTTTCTCTTTCTTTATTTCTACGTTCTTCAGCAACCATCTTGATAAGTTTTTCTTCGTCGCCAGCGTATAAAATATCGCCTGCACTTGGAACTTCGTCAAGACCCATTATAGAAACTGGCGTTGAAGGTCCAGCAGAAGTAATTCTTCTACCCTTATCGTCGGTCATTGCCCTTATTTTACCGGTGACCGTACCAACGATTACGCTGTCAGAAACTTTAAGCGTTCCGTTTTGAACTAGTATCGTTGCAATAGGACCTTTGCTTTGGTCGAGTTTTGCTTCGATAACTACGCCTTTGGCTTTTCTATTTGGATTTGCTTTAAGGTCTTTTATTTCAGCAACTAGATTAATATTGCTTAATAATTCGTCAAAGCCTTCACCCGTTTTTGCCGATACAGGACAAAGTATGGTATCTCCACCCCATTCTTCAGGTAAAAGTCCGTTTTCTGTAAGTTGTGTTTTAACTCTTTCAACGTTCTTTTCGGGTTTATCAATTTTATTTATCGCAACGATAATTGGAACGTCAGCCGCTTTTGCGTGTGAAATTGCTTCAACGGTCTGTGGCATTATTCCGTCGTCCGCTGCAACTACTAAAACTGCAATATCGGTTGCTTGCGCACCCCTTGCACGCATTGCCGTAAACGCTGCGTGTCCCGGCGTATCTAGGAAAGTTATAGGATTTCCATCAACCACTACTTGATATGCGCCGATATGTTGAGTAATACCACCTGCTTCGCCAGCCGTCACGTTAGTTTTTCTAATTCTATCAAGAATAGAAGTCTTGCCGTGGTCAACGTGTCCCATAACGGTCACTACCGGTGGACGAGTGACAAGTTCTTCAGCCGTATCAGGGGTTTGGTCGAAACCTTCGCTTAAAACGTCTTCAGCCGTTTTATCTAGTTTAAGTTCTAGTTCAACGCCTATATCGTCTGCTATAAACGCAGCGGTATCAAAATCCACCGAGTCGTTTATAGTTTTCATTATGCCTTCCTTAAATAATCTCTTGGTAATTTCAGCAGCAGTAATACCAATTTTTTCACTTAATACTTTAAGCGGAATTATTTCAGTATTGATTACTGCCTTTTCGATTTTTATAGTTTTAACTTCTTGAGCGTCTTTTGCCTTTTTAACCGGTCTAAACTTTCTATAACCAGTCTTGTTCTCATCGAAATCGTCGATATCAACGTTGTTCTTGATAAGCGAACGCTTATTAACGACACGTTTTTCTTCGTATTGCTTGTCGTTTCCTTTATTCTTCTTACCAAAACTTCTCTTGTCGTTATTATTATTTACTACGATAGGTGGAGCAACGTAGGTCGCTTGTGGTTTTTTGCTAAAGTTAGGCTTACCCGTAGCATCTTTATTAGGCGTAAAGGTTTTGTTTTCGGGTTTTTTACCTTTATCAGCAAATTTTCTTTCGCCTCTTTTTTCATTATCGTCAGTTCTAACGACGAATTCACGTCTAACGATAAAGTCCGGTCTTTTTTTAGGTTCTTCCTTCGGTTTTTCAACTACGGGAACGGCTTCAACTACCGGCTTTTCGGTAGTTTCGTTAGCCTTTTGTTCTACTTGTTCAATAGCCTTAATTTCTTCGGGCTTTTCAATTTTTTGCTCTACTTTAGCGGGTTCTTCTTTTATTTCAACCGCTTTTTCTATAATTTCTTCTTTTGCTATAAAATCGGAAATTTTACCGTCTAATAACGATTTCTTTGCTTTTAATTCTTTGCCAAAATCTCCAACTTGGGAAATAAATTCACGTATTTTTCCTACTGTTAATAATTCGTTTATTTTCTTAAGGTTTTCAACGTGCATTTCCTTCTTTTCAGCCATAGATATTCTCCTGATTAATTTTTAATAATTCGCCATCGGCGTTATTTAGTACGGCTTTAGAAAGTTCGCCGTCCGTTATAGCCATTACCTTTGCGTTCTCTTTGTAAATTAAATCTGCTAGCAAACTCTTTACGGTCACGTAAAGTTCCGCTCCAAGTTTTTTTGCCACTTTTAATGCTTGTTTTTTGGTGTTTTCGCTTGCGCTTTTGCAAACTATTACGAGTTTTGCTCTTTTAAGCGTTAAAATGGAATTCATTCCCGCTTTATATTTGTTCGCTCTTACTGCAAAACCTATAAACGTTTGAAATTTACTGTTCGCTTGCATCGAATTCTCCTGAAAGTGCGTCATAAACGCTGTCGCTTACTTCACACGAAAACGCACGATTAAGTAGTCTCGCTTTTTTAAGTTTTTTAAAGCATTCCTTATCCCTGCAAATATACGCACCACGTCCGTTCTTTTTACCGGTTAAGTCAAGCGATATTTCGTCACCGAACTTTACTATTCTAATAAGTTCTTTCTTTGACTTTACGCTTTTGCAAGCAATGCAGGTTCGCATTGGTACTTTCTTTTCCATATTTCTTTGCCTTATTCCACGTCTTCAGTAAAACTACCAAGTTCGCTAGTCGCTGCGCTTTCGCTCTTAACGTCGATTTTCCAACCGGTAAGTCTAACTGCAAGTCTTGCGTTTTGTCCACTTCTGCCTATAGCGAGTGATAGTTTATCGTCTGGAACTACTGCCATAGCGCTGTCGTCACCAGTTTGTACAACCTTAACTACTCTTGCTGGTGATAACGCCCTAGAAATGTATTCTAGTGGGTTTTCACTCCAAGGAATAATATCGATTTTTTCTCCGCCTAGTTCTTCAACGATAGCGTTTACTCTAGTTCCCTTATTACCTACGCAAGCGCCTACTGCGTCGATAGCAGGGTCTTCGCTATAAATAGCAATCTTCGTTCTTTGACCAGCTTCTCTAGCAATACTTTTAATTACAACTAAGCCTTGCTTAATTTCTGGAACTTCACTTTCAAATAAACGACGGATAAATCCGTTAGCCGTTCTAGAAACTACGATTTGAGCGTTTCTACCGGTATTTTTAACCTTTTTAACGTACGCATTAAGTCTTTGGTTAAGTTCGTATTTTTCACCCGGAACTTGGTCTCTTGGTGAAAGAACTCCTTCGATTTGGTTTTCACCGATTTCAACGTAAACGTTGCCGTTTTCTATACGACGAACTATGCACGCCATCAATTCGCCTTCTTTATCTTCGAATTCGTTCACGGTGTTTTGATGTTCGATTTCACGAAGTTTTTGCATTAAAACTTGTTTTGCAGTTTGTGCAGCAATTCTACCAAAGTTTTTAGACTTAATTTCAAGAGTAAAAGTATCACCTACTTTATAACTCTTTTTATATTCTCTTGCTTCTTCTAAACTTATTTCCTTTTCGGGTTCAACCACTTCTTCTACGACGGTCTTAACTACGTAGATAGCGATTGATTTCTTTTCAGAATTAAGTTTAATAGAAACTTCGCCTTGTGCGCCCGATAACTTTTTGTAAGCAATACCGATTGCGTTTTCTAGCGCCGAAATAAATTCTTCTTGCGCTATGCCCTTTTCTTTTTCGAGGTCAACCATTGCCGAAAAAAAATCTTGATTAATCATATTTACTCCTTAATTAATATTATCTTTTTTTATTAGTTAAATTCAACGTACTCGTTTACTTTTACTACGTTTTTAAGTTCAATAGAAAGCGTGTTTTTATCGTCAATCTTAACGACGATTCTCTCTTTGTCATAAGATTGCAAAACGCCTTCTAAAAGTTTTTTGCCCTTTATAGAGTTATAAAGTTTTACTTCTATCATTTTTCCTATGTGTGAAATAAAATCTTCATCTTTCTTAAACGGTCTATCAACGCCCGGACTTGAAACGT
Source organism: Christensenellaceae bacterium (assembly GCA_045632585.1). GTDB lineage: Bacteria > Bacillota > Clostridia > Christensenellales > Borkfalkiaceae > UBA1259. The sequence continues at coordinate 18,570 of JAZQWW010000066.1, forward strand.
TAAAGGTATACGGCAACCCAAAAGTTGGGTCAAGCATATCTAACGGGTCTGATATAGCGTTTGAAAAGGCTTCGCAGTCATTTAAATCCACACCGCCGTCTTTATCGATAAACACCGTAAGCGTGGGGGATTTACCTTGCTTAAACTCAACGTCAAACACGCTTAAATTTAAGGTTTTAGCCACTTCTTCACATAAATTTTTTATTTCTTCTATCGGTTTAATTTTCATATTTTCCTTCCCTTATAAAAGAATATGAGAACGGAAAACCGTTCTCATAGCAAGTTCTTGTATGATTAGCATAATTATAATAACATATTTATTTATAATTTGCAAGCGTTTATTTGAATTTTTATAGCCCTTTTTTGTTTTTTATTTTCATAAGTTCTATAAAAATTTCAGCCGTAGCGTAAGCGTCGGATAACGCCCTATGGTGAGTGAAAACTACTCCAAAATAATCAGCCAGAGTTTTTAGGTCGTTTTTACGAAGTTGTGGAAGTAGCGCCCTACTCATTTCCATAGTATCTAGAATTTTATTGTTAACTTCGTATTCTTCTGCTCCTGCGAAACGCTTAACGAATTTCATATCGAACGATGCGTTTTGCGCAACTAGTACGCTACCTTCGATAAACTTAATAAAATCTGGCAATACTTCGTTTATCTTAGGACTATCTTTTACCATTTCGGGCGTAATTCCGGTTATCGCTATATTTTCTTCTGAAATGTAATAATCGGGCTTAACAAGCGTAGTAAATTGTTCAGCGATTTTACCGTTTATTATCTTTACAGCACCTATTTCGGTTATGCCGTTGCTCATAACGTCAAGCCCAGTCGTTTCAAGGTCGAATACTACGTACTCTTTTGAAGTCAACTCTTCTGGAAGTGCGTCTAACTCGTCGAAAACACTACTCACCTTAACGGTAGTCGCTTTTTCAGGGAATATTAAGCCGTAATTTGCAGGTGCTTTCTTTTTATATCTATCTTTCTTAACGAAATCGGATGGGAAAGTACATCTGTTTATCTTTTCAAACGTTAGTGAAGGCTTGCCTTTATAATCTCCTATAGTGCATCTACAAATTACTCCGTCGCCCACTTCTAAAAGTTTAATTTTTTCGTAGGTGGTTTTTCTAGTAAAATATACACCGCTAGCAACACCGGTAGTGTCGCTTATATGTAATATAAAAAACGGTTTGTCGTTTTTAGTTTTCTTTTCTACTATATCGGTAATCGTCCCACAAAGAGTGACCGTCCCACCAGTCATATCTTCAATATATATAGCCGTGTCGCCAAGCGTTAAGTCGTCAATCACGCATACGTCTTTTACCTTTATAGTTCTATGCTCGATTTTTTCTAACGCTTTTTCGTAAACTTCTTCATCTATGAGACTAAAACTTTCTTCTTGCTCTTTTATCGCCGTTTCTCCAACAAATTCCGAACAAAAATTATTAGATAGGTATTCGTTAAGTTTTTTCATTGCGCCGTTTTTACTAACGTATTGCGCACCGTCTTCTGTCAGTTTTAGCGTGTATTTACATACGTTTCCTATTTGACTGCAATCTATATCCGTAGGCTTTAAAAAAAGCGAAATAGACGGATAGTTGTCTTTTAAAAACTTAAATATTTCTCCACCCACGAGTTCTGAATTGCTAACGATTTTGACAATCTTTAATCGCACGCTCTTAAACGCTTTTAAGGTAGAACGTTCAACCTGTTCTAGCATTTTTTCTTTAAGTTCGTCGTCAATGGCGTTATCGCAAATAAAATTATAAATTATTTCCGAATCGTCTTTATCTATCTCAATCGACTTAAGTTTTAAATTTGCAAGTTTATCGTCTAGCGCTTTTACGCCGTCTAAAAACTCAGCGCTACTTTTTACTGCAAACATTTATCTATCTCCCTTTTGAATTCCCTTTCAAGGTCTTCTTTTCTTACTTTTTTGATTAACTTTCCTTTTGAAAAAATTATACAACCGTCCTTTGCGCCGGCAACACCTAAATCTGCGTCACTCGCTTCACCTGGACCGTTCACCACACAACCCATTACGGCAATTTTAAGTGGTTTTTTTACGCCTAGAACGTAATCTTCAACTATTTTGGCAAACGCCATACAATCCCACTCACATCTTCCGCAAGTTGGACAAGCAATAACGTTTACGCCTTCGCTTATTAGTTCTAAACTATTAAGTATACTTTTTCCCGCCAAAACTTCTTTAACGGGGTCAGCCGATAAACTTACCCTTAAGGTATCGCCCACACCTTTTGATAATAGTGCGCCGAACGCAACCGAACTTTTAATAATTCCGTTATATTCAGTCCCCGCCTCAGTCACGCCTAAATGAAGTGGATAAGACGTTCTTTCACTAACGTACTCGTAGGCTTTTATAGCCAAAGGCACGGACGACGCTTTAACGGATACAACTATATCTTCCACACCGTATTTTTCTAAAATAGCCACCTTTTTAAGCGCGCTTTCGCCAAGTGAAATTTCATTTTTACCGTATTTTTCTAAAAACTCTTTTTCAACGCTACCCGTATTAGAACCTACCCTAACCGGCAATCCGTTTTGCTTTAGCGCAACGGCAATTTCTTTTACTTTATCGTCAGAGCCAATGTTTCCGGGATTTATTCTAATTTTATCAGCGCCACCATCAATAGACGCTAGGGCTAATTTGTAGTCAAAATGAATATCGGCAACGAGTGGCATTCTAACCTGCTTTTTAATTTCCGAAAAGGCTTTCGCATCACTTAAATCGGTCACGGAATATCTAAAAATATCGCATCCTGCTTTTTCTACTTCTACAGCCTGCTTGATAGAATAATCAAAATTTGACGGCTTAAAGGTAGACATTGATTGTATAGCGATTTTTTCACCGCCACCTATATAAATTGAACCGATTTTTATTTTTTTACTCATAAATTTTACCTTTTGTAATATTTTAACACTTTTATTATAATTTGTAAACAATAAAAAACTCCCTTTTTGTAAAGAGAGTTTTTATATCGTTATCTTTTTATTCGGTGCGTAGTGCAACAACAGGGTCTTTTTTCGCAGCACTTCTAGATGGAATTAGCCCCGAAACTAAATTTAATAATACACTAATAGCCGTCAGCGTTAAAGCCGCACCTATCGGAAGTATTGCCCTTAGCGTTTTTATACCCGTTAATGATTGTAAGATTAAATTTATCGGTATGCAAAGTAGATAGGTCGTAATCACCCCGAATAGACCCGCCATAAAGCCGATTATAATGGTTTCGGCGTTAAACATTCTTGAAACGTCACGCTTGCTCGCACCGATTGAACGAAGTATACCTATTTCCTTCGTTCTCTCTTGTACCGATATTAGCGTTATAACTGCTATCATTATAGAAGAAACGATTAACGATATTGAAACGAAGGCTATTAAAACGTAAGTAATTGCGTTTATTATAGTCGTTATAGAAGACATCATAAGTCCCATATAATCAGTGTATTTTATAACCGCCGTCTCGTCTACCGTATCGTTGTATCTTGCTATAGCGTCGACTATAATATCCTTATTTTCAAATGAAGACGCATAGATATTTATTTTCGACGGACTTTCTAAATCCATAAATCCTAAAATCTTTAGATTATCTTCGTAAGTTGAAGGCGAAAACTCCGAAACCTTATCATAGTAATTCGCACATTGTTCTACGGTGTAAGAATTAATTGCACCGTCCAAAAGCCCTGCAAGTTCAGCGTCGGTTTTACCGGCTAGTTCCACAGTTTTTTCTTGAGCGTATTCGGACTGAACGTCAAGCGCTAAAATACCGAAAAGTATTTCATTAATCTGTTCGTCGGTTAAATTATTAACGTAAACTCTTAAACCAGCAGTATCTATATTTATTTGCTTTGATAGTCCGTCTACTACCTTTTCCACCTTTTGTTCTCTTTGGGAATAAGTAGCAAACTTAAAACCAACTTTTTGCATTAAAAGTTCGTTAGGTATTATACATTGAATTTCTTTATATTTTTCGGCTTTTTCACTTTCCGACAAATTAGAAACGTAAGCCTTAAACGCCGTGGCTTTTTCTTCGCTAGTCATAGACCCCATAGTTGACTTAAAGGGTAATCCCGTCAATACGTCAACGCTAGAGTTTGCTAATTGCGCTTGAACCACGGGCGAATTAGGCGCATCAGCGATAATGCGTTCGGTAAGTTTATAGGTGTAGCAAATAGAACCCGTAAGCATATGGTTATCGGAGTCTGTATTTTCACGGATTACACCTTTAACTTTAAGATTTAGACCGTTATTATAAAGCATTTCAATGGCACCGATTTCTCTTAAGTCAACGTAAGTTTTACCGTCCCCTGCTAATTGATAACAATTGTACGGAAGTATGGACCTATATTGCCTATCCAAAACTTCTTGATACGTCCAACTCTTGTGGTCAATTTCAATTTCTTCGCCAGCGATAGCCGAATCTATTATTTTGTTGATATCCTGTTCGCCTATTAAGCCTAACGCATAAAGCGTTAAGTCGTCAATTTCGTTTTCCTTATTAAGTACGATAACCACTTCGTCGTAAGCACTCGGCCACTCGCCGTAAATTAAATCGTATTGTTCCTTTATGAGCGAGTTTACTACTCCACCGTCTTTTTCAGGCAAAAGTTCTTGCCATACCCCAGAACTCATCATCATTGACGCCATAGGGTTTTGAGCAAAACTAGACGAATTAGATTGATTAGAACCGTTTCCCGATACGCCCATCATATATTTTGCTATCATATCGTTCATAAGTTCTTGCGTGTCGGATTTTATTATTTCGCCGTCTACGTTTTTGGTGTAAATGTCAAACTGTAAATCGTATGAATACTGAACGCCGTTTATAGCGCTAGATAGGTCGGAATTTTCGTTTGCTAGTTCGTTTTCCAAAAAAGTCTTAAAAGACTTTAAGTCGTTTTCGCTAGTTTCAACCTTGCTAAGCGCATTAACTAGTTCGTAGATAACGGGGTCTTTATATACCTTATCGTTATCGTGTACGTAATCGGTTTCCCCTGTCCCCATAAAACTTTCTATTAATGAAGTTAAATCTATCGACTCTTCTTCTAAAGTTATAGGATATGACGAAAGCGTACTTTCCTGAACGTGGTTTATATAGGTAGTCGTGCCTTGCGAAACAGCCAAAATTAACGAAATACCTATAATTCCTATTGAGCCTGCAAACGAAGTTAAAAAGGTTCTTCCCCTTTTGGTAAATAAATTTCTAAGCGAAAGCCTAAACGCCGTCCAAAAACTCATTTTTGATTTTTTGTCTTTTCTCTTTTTTTCAAGATTGTCTAGATTTAAGTTCTCTACTTCTTTTATTTCGTCTTTTTCTAAAAAAGGATTGCTATCAGAAACGATTTCGCCGTCCACAAGTCTTACGATACGACTAGAATACTTCTCGGCTATTTCGCCGTTGTGCGTGACCATAATAACCAGTTTATCTTTGGATATTTCCTTGATAAGTTCCATTATTTGAACGCTTGTTTTACTATCAAGCGCACCGGTAGGCTCGTCGGCTAAAAGTATATCAGGCTCGTTTACTAACGCTCTTGCAATAGCAACTCTTTGGCACTGTCCACCGGAAAGTTGATTAGGACGCTTAAATTCTTCGCCCTTTAATCCTACTCGTTCTAACGCCTTGAGCGCTCTTTTTTGACGTTCTTCTTTAGAAACGCCACTGATTGTAAGCGCAAGTTCAACGTTGCCTAGTACCGTTTGGTGTGGTATTAGGTTATAACTTTGAAAAATAAAACCTATTCTATGATTACGGTACGTATCCCAGTCCCTATCGCTAAAGTTTTTGGTGCTTTTACCCGAAATAATAAGGTCGCCCGAAGTGTATTTATCAAGCCCGCCTATAATGTTTAGAGTTGTAGTTTTTCCACAACCCGACGGACCTAAAATTGAAACGAATTCATTTTTCCTAAAAGAAATATCTAGCCCTTTTAAGACTTCGATTTCGGTACCTGCTACAGTGTAATTTTTAGTTATGCCTTTAAGTCTTAACAAATCTAACGCTCCTATATTAATACTATTTTCATTATATATGATTTTTCTTGAAAATTTATTGAAGATTTTGTCGTTTTTGTATAATTTATTATATTTTATAATAAATATTTTCGTCGAGCAAAAAATAAAAAAACCTATATCGAAATAGGTTTTTATTATTAGCTAAAAAAACTATATTTTGCAGTAAATTTATACCGCTTTCCCTTTTTTATCAATATTGATGGATATTTATCACAGTTTAACGCATTTGGAAATCCTTGTGGTTCTAAACATACCGCGCATCTTGATTTGTAATATCCATTCTTTCCATAGCGCTCGGTTAATTCGTTAGCCGTATAAACTTGCATACCTTTTTGGTTGGTCGAAATCTTTAATTTTAATCCACTTTCGCCAATTAAAAGCACTGCGTTTTTCTTCTTTCTTAAAACAAAGTTTAAATCGCAAGGCGTATCAATTACTCGTAAACGTCGAAAATCTACATCTGCTTTTTCTACCGAGCAAAACTCGTTATGTGGAATAAGTTTTTCATCAACTGGGGTAATCTTATTTGCCTTTATCTTTATTTGATGTGAATCAAATTCTTTATCTTCACCATTAAGATTAAAATACATATGACTAGTCATATTGACTGGAGTCGTTTGATCGGTTTCAGCCCAAAATTTTACTAGAAACGAATTTTTTTTAAGTTCATACTTAGCATAAACTTGAAGATTTCCGGGATACCCTTCTTCGCCGTCTTGACTTAAATAAGATAAAACAACACTATTGTTTTCGTATTCTTCTTCCGTCCAAACTTTACAGTCAAATCCTTCTATTCCGCCGTGTTGCGAATTTTCACCATCGTTTTTATTTATTAAGTATTCCCTACCGTTTAAAGTAAATTTACCATTTTCCAAGCAGTTAGCAACTCTTCCTATTATCGCACCTAAATACGCATCGTCATTTTGATATTCTTCAATAGTGTTATATCCCAAAACTACGTCTATTTTTGAATTTTTATCTATCAACGATTGTACTCTTCCACCGTAGTTTAAGATATCAACCCTTAAATATTCGTTTTCTAACCGATAAAGATAAATTTCTTTCCCGTTAACTTTACCGAACAGCTTTTTCATAAATTTTTAACGACGATAGCGTACATTTGCAATTCCTCGTCGCCATCGTTAACTATCGTGTGTTCACTATTCTTTGGACAATAATGCACGGTTTTTGGCTTTAATTCTTCTCTAACACCGTCACAAACAACGTATCCCGTTCCTGAAATTACGTATATAATTTCATTATCGCAAGTATGAGTATGTAAACCTATAGTTGAACCTTTACTTAAAAAACTGTTCATGATTTTAACCGAATCATCTTCAAACTTTTTTAGGAAAAGTTCTCCTAGCCCACCCTTGAATTCTTTAATACAAATTTTTTCTTGCTTTTTAAAATCAATTTTCATAAACTATCTACTTTACGGCTTTAATACGATTTTTATCAAATTTTTAGGTCTGTTTTCAAGAATTTCCATAGCCTTTTTAGTTTGGGACAACGGCAATTCCATAGTGACCATATCTTTTAAATTTAATTTGCCGAGTTTGGTGTATTTTATAACTTCTTCCCACGCATTAGAATTTCCAGTGTATCCACAAATAGAAATTTGATTTAATATAACGTCGAAAACGGGTAAATTAACTACGGCGTCCTTTTCTGGTAAACCGTAAAGAACTATTTTTCCACCTTTCTTAACGTATTTAAATCCTTTTTCGATTATTGTAGAACTTCCCGTTGCATCAATAAAAAAATCGACACCATATCCACTCGTTTCTTCTTTTATTCTTTCTTCAACGTCTTCCTTTGTGCTATCGATAACGACGTCGGCACCGAAATGATATGCTAAATGCTTTTTAATATCGTCTCTAACTACGCATATAACTTTCTTTGCCTCGTAAATTTTTGACGCTTGAATAAACGATAATCCAGCAACACCCGAACCATAAACCAATACCGTCTTATTCGTGACGTTTGAATTCATTATTGCACCAAAAGGACAAACTACCGCTTCCATTATTCCCGCTTCGCTATCAGAAATTTCGTCGGGAATAAAATGCAAACAGTTTCTTGGCACGCACACGTACTCCGCCTCACCACCTTGCAAAGGCGGGTATCCTATTTCGCCAGCATCACAAAGATGTCTATCGTTTGATTTGCAGTATTCACACTCGCCACATCCTACGTAAGTTTCAACCACGGCTCTTTTGCCAAGAATTTCTTCGCTTACACCTTCTCCAACTTCAACAATACGCCCACAAATTTCGTGGCCTAAAACGTGGGGTGGCTCACATAAATTTATTTTACCTAACTGAATATGATTATCCGTCACACAATATCCACAGGCTAAAACTTTAAGTTTAACCCAATTATCCTTAACCTGTGGCTCGTCAACGTCTTCAAATCTAAGATTTCTATCTCCGTACCAAACCAATGCTTTCATTATTTCACGTTCCTTATTTCCTTTTGCATTTCAGCATATATCTTAGCACATTTTTCTTTACTAGATAAAACTGATACGTCGTTAATCTTTAGACCGTTTGCCTTTGCCACCAACTTATATCCATCAGGAAACACTAAACTATCAGCAAGACGCAACAAAGGCAAAATACTTCTTTGAACTTCTATTGCCTTTTGCATGTCGCCTTTTTCGTAATTTTTATATATCTTTTTAATGGTGTTAGGAAATATTGCGCCGAAAGCAGTCATACTCCCTTTTACACCGGCAACTAAAGACGATAACAAACAATCGTCCGTTCCAGAGTAAATAATAAAATCAGGTCTATATTTTCTTGCAAGGTCGCATTCGTGAGATATTTTCTTCAAGTTGCCAGACGAATCCTTCATACCTACTAGGTTAGGAATTTTTAACATTTCAACGAAAGTATCTTGGAATATTTCCGTCGTGAAAAAATGTACGTTGTAGGCGATAACTCTCATATCGTTTGCATACGCACAAACTTCTTTATAAAACGCAAGCACTTCATCTTGTTTTAACGGATAATAGTATGGCGGACATATTAAACACGCATCGTAGTTTAATTGCTTCGCCTTATCGATATATTTTTTGATTTCGTCAATAGATACTGCACAAGCACCAGCAACGAGCATTTTTCTCCCTGCGTTAACTTCTGCAACTACTTCCATCATCTTTATCTTATCTTCAAAAGACATTTTGGGATATTCCCCCGTTGACGAACAAGGAAATATTCCATCTATTTCAGAATTGCAAAGTTCTTCTATTTGTCTTTTTACTTCGTCGTAATCAGGTTTTTCTCCGTTTAAAAACGGGGTCACCGTCACGCCTATTTCACCTTTTAAATCTCTCATTTCTATTTCACCTTAAATCTTTCTACTGCATCATAATTTAGGTCTATTCCAAAACCTTTAGTCATAGGAATATGCACGAATCCATCGTCGTCAATTTTGAATATCGGCGTGGTTAACGTTTTTCTTAAAATAGTTTCTTGTTCACAAAATTCTTGATACCATGCATTAGGTAATGATGCAATATATTGCAACGTTGCACTCATAAGTATGTTAGTCTTAAATGCGTGTGGAATAACGGTAGCGTTATATTCTTCCGCTAAATCCACTAGCTTTCTAGCAATAGTTAAGCCCCCACAACGGCTCATGTCAGGTTGAACAATATCTACGCAACCGTTTGAAAGCAATTCTCTAAATTCGTGTAGCGTGCCAACTTCCTCTCCACCTGAGATTCTAACGGTAGTGTTCTTATTAAGCCTTGAGTATCCTTCTATATTGTCTGGATGAAATGGTTCTTCAACCCAGTAAACGTCGTAATCTTCAAATGCCTTAACAGCTTTCATTGCACCTTTAACGTCGGTCCATCTCATACCTATATCTATCATAAGTTTTTTATCGTCGCCAAGTGCTTTTCTACACCATTTAACAAGGTTGATATCCTTCTCAAAACTTTCACCCAAAGCTCCCCAACCTAGTTTTATTCCTTTATAATGTCCGGGAGCCATATGTTTTTCTATCAACTCGTAAACTTCTTTTTCCGTTCCAGGCATCAATACCGAACAATATGCTTGCACTTTATCTCTATACACGCCACCTAGCGCTTTAGCCGTAGGCACTCCGTATTTTTTTCCAACGATATCCCAAAGCGCCATATCCACACCACTGATTGCTTGAATACCTGCACCTCTTCTTCCGTAATAGATAGATTTATCGTACATTTTTCTCCATAATCTTTCTACGTCTAACGGGTCTTCCCCTATTAAAACTTCCCTAAGACCGAAACATGCCATATGTGACGCTGGAGTATTAATTATTGCGTCCATTACGTAAGGTGAACTATCAATTTCACCAATACCGTAGATTCCTTCGTCAGTTTCTACTAAAACTACGATAGTGTCTTGACTTCCGTCACCAATAATTTCAATTTTGTCTTGTTTGAGTAAAAAAGTTTTTACGTCAGTAATTTTCATTGTTTTCTCCTTGTCTTAAAATAAATTTATCTATTTCAAGTGGGTAATCAAATAGATTTACACACCCTTCATTAGTTATTAGATAATTGTTTTCTAGCCTAACGCCGAATTTATCCTTAATATACACGCCCGGTTCTAACGCCACTACGTCGCCAATCTTAAGTCTTTGGTTCTTTTCGGGCAAAAACTGTGGTTGCTGTACGCTACGAAATCCCACCTTATGACCTGCGTGATGAACAAAAGCATCGTCGTACGGCTTTAGCGCATTTTTCATGGAATAATATATTTCATTAGCCTTAACGCCTGGTTTTAATATCTTTTCAGTAGTCAATAAAGCAAATTTAACCGCTTGATAAACTTTAACCTGCTCAGCACTCGGCGGTCCTACGAAAAAAGTTCTCGTAACGTCACAACAAACACCTTCTTTCCTAGGTTGTAAATCAAGAATTATACTATCGCCTTTTTCTATTGTTTTATCCGTCGCGTCACCTTCAATCTTAGACGAACGAATTCCAGAAACGATATCTCCTTTAAGACTAAATTCCCCCAGTTCTTCCTTGTAAGTGGATAAAATATATTTTTTTAATTGCTTCTCGTTTGAAAAAATTTTCATACCGTCGAAAACTCTCTCAGTAGCACGTAGTAGTTTAATAATTTTATACATATTTTTATATTAAAACGCCATTTTATTACCTGTCAATAATCACGAAAATATATGTACAAAAATACTTATTTTTGGGAAGATTTTACACCTTTTTATTGACAAACGTTTTTCTTTTTAATATAATTTACATATGATTAATTTTAATACGGACCACTTATATTCACTTTTAAAAGCTTTTTACACGCTCACAAAACTCAAAGTAGTAGTTTTTGATGAAAATTACATGGAAATTATTTCATTTCCAAGTGGAGATTCAAGATTTTGTTCACACGTCAAAAAGGAACTTGGACAAGAAAGCAAATGTCAACTTTGCGTTAAAAGATTTTGTGAGAATTGCAAAGCAAAAAAAGATTTATATATAAATTATTGTCACGTCGGACTTACCGAAGCAGTATTTCCTATCGTTGATAGCAACGATATCGTTTTGGGATACATCATGTTTGGACAAACATCACCCACCCCAAATTTTAACGCACTTAAAAAGCATATACGCAAAACCTTTCACGATTCTCGAATTTTTTCAGCCGAAGCTGAAAAATATCTTAAAGAAATTCAGTTGAGATCAATTGATGAAATTATTTCGGCTTCTGAGATACTCAAAACAATAGCTGGATATATAACAATGAATCAATTTATCGTGAAAAAAACAAATTACCTAATTTTGGACTTAAATAATTATATTGACCAACACGTTCACGAAAATATAACCGTAAACGATATTTGTAAAAATATTTTTATTTCAAAAACAACGCTATATAGAATATTGAAAAAAGAAAATTGTGAAAATATAAACACTCTTATAACGAATAAAAAAATAGCGCTATGTGAAAAATTACTTTCAAC
>JAZQWW010000067.1:0-6884 GCA_045632585.1 Christensenellaceae bacterium
GGATTTACTTTTTTTACCGCCGAACGAATTCGCTTAACAAAATGAGACGGAAGTTCGTCAACGACGTCAAGTCGCCAACCACCTATTCCAAGTTTTGAATAACTTTCTATAACCCCATTCTCACCCGTAATAAAATCTAAAAACTCTTGATTGTTTTTATTCGTTGCTGGAAGTGTTGTTATTCCCCACCACGATTCATAATCGTTTGGATAATTCTTAAAATTAAACCAGTTTCTATACGGTGAGTTTTCGTCTTGATACGCACCTATGCTATCGTACCTAGCATATTTATTAAAATACAAACTATCGTCACCGGTATGATTGAAAACACCGTCTAAAACGATTTTTATACCAAACTCTTTAGAAGCGCTAATTAACTGCTTAAAATCATCTAAATCGCCTAATAACGGGTCAATTTGCATATAATCCCCAGTATCGTATCTATGATTTGAATATGCCTTAAAAATTGGATTTAAATAGATAACGCTAACACCAAGCGAAGAAATATAAGGTAATTTTTCTATAACGCCTTGAATATTCCCACCGTAAAAATCGTTATTTAAAACCTTGCCGTTTTCGTTTGGCAGAAAAAAAGGCGTGTCAGATAAATTTTTATGCAAAAATCTATCCGTGTCAATAGTTTTATGACTTGAAATATTAAATCTATCTGGAAAAATTTGATAAATTATTCCACCGTATATCCAACTTGGAACTTCAAAATTTTTAGCATATACCGTTAATTGATAATAATTTTTTTCACGGCTTAGAATTGAATTATAATTATCACCAAGAGAAATATATCTTCCGTCATCAATGCAAAAACAATAAAAATAAAGACCAACGCTAAACGATAAATCTATCTCAAAAAAACCTTCTTTTTTGTGCATTTGATAAAAAGCATCACTTTCACCGTCTTTTTTTAAAATAAAATTAACAGAGTTAAAATTTCCTTTAACTCTGAATTTTATAGTTTTATTTTCCGGAACTGCGCCGATTATACTTTTATAAAATTTATCAATCGGATTGTATATCATTAGTTTATAGGTTTTAGATTCCAAATATTATTTGCGTAATCTCTAATACTTCTATCAGCAGAGAAAACTCCAGCCGAAGAAATATTTATTAAACTCTTTTTAGCCCATAATAATCTATCTTTGTAAACTTCATCCGCTTTAGCGTGAACGTCAGAGAACGCACCAAAGTCAGCAAGGCACATATATGGGTCGGCAACGGGACTATTAGTTAATAAATAATTAGCAATATCGCCGAAAGTATGACCGTTAAATCCGTTGCAAAGCGCTTTTATTACGCCTTCTAATTTTTTATTATCAGCGTAAAATTGCGTTGAATTATAACCTTGTCGCCATAAATCGTCAACTTCTTCAGTGGTTAAGCCAAAGATAAAGATATTATCCCTACCGCACGCTTCTGCCATCTCAACGTTAGCGCCGTCAAGCGTTCCTATGGTAAGCGCGCCGTTTATCATAAACTTCATATTTCCAGTTCCACTTGCTTCTTTACCCGCTTGAGAAATTTGTTCGGATATTTCTGTTGCAGGCATAAGTTTTTCAGCCATCGAAACGCAGTAATCTTCCATATAAACAACGTTAAGTTTCTTTGCAATTTCAGGGTGCTTTTTAATATCTTCACTTAAAGAGCAAATTAGTTTTATAATTTGCTTTGCAAAATAATAACCCGGCGCTGCTTTTGCACCAAAAATAAAAGTTTTTGGTAGCATTTCCTTGTTTGGATTTTCTTTTAGTTCGTTATATAAAGATATAATGTATAGCGCATTTAAAAGTTGTCTTTTATACTCGTGCATACGCTTTGCCTGAACGTCAAAAACCGTATCACAGTCAATCAATACGCCTTGTTTTTTAAGCGCAAAATCGGCAAATTGTTTCTTCTTAATCTGCTTTATTTCATTTAGTTTCTTAAGCACTGAAACGTCACTACTATATTTTGCAAAATCACTTAATTTACTAGCGTCTTTAATAAATCCGTCACCTATACAATCACTAATAAGTGAAGTAAGTTCGGGGTTCGCTTGACAAAGCCATCTTCTATAAGCAATACCATTAGTCACGTTAGTAAACTTATGTGGATAAACTTCGTAAAAATCCTTAAAAATACTATTTTTAATAATATCGCTATGAAGTGCAGAAACACCGTTAACGTGATGTGATGCTATAACCGAAAGATTAGCCATCTTAATTTGTCCGTGTGAGAAAATACTCATACGGTCAATTCTATCCCAGTCACCGGGGAATTTATCCCACATTTCCGCACAGAAACGCTGGTTGATTTCCTTTAAAATCATATATATTCTAGGAAGTCTTCTTTCAATTAAATCTTCGCTCCACTTTTCAAGCGCTTCGCTCATTACGGTGTGGTTGGTGTAAGCAACGGTGTTTACTACAATGTGGAAAGCGTCTTCCCAAGAATAACCGTTTTCGTCTATTAAAATACGCATTAGTTCAGGAATACATAGCGCAGGGTGCGTATCGTTAATATGAATTGATGCGTATTTAGGTAAAGTATCAAAACTGCCGTACCTTTTTTTGTGGTCGGCTAAAATATCTTGTAGTGACGCTGAAACTAACAAATATTGTTGTTTTAGACGAAGTGATTTTCCTTCAAAGTGGTTATCAGATGGATATAAAACTTTAGAAAGTAGGTCAGCTTCGTTGTCTTCTTGCATACTCTTAATATAATCACCTTGCGAAAAGGTTTTCATATCGAATTTGTGTATATTATGCGTTTTCCATAATCTTAAAATAGACACGGCTTCGCTATCTTTTCCAGAAATCATCATATCGTATGCAACGGCTTCAACTTCTTTAGCGTCGTAATGCATTACTTCAAGACCTTTTTCCGTCCATTTTTCTTCAATATGCCCGTCAAACTTAACTTTATACGATTTGTCAAGTCTTTGAGTAAGCCAAACTTCTCCCCCAGGTAGCCAAATATCAGGAAGTTCCATTTGCCAACCGTCAACGATTTTTTGTTTGAATAAACCGTATTCGTATCTAATTGAATATCCCATTGCAGGATAATTTTGCGACGCTAATGCATCCATAAAACACGCAGCAAGTCTACCTAGTCCACCGTTTCCAAGACCTGCATCAGGTTCAACGTCATAAAGTTCAGTTAAATCAATACCAAAACCGTTTTTTAGTGCTTTTTCAAAAACTTTATCTAAACCTAAATTATAGGCGTTGTTTTTAAGTGATTGACCAAGTAAAAATTCCATACAAAGATAATATACTCTCTTACCGTTTTCATCTTTGTATTTTTTATTAAATTTACTACGTTTTTCAAGCAAAATATCTCTAACGCACATAACAACGGCTTTGTAGATTTGTTCCTTGGTCGCTTCTTTTGCTGAAACGCCGAAATACTTTGAAAGTTTTGAACTAATAAGTGATATTGCGTCTTTTTCGTTTAATGTCGTCATTTTATTCTCCGTATTATCTTATTTTATCGTAAAGTTTCTTATATTTAGTCGCTTGATAATTCCAAGAGAAATCAGTGTTCATTACTCTTTTTTGAAGTTCAAGCCAATTATCTTTTTCAGCAAACGCACGAACTGCTTGATTTATAACGTAGAGCATATCGTAAGCGTTGTAATCGTGGAAAGTAAATCCGTTGCCAGTACCATCAATAAACGGTTTAATGCTATCGTTAAGACCACCAGTTTCTCTAACGATAGGAACGGTGCCGTATCTACTTGCAATCATTTGAGATAGACCACAAGGCTCCATCTTAGAAGGCATTAGAAAAATGTCCGCACCCGAATATATTTTTCTTGATAAATCTTGGTTGTATGCTATAATCGTCACACACTTTCCATTATATGTTTTTGAAAGATTAGTAAAATATTCTTCATACTCTCTTTCGCCTTTACCAAGAATAACTACTTGCACGTCACTAGCAAGCAAATTATCAAAGGTTGCTTTACATAAGTCTAGACCTTTATGAGAAACAAGCCTTGAAATTATTGCTATAATAGGAACGTCTTCTCTAACGGGAAGACCAAGCATTTCTTGTAATTTTTTCTTACAAGTTTTTTTGCCATCTAAATTTTCTAGCGAATAATTTTCAAACAAATAGCCGTCACTATTAGGATTATAATAATCGTAATCAATGCCGTTAAGTATTCCACAAAGTTTGTTTTCGTTTCTTATAATAATGTTTTGAAGTCCGTGAGCAAAGAAAGCATCTTTAATTTCTTCGGCGTAAGTAGGACTAACCGTTGAAACCACGTCAGACATCTCAATCGCACCTTTCATAAGATTTACGCAACCGTCAAATTCTACGAAGTTTCTTACGTTTTCAGAAAAACCGAATAGTGACGAAAAGGTATCCATATCGAACTTACCTTGATATTCGATATTATGAATGGTATAAACAGTTTTAATTTTCCTAAAGTTTTCGTCGCCGTAATACATTCCTTTTAGATATATTATAGAGCCTGCCGTCTGCCAGTCGTTGCAATGTAAAATATTTGGATAAATATTAAGCCTTGCAATCGCATCAACACAAGCCCTTGAAAAGAATGCGTATCTTTCCCCGTCATCATAAAAACCGTAAATATTACCTTCTCTTTTAAAGTAATATTCGTTATCAATAAAATAGTATTTTACGTTGTCTTTTTCGAATAAATATACGCCGGCGTATTGCCATCTCCAACCAACGGATACGTTAAAACTCGTTAAGAACGTAAATTTATCCTTAAATTCACTACTTATTCCACTATAAAGCGGTAGCATTACGCTAATTTCTAAATCCTTATTTTTAGCAAGTGCTTTTGGAAGCGAACCCATAACGTCGGATAAACCACCCGTTGAAATAAAGGGTGCGCATTCCGAGCCTAAAAATAAGATTTTATTTTTTACTTTCACTTTAATATCTGGTAATTTTTTAGTGCGTTTAGTGGAAACTTTTTTTTCAGGCAAAACGCTTGCCACTTTTTTTTGAGCCATTAAAATCTCCTTATTAAATCATTATGCCTTTTGAAATATAGAACGGATGATTATCACTACCCGATAAAACCTTTCTATCGGTGACCGTCACGTTTTTATCGGTAATAATGCAATTTATCGTACAATTTTCGCCTATTACGGTATTTTGCATTATGATGCTGTTTTTAACTATAGTTCCCCTGCCCACTTTAACGTTTCTAAAAACTATACAATTTTCAACTTCACCTTCGATAACGCAGCCGTCAGCAATCATTGAATTCTTAACGGAAGAAGTGTTGCCATATTTAGTAGGCGCAGAGTCACGAATTTTAGTGAACACGCTCCTGTCCCCAAAGATTTCCATACGATTTTTTTCGTTTAAAAGTTCAAGGTTGCTTTCATAGTACGATTGAAGAGAATTTATGCAAGCAAAAAATCCTTTTTGTTCAAAAGCCATAATTTTCATACTTTTAAGCGACGCTTGAATAATATCAGCCATAAAATGTGTTTTATTATGCGAAATACTATCAGTCACTAGATTGTATAAAAGTTGCTTTTTCATTACGAACACGTTAAGAAAAGCGTTTGCCTTGCCTTTTTTTGTCTTTTCTTTAAACTTAACGCCTACAATTCTACCGTTATCTATATCAAAGGTGGTTGCATCTTCGTTATCGTCAATCTCACGGCTCTTGTAAACCATAGTGATATCCGCTTGATTTTTAACGTGAAAATCGATTACTTCACTATAATCGATACGGCAAACGACGTCACAGTCAGTCATAACGACGTATTCTTCGTCAGCACGTGATATAAAATTGGTTATACCTTTTAGTGCTTCTAGTCTTGTGTTATATAAACTACTACTAGCGTTATCCCCATATGGCGGAAGAATTATTACACCACCGTCTTTTCTTGCTAAATCCCAGTCTTTACCACTTCCAACGTGGTCCATTAACGACTGATAATTGCTCTTTGTTATTATACCAACCGTATCTATACCCGAATTAACCATATTAGAAAGCGGAAAGTCAATTAACCTATATCTTCCACCGAACGGAATAGAACCAAGTGTTCTAACTCTAACGAGTTCAGGCACGTTATTATCGTGTATGTTTGAAAAAATAATACCAACGGCACGCATTACTTATCTTCCCCCTTTACGTTTTTATCAATCATTTCTCCACCACCGATTTTAACGCCATTAGAAATTTTAACGTTTCTACCGATAACCGTAATACCTTTTCCCGTGGATTTTTCTTCGCCGATTTGGGAATTGTTTCCAATTTTTACGTCTTCGTCGATAATTGAGTATTCAATTTTACAGTTTTCGCCTATTTGGGCGTTTGACATAATGATACTATTTTTAACGACAGCACCTTTTTTAACCACAACGTCACTAGCAAGCACAGAATTTTCTACAATACCGTAAATTTCACAACCCGACATAATAATACTGTTTACGGTTTTAGCGCCTTCACCTATATAATGCGGGGGAGCAAGTGGACTTCTCGATTGAATTTTCCAAGAAGAATCAGTCACGTCAAAATTAGGATTATCACCAAGTAAATCCATATTCGCTTCGTAAAGCGAATCAATAGTTCCAACGTCTTTCCAGTATCCTTCAAATTCGTACGCCATCATTTTTTCGCCTTTAGCAAGCATAGTTGGAAGAATATCTTTACCAAAATCGTTTGAAGAAGTTGAAAGTTTACTATCTTCTTCAAGGTATTTATAAAGTTTTTTAGCGTTAAACACGTAAATACCCATTGATGCTAAAGTCGACTTTGGTTTTTTAGGCTTTTCTTCAAACTCGTAAATTTCGCCGTTTTCTTTTGTGTTAAGAATACCAAATCTAGATGCTTCTTCAATAGGAACGTTAATTGCAGCGATTGTACAATCAGCGCCGTATAAAACGTGATA
>JAZQWW010000068.1:0-16018 GCA_045632585.1 Christensenellaceae bacterium
GTGGTTTCTTTTTTTGAAAATGAATATATAGCCATTCGTCGGTTTCTACCTGTTTGCCTTCGACAACGAAGGCTCGATAAACTTTTCCGTCTTGCCAATAAAACGCATGTCTTTCTTTATTTTTGCTTTTATCGTTAAATAAAAACTTGTTTTCATATCTTACCGAAACATCTACGTAAGGCTTTTGGTCATAATATTTATATCCGTTTTTTCTATAAATTCTTTCAATACCCGTAATTTCGTCAAAAGCAAAAAAGTGTGCATTTTCCGTTACGTATCTAAAAGGATATATAGCACCTTTGTTCCACAATCTTTTATTTACGCTTTCAATATTTTTGTAAATACCAAGATGCCCTCTATCAAACACCTTGTCGTATGATTCTAAAATATCATCGCTTAGAAAATCATCAAGTTTCCCCCAAATCAAATCTATGTCACAATGCCCCCAATGTGTATAGCCTTTTAGTTCTTCGCTAAAAAGCAATCCGTACGCAGGCTTTAAATCACAAAGTTTATACGGGCTTGTTAAACCTTTTCCTTCTAAATTTAATTCTTTGTTAATGCGAGCTTTAATATCTTGCATGTCCGTTTTATAAAAAATAACGTTTGGTGGAAGTTCTATATTAGGTTCTTTATTGCCAAATATTAACCAATCAAAATTTGGATTTTCTTTGCACGACCTAATCCATAGTGGAAAATACGATGGATAATTTCCTTGCCAGCAACAGATAATAGCAATTTTTGATTTCATGCTTATTCTCCCTTTCCTTTTAACTCAAATTGTTTGGATTTATCACAAGTAGTAGTTTTTTTTGGAAAGTGCTCCTTTATCGAATCTATAACGTACTTGAAGTTTTTATTTCTAGTAATAAAGCAAAGCCCAACGTATGAAATTGCGCCTAACAACACACCTATTAGTATAACCAAAATATTTGCCATACCCCCGTTCATAAGTATGTTTGAAACAACCAAAACTCCACTAGCCATAATCGCCGATATAAATATGTTTGGAATCACATCTACAAGTTGTTCTCTAAGCGAATATTTTATAAGTTTTTTATTCGGTATAACGTTAACTATTGATGCTAAAAGCGCAACGCCAAGTGGTGCGAGCGCTATATAAATAACTCCGTAGTTCATGGCGACAAGTAGCATTATAACTCCACTGCCCCTTTTGACTATATCTAGCCACAATATAACGTCACTTCTTCCAACTGCTCTTATAGCTTGCAAATTCGCCGTTTGAATAGGTTCAAGCATAAAGTAAAGACAAGCAATTTGCAAAAAAGGCACGCAACCTATCCACTTTTCAGTAAGCAAAAATAGAATTACAGGCTTTGCAAGCACTGCTAGTCCCAAAAGTAGTGGTGTCATTATAAAAGTAGTCACGCCTATTGATTTTCTAACCATATGTTTTAGATGTGCTCTCTCATCTTGACTCTTTGAAAAAGCTGGAAATAACACCGAGCCCATAGAAGTGTTTATAGCATCAACCACGAGTGCAGGGTATTTTTTGCCTTTCTCGTAATATGACAAATCTTCCCCTGAATGTTTTTTGCCTATTATCAATCCTGAAAGTTGAGCGTATCCCACCTTTATAAAGCCTGAAACTAAAAGTTTCCAGCCATAACTGATTAGACCTTTTAGTCTTGACCAAGAAAATTCTAAAGTCGGTCTCCATTTAATAACGAAGAAAAGAACCACACAGTTTACTAGCGACGCACTTAAGACTTGCGCAACTAAAGCCATAACGCCAAATCCTGTAAGCGCCATAACTATTCCAATCACGCCCGAAGCACTAGTGCCAAAAAGTGATGCCCAAAAAGTTTTTTTGAACTGCATGTTCCTTGAAATATATGCATTTTGAACGGTTATCACCGATGCTAAAGGCAAGCGAAGTCCAAGCACCCTTATTATTGAGACCAATGATGGTACATTATAAAATTTTGCTATAATGGGGGCTAAAAAGAATAACGTAAAATACAAAACAATAGACAACACACCGTTAAAATAGAATACCGAAGAAAAATCTTTACTGTCAGCATTCTTTTTTTGTATTAATGCAGTGCCAAGCCCATAAACCACAAACACGTTTGCTAGCGTTATAAAAATGTTTACAAGCGCAAGTTCTCCGTATTCTTTAGGGGAAAGTATTCTTGCTAAAATTATTGAGATTATAAAGGAAACACCATCTACGGACATAACTTCCATAAATTTCCAAAAAAGCCCTTTTATAACCGATTTTTTTGTGCTTTCAGTTGACATTACTTTTTAAATATTTTCCTTTTTAGCCATTTTATTGCTTCAGACAATGTGACTTTATATTGCTTCTTAAAATCTCTTGCCACAGTATTATTAATTTTAAGTTTTTCGAGTTTAACGTTTTCAAAATTAACTAAATTAATTTTATTTGCACTCTCTCCTTTATCTGCACAATGCGTGCCACTTCCATCGTTGCCGATATTACAAGCAAGTGAATACTTAGGATACACGGCATAAGAATTAAGTTTTGATTGAGCGTAGCAATATCTAATTGCCCAAGAATCTCTTTCGCCATTCATTTGATGACGAAGCATCCTAAACATATCGTTTCCGCCCCTATTAAATTTCCTTCTAAGTTTCCTTGATTTTTCAAGCGTTTTATAATCTTTAACTTCCCAATCGATTTTGTTAAATCTATCGCTCCAACTTGCCCAACACATACTGCAAGAACGATAACTATAGTAAACGTCGTGCGGATATTTTTTTAGTGCCTTCAAGTCGTAAGTAAAACCAGCGATTGAAAAAATTTCCTCATCATCTTTATAAAATTCAAGTGCGTCGTTCATATACGTTAAAAAATATTTAGACGTCACAACGTCGTCTTCTATCACTATGCATTTGCCATATTGATTTATTATTTCGGAAACGCCACCTATTATAGATTTTGCTAAACCTTTATTCTTTTCTGAAATGTGTAGCGTAACATTCTTAAATCTACCAAGTTTGCTTTCTTTTTTAATAAGTTCTTTAACTTCGTTGTTTGCCTTTATTGAAGATTCTTTTTTAGGACCGTCGCAAAAAATATGCAAATTACTTTCTTTTGCCAAGTAATTTTCCGCTAAAGCATCTATCGTTTTTTTTGCGTGATCAGCCCTTGCATATACGAATAAAACAATGGGCGCAAGTTGCTTATTTTGTGTTTCCATCTTATACTTTTTCCCTTATCAAATCTTTATATGTATTTTTAAATTGCAAATACACTTCATTATAACTATCAAAAGTTTTAGCACGAGCTCTTGCGTTTTTAGAAAGATTTTTTGCTATTTCGTCATCACTCCAAATCTTATCTATCTCATAAGCCAATATTTCGGGTTCTTCAAACCTATAAAACATTGCCTCTTCGCCTTCCTTTGCAAGTTCCATTGCCCCGCCAACGTACGAACATACACTAGGCGTGCCAATATACATAGCCTCCATCAAACTGTTAGGACCATTTTCTATACACGAAGAAAGAACGAAGGTATGAGCGTCTAAAAATGCGTTAGCCATACCCACCGCATCTTGTGGCCCAATAAGTCTTAAATCATCTAAAACGTCTAGTTTCTTTGCTTTTTTGTATAAATAATTTGGATAACCTATTAAAGGTTTGCTGTTAAAGGTGTTAGTGCCAACAACGGTTAGTTTTGCGTCTTTATATTTCTTCTTTAGAAGCGCAAATGCTTCTAACGCTCTATGCAAGCCCTTTAGAGGAACCGCCATACTGCTGATTAAAATATTATGTCTTGTGCAGTTTTCAAGTTCCCACTTATACTCTGAAAATTCTCTTCTAATAGCGTATCCTATTTTATAGTATCCCAGATTTGGATTTATAAGTTTGCTATACGTATAGTCCCATCTAGTAGAACCAATAATGGCGTCAACTTGTCTAAGTTGTCGTTTTTCAGACTTTGCTCTCCAATTGTTTCTTGCATGCTGAAGTTTCATTGGAAAATAAGTTTTTAGATTCCACGGCATAATAGCCCCAAACCAACTAGGCATTTTTATTCCACCGTAAAAATAATCCGAGTTGATTTTAGATATTAGACCTTGAATAGATAAAACTTTTGGTACATCTGAATTTTCAATAATCCCAAGCGCTTCGGCAAATTCACTTCCATGGACGTGAATAACGTCAGGCTTAACTTCTTCTAGAATTTTTTTACAGTAAGTACGGAATTTTTTGCCAGGGTTTTTAAATCTATCAAGATACTTAACTGGAATTAGGTAATATCTATACCCGTCAAATTCTTTTTTTATTACTTCTTTGCCAGACCAAGTAGATATAACTGTTAAATCTATTTCTTCGTCATTAGCAAGTAAATTTGCAGGTTCGTCAAGCCAGCCTCCGCCGTAGCTAGTAGTCATTCCCATTTGCCTACGCATAATAGGAAGAATCATTGCCGTAACCCACATAACTTTTATTTTCATCTTTTTTCTCCGTTTTGAATAATTGTTAATTCTTCTAAATAAGCCCTAACGACAACTTCCCTAGAAAATTCTTTAAATACCTTTTCTCTACCTTTCTCACCCATTTCTCGTCTTTTATCATTTGGCATTGCTAAAAACTTTTCAACCAAAGTGTAAAGTTCATTAACGTTTCCACCTTGATAAATAAATCCAGTCTCACCGTCGTTTACCGTCTCTTTGCATCCAGCGTTATCGGTTGTTATCAAAGGTCTACCAGATGATGCGCTTTCAAGCAAAACGTTGCTCATCCCTTCGCCATAAATTGAAGGGTGAATTGTTGCGTGTGAACGTGATATAAACGGCTTAACGTCGTTTTGACTACCGTGATAGTTTATTATCCCTTGTTTTTGCAATCTTTCCAAATCATCTTTATAATGAATTTCTGTAGGCTCGATAAAGCCTATCATGTTAAATTCTACGGCGGGATAATTTTGTTTGATACGTTTTGCAACTTCTATGTAATCATCAACGCCCTTATCTTTAAGGATTCTACCTATGTAGTTAAACCTAACTATATCACCATCTAAACCGTTTCCACCATTAGGATAAGGCTGAAGTGGATACCTATCAACGTTAACACCCGAACCTGGCAAAAGCCTATATCTTCCATTAACCATGCCACTATTTATTACGGTTTGCATATTTGTGCTGTTTTGAAACATTACACAAGACGCACCATGGTAAGCCCTTTTAAAAAGAAACATTATAATCTTTTTAATTATGCCTTTTTTGTTTATAACACTACCAAGTCCCGTAACGTTAACGATATAAGGGATTTTTAGTTTTTTTGACGCCATACCAGCATATACGTTAGGTTTTGCAGTATATGTTAAAACCACGTTAGGTTTATATTTTTTAAAAAGTTTAACGTAATGTCTATATAACTTAAAATCAGCAATGACGTTAGTCCCACGCCTATCTATAATAGGATTATCATAAATATACTCTAGATGGGATAAAAGACTAAACTTGGGTCCATCGGGACAAGAAATTAACACTCTATACCCGTTTTTAATTAAACTTTCAACAAGTTCTTTTCTAAAACAATACACGTCGTCATCGTTATTCGTTAAAAGTGCTATTAAAGGTTTTTTAGAAGTAGTATCAACCATTTATTCACCTTGCTCTTTTTTGTAGGTATATTTTTTACCAAGAACAGCAAAAAAAGTCATAAACATAATTTTTATATCTCGCCAAAAACTAAATTTCTTTATAGAACTTAAGTTTATTTCCATTTTTTGTGGAAGAATTTTTTTTATATAAACATCATCGACGTTATCAGCGTTGTCAATTAACGAATTCTCGTCCTTATAGCAAACGCTTGCCTCTGATGTAATACCTGCGGGCAAAAGTAGTGTAGCCATCATTTCAGGGGTGTACTGGTCTACGTATTTTTTTACTTCAGGCCTTGTCCCAACAAATGAAAGTTTACCCCTAAAAACGTCTATAATTTGACAAATTTCATCAAGTTTAGTTTTTCTTAAAAACTTTCCTACCCTTGTAATTCTTTTGTCGTTTTTTATTGTAATTTGTCCTTGCTTATCAGCATTGCATTTCATAGTTCTAAACTTGAAAATCTTAAAAATTTCGCCATACTGCGTCACTCTTTCTTGCCTATAGAAAACAGGTCCTTTAGACTCAAATTTAATCGCTACCGCAATTAGCAAGAATATCGGAAAGAAAACTAACAGCATAACAAACGAAACCACAATATCAAAAACTCTTTTAAGATATAGGCTTGTTTTTTTCTTGCTTAAAATATCGTAATATACTTTAACTTCCTCGTTTTGCATGTTTTGTGGAAGTTTTTCCCATCTTACAAGCTTCATTTAATATACTCGCTTAAAACGCCTTTATAGTTTTCAATTATATACTCAACTTCTTCGTCCATAAGTTTTGTGTGTAATGGAAGAGTTATTTCATTGCAAAAAAGTTCATATGCATTTGGATAATTTTTAATATTGAATCCAAGTTTTTTATACGCAGTATGCATTGGAAGTGGTTTATAGTGAACGTTGCACGCAATGCCACGTTCTGCCATTTTAATTATAATTTCATTACGCCCTTTTTCGCCTATGCTCGGAATTCTTGTTATGTATAAATGTCCAGAAGATTGATAATCGTTCGTATAATGCTCAAGAGTTTCAACACCTAAAGGCCTAAAAGCATTGTCAAATCTTGTTATAATTTCTTTTCTTCTTTCTAGCATTTTAGGATATCTACTAAATTGAGCAAGCCCCATGCCAGCCGCAACGTCAGTCATATTGCACTTATACCACGTGCCAATTATGTCGTATTCCCAGGCCCCTAATTGAGTTTTTGCCAAAGCATCTTTAGACTGTCCGTGTAGCGATAAAAGTTGAAGTTGCTTATATATTTGCTCATTGTCAATACCCTTCAACGTTCTCCAAGTAAGAGCCCCCCCTTCAGCCGTCGTTAAATTCTTAACAGCGTGAAAAGAAAACGACGAAAAGTCAGCAATAGAACCAACCGGATTACCCTTATATATTGCACCAAACGCATGAGCCGTGTCCGCCATAACGGCAACTCTTCCAAGTGCTTTTTGAATATCGCTGTTTGGCCTAAACAAATTTTTCTTTTTGTTTACTACTTCAAAAATTTTTTGGTAGTTGCAAGGAATGCCCGCCAAATCAACGCAAATTATCGCCTTAGTTTTCTTATTTATTGCTTTTAAAACTTTATCATAATCCATTTCTAGACTGTCCTTTTGACAATCTATAAGAACTAATTTTGCGCCGACGTGACAAACTACCGACGCAGACGCTGTGTAGGTATAAGCAGGCACAATAACTTCGTCGCCTTCTTTTATACCCAAAACTCTAAGCGCCATTTCAGCGCATGCAGTTTGCGAATTTAAACACACAGCCTTTTCTACGCCACAATACTCGGCAATTTTTCTCTCTAAAAGTTTTGTTTTTGGGCCAGTGGTTATCCACCCTGATTTTAACGCTTCCGCAACCTCGTTTACTTCAAGTTCGCTAATGTCGGGTGGCGAAAAAGGGATATTCATATTCATACCTCAACAACTTTTTTCTGTATTTTTTAGAATAGGAGCAATAAATATTGTTATTCAAAAAATAAACACTGCCCCAAGTTATAATACTACTCTAGTATTATAACACACCATTTTAGCAAGTTCAATAGGTTTTTTAAAAACCATAATATAATGAAATATAGTAAAAACTTATTTTTTGGAGTTTTTGGACTATTTTTTTGTATTAATAATTAAATTAGTAAACTACAAAAATGACTAGAACTAAAAAAGAGCAAAAATTATTTTTGCTCTTTTTTTCTATTTATCCCCTACTCTAATCTTAATATCTCCGGTTGAAGTCTTTATTTCGCACCTTCCACCAGTTATACTTTGTGGCACTCTTATTTTCCCCGAACTTGTCCCCGTTATAAATACTTTATCGCTTAAAAAACTACCTTCAACGTCGCCTGTGGACGTTTTTACGTAAATTTCCATAGCGTCACATTTAGTAAATTCAACGTCGCCCGTACTTCTTTTAATATCGAAAATTCCACTAGCAACAACGTTTTCAAGTTCTATATCACCCGTTTTCCCACTCGAAATTAAGTCTTTACAGTAAATGTTTTTTAATAGCGTTTCTCCGGTAGAAACGGTAATATTAACGTTATCTAAAACGCTTAAATCTCTAGCAACAATTTTGCCCGTGGAAACCTTTACTTCTAACGCACCTAAAGTCACGTTCTCTAACGTTATTTCGCTAGTACTACCTTCTATTTTAGTTAAACCCACCGAACTTGCCGAGAATTTTACGTCACCCGTGCTAACACAAATATCAACGGTTTCAAAAGAAAACTCACTTCCTATTTCAATATCACCGGTATCGTTTTTAATATTAAGCGCGCCGTATTGTCCCGCAGGAACGCTAACGGTAAGTTTAGGTTTTTTAAAGTTAATACCCACGTAATCGTACCATTTTCTCGTATCTTCACTACTAATCGTAAGCACACCGTCAATAACCGAAACGTCATTTTTAACCTTGGTCTTTTCATAGCAAGTGACAATCGTTTTCTCGCCCGTTGACGGCACGAAAACGACGTCCGCTGATATAACGTCTATAGAAATATTACTAAAATCTTCAGTCACTTCAAAAACGTTAGTTTCATATTTTTCAGTTGATAATTTTCTAAAATCCCATTTCATAATAGTCATTGCAACTCCAAAAATTATAATACCGATTATAACAAACAAAGTCGCCACGATAAGTAGATTTTTAGTTTTTTTGTTCATTATACGCTCCTCCTTTTATTAAAAGAGTTTTTTATGATAGTTATACTTTTTTTAGCGATAACTATACTTAACTTTGTTAACGCCTTATTTACATAGTACAAAAATATCGAAAACCCTATTCCAAAAACACCTGCGCCGACTATGACTATAGAAGATATCGTGGCTTCGCCCACTATAATAAAGAAGATTACTCCACCTATCCCCCCGACTATAAGCGAGATAAACGTCGCCCAAAGCGAAACAACCACAGCCCATAATGACGCATATAGCGAAACACCTACGGCAACCACTGAAATTAAAAGCGAAAACCATATAGGCGAGCCGACGATAAGTAAAGCCGTCTTCCACGCATTAATTTCTTTTGCGCCCAACTTCTTTTTAGTCTTTTCTTCGGCTTTAATTTGACGTGCAATATTTTCCGTGCTACCTATTTTGCTTACGGCTTGTTCTTCCGTTAAACCTTCTTCAATATAATCTTCTATCATTTCTTCGTAAAAGTTTAATCTCTCTTTCTTTTCTTTTTTAGAAACGCCCGACAAACTTTTGCGAAGTCTTTTCAAAAACTCTAATTTATTCATTATTTACTCTCCTTGCATACGAAATCATAAATTGCCATCACTTCAGCCCACTCTCTTTTGAATTCTTCAATTTTACAAAGCCCCAAACTCGTAATGTGATAATATTTTCTAAGCCTTCCGTCGTGCTGTCTAGAGTATACCGTTAGTAGCCCTGCCGTTTCTAGCCTTTTAAGTATAGTGTATAGCGTTGATTCGCTCATTTCTATATAAGGTTTCAAATCCTTAATAATCTTATACCCGTACGAATCTTCGTCTTTTATCGCCCTTAGAACGCTCACGTCTAAAAGCCCACGTTTTAATTGTGCATCCATCAGATACCTCTCCTTTCGTAATACATCATATCACGAAGTATTGTTGTTGTCAAGAGTTTTTTAAATAAAAAAATCGGGCGAAATTTTCGCCCGATTACTCGTTTTTTATATGTTATTTATAATATTTTTCAGGGATTTCAGTGTTTGGGGTGCATAAATCATACTCAGCGTTTTTCCAAGCCTTTTTAAGCGCCTTAAACGTTTTTTTAGTGTTGCAACAGCGAACTTCTGCGTTTCCTAGTTTGCCGAACTGAACGGCACCAAGTTCCACCATAGGCTTGTTATAGTTTTCAAAAAACTCTGAACAATCTTCGGGGATATTTTTGCAACCAAAGCCGTCGAAAACGGGGGATTTAATTTCCTTTCCGTCGTAATCTTTAATGGTAATAATTAATCCGTCTTTTACCATACGGTCGGGGACTTTTAGTCTATCTTCAACGGCGTGAAGGAAGGTGTTTGACGTTTGGTTTACGCCAAGT
The DNA here is from genome assembly GCA_045632585.1 of Christensenellaceae bacterium. Classification (GTDB taxonomy): domain Bacteria; phylum Bacillota; class Clostridia; order Christensenellales; family Borkfalkiaceae; genus UBA1259. The sequence continues at coordinate 10,139 of JAZQWW010000068.1, forward strand.
AATAGAACGTAAGCATTTTTCTTGCATAACCCAGAAATCCAACTGTTTCTTGGCGTTGGTGAGGCACATTTTTCTTCGCCCTTAATAAGTTTATACGCTTTTTTGCCAAACGCTTTTACCGAGTGCGTTGGATGAAGTGAGCGCACGCCGTCTTTCCTTTCTAGTGCAACTTTTGAAAGTGCGCCAAGGCAAGTAGGCGTTGATTTAACGTCGTAATAAAGCCTTTCGGCAACCCCCGCCCACGTATGCGTAGGAATAACCAAAACGCCGTCCTTTAGGTATTCAGTAAATGCGTCGATAAGACCGTCTGCCCCGCCTTCAATCTCGCCAACGCTACGAAGTGCGCTGTGGACAACGACAATATCGCTCGGCTTTATATTAAAGTTTTTTAGAAGTTCAAAAACGTCTTGTTTATCTACCATTTTATTATCCTTTAGTCAGTTTTTCTTTAATTTATGTATAATTTTATTTATAACAGTTTCAAACAAAAACTTATCTTTTAATATGATTAGCGCTAGAAGATATGAAAGAGCGCCTGCGACGACAAGCCCTGCAAGGTTAAGCGCTGTGACAGCCGTCAACACGAATGTTGAAAGTGCTTTGACGACAGCAAACATAATTGCGCCGGCTATTAAATTTTTATACGATAGTGCAAAGAATTTTTTTGCGCTTAACATTTTATTTCTGAATACGTACGCTACTTGAATAGATATTCCTATTCCTTCGGCTACAACGGACGCAATCGCCGCCCCAACCGAGAAATATCTTGGAATTAATATTAGATTTATAATAAAATTTGCCACGGCGGCAATAATAACCGAAATTACGTAAATCTTGTGCTTTCCTATAGCAATTAAATAAGCCACGCCGATAACATTGGCAAAACCCACAAAAATAATTAGTGGCGCAAAGGTTTTAAGTAAGACGATTGCTTTCATAAAACGTTCACCAAAGTAAACAGGAACGAAAACGTCTGCGACGGCAAAAATTCCCACTGATAGTGCAATGGCCACAAGCCAAGTATACGAAACGGCTTTATAAATATAATTTTTTATCGCCTGCTCGTCACGTTCTGCAAACTTTTTGGAAACCTTTGATAAAATTACGGTAGATAACGCACTAACTAGCGTCACACACATTCTAACTATTTTTTCTGAATATTCGTAGTATCCGTTTTCGGCAGAAGTTGAAGAAAACCAACCTATCATTGATTTATCAAGTACCGTATAAACTTGTATTGCGATTGTCGGAATAAATAGCGCTAGAATAGGCTTAATATGTCTTTTAGGACTTAAACCCTTTACCCTAATAATTCTGCTTGGAAGTAGTAGCCACATTGCAAGGTTAGAACAAACTATGGTTAGACAACTTATAAGCGCATAAATGTTTAAATCGCTCGGCGTTCTTACCAAAAGGAAAATTAGCACCGTCGCCACAAGTTTTCCCGCAACGTTTACCGTTGCCGTTTTAGAAAATTCTACCTTTCCGTGATAAAACCACGAAATATCCACCATATTGCTAACTATATGCAATCCATATACGGCGGTTAAAATGCGATTACTTGTTCCCAAAAAAATTATAGGTAAGTATGCAAAAATCGCAACCATAGAAGTCACTAAACGAATTATTAATATTTCCCAAAACACTCTAGATTCTTCTATTTTATTGCCGTTTTTTGCACCTATTTCCTTTTGGGCGTACGTCAAACTACCAAGACCTGCAAACAGTACGAAGTAGGCCGCAATCGAGTCGGCAAAACTTACCTTACCTACTCCAGTTTCAAGCAAAACCCTGGATAGATAAGGTATGGTAATTATCGGCACAATTAGAGTGACTAATTGATATATTAAGTTAAATACGTAATTCTTTTTTACGTCGTCTCTCATTTGATTAGTTATCTCTTTTCAATAATTTCGCCGTCTTTATCGGCTACAAAACCTAAACATCTAACGCTAGAATTAGTTTCTATAGCGCCTTTGTCAATTTTAGAGTTTTTATCTTCGATATGCACTTGAACGTTATTAAGCGACACGTTTTTAGCGTTAGCAATATAAAAACCTGCAGAAGAAGTCACGTAGTCCCATTCCCCGTATCCGTATTTATCTTTCACTTCGGGTGCACCCTTGAAGGTAAAATCACAGTTTGCAAAGTTTACGTTTTCAAGAACGCAGTTTTCACTACCTTGAATTACCACATTGTGGTCGGAAATCGAAGTCACGTTAGTAAACCTGATATTTTTAATATCCGGACATGGTTTATCAACAATTCCGTCACAGTGCGATGCAATAAATAACGGAAGCCTAGTTTCCATATAAATATTGTTAAACGAAATGTTTTCAATTTTAGTGCCAATTTTGATATCGTCGTTAAACGCATATCTAGATTCTAAACAAACGCCCTTTGCTGAATCTTTTATTACAAGGTTTGAAACTACGCAGTTTTTAATTTGACCGTTGCCAACACCAATTCTCATAGCGTTGCAACCAGCCGTTCTCAAATGACAGTTGGTCACCGTCACGTCTTCTAAAATCTTTTCCTTGTTTTTTAATTTTCCAAAGAAATTATTATCACATCTAAACGTAATGCAGTCGTCTTGCGAATCTATAATGCAATCGCTTATAACCACCCTTGAAGAAGTGTCAACGTCAATACCGTCACAGTTCCAAATCCAAGCGTTGTTTTTAATTCTAACGCCAGAAATAATAACCTTATCGCAACCATGGATATGGCAAGTCCAATAGGGCGAGTTTACGAGTTCAAGGTTAAGTATTCTAATATTTTCTGATTCGCAAAAATAAACCATTTGCGAAGGTCTAAAAAAGTCGGGGTCATGTCTATAGCCAAAGTGCTTGCCGTTCCCGTCAATTATTCCACCGCCCATAATACCACAATTTTTTACTTCAACGCCGGCAATTAGGTGTTTGCCCGTAGTATGTTCTGGTGGAATAGGTGCGTTTTGCACCCAAGCGTCGGGTTCGTTATAATCGTCTAAATTATCCGAGCCTTTTATAATGCAACGTGGTGGCAAGTTAAGATAGGTATTATCTCTCATATAAAGCGTTCCGCAAATATAAGTACCTGCTTCAAAATAAACCGTGCCACCACCGCTATTCGCACAGTCGTCTATCGCCTTTTGAATTTTAGCGTGAATAACTTCGTCGGTGTTAGGCTTAATACCGTAATCTTTTAAATAAACGTCCATAAATTTTCTCCATCTACTTTATTATAAATTATTTTAGTATGAAAAAATTTCAAAAACAATAGTAATTTTTATTAAAAAATATTCGTTTTTTGTCACAAGTCTTACAAATCAAAAACAGAATCACCTTGATTTATTTTTGACAAAAATTCCTTTGCAATTTTGCGTTTAGTTTTTTCAGTATTTAAAGCGTCACTATCATTAAACCTAACGATTTTATGCACTAATTTGTTTGGACTTCTTGCCAAAATTTTAAGATATTTTTCTGCTTCTTTTTGCCCGTAGGAAATTTGCATATATCTAACTATACCTTGTATAGACCATAAACAACGCCTTTCTGAAAAACTAGTTTTTCCGCTAAAACTAGAGCCTTCTAAATGCTTGATTTTAGCGTAAGGAACACAAACAACCGTATATCCTAACTCTTTTACTCTATAAGTATATTCCGTTTCTTCGGCGTACATAAAAATACGCTCGTCAAATCCCCCAAGCCTACCTAAAAGTTCGCGTCTAGTCATCATATCGGCGCCCGTAATATAGCCAACTTCCATAGGTTTATCGGTGTAGTTGTATTCAGTGGAAAGTTTCTTTTTTAGTATTTTTCTTAAAGCGTAGCGAATTATACTTCTATCCTTTCTAACCGTTCTAGCCGAAGGAAGTTCACGCCTAAACGAGTGCGCTGGATTACCGTCAAAATCTATCACGTTTCCGCCACAAATACCACACTCACTATGTTCGTCCATATAATCTTTTAAGGTTTTGATAAAATTATCTACTAATAAAATATCCGAGTTTAGCCATAAAACGTATTTGCCCTTGGCACTTTTTACGCCTAAATTAAACGCTTTAGAAGTGCCTAAGTTTCCACCCGACTGAATATAAACGATTTTATCCCCAAAATATTCTTTAAGTTTTTCTCCAGAACTGTCGGGACTAGCATTATCGACTAAAATAATTTCATACGCTAAGTTTTGCGTATGCTGAAAAATACTTTCTATTGCGTTTTTAGAAAGTTCAAAAGTATTATAGTTAATTATAATAATAGAAACGTCCATGTTAATCCTATAAGTAATTAAAAGTATATTTTTATTCTAACATACTCTTTAAGTTTTTTCAATTTTAATTGAAAAATATTTAGTTAATCGTTAGCAACTCCCTTTATAAACGAGAGTATAAAGAATACGATAGCCGAAAGGAAAATTAGCAAACTTAAAAGCCCTAGAATAAAAATTCCATTACTAAAACCTGCAACTACGCAACCTAAAATAAAAAGCACGACCGATAATATTGCATATAAATCCTTGTTCTTAATTATCGCCACTACGTAAACGATAATAAGCACCAAGAAAGTCATTGTCAAAAACGCGCTTAAAAGGCTATTGTTTGCCTTTGGGTCAACGTTAAGAGAAACTATGCCCATAGCCATAATACCAAACCCAAGAAAAGACCACGCCAACAACATTAAAACGTTTCTTATAGGTTTATCGGGGTCAATTTCTTCTTTCCCCACCGACCAAGAACCGAAACATAATGCACCCGTAAATAAATAAAACACGCCGTAGCCTATTCCACCTTTTTCAAAGTTAATAAGTAGTATAAGCGTAGAAACAAGGCAAAGTAAAGTGACTAGTTTGTAATATAATTTTCTAAATATTTTCATAATCCCTACCACCTTGACAACGCTAAAATATCTCTATACACGGAAACGCCCGCTGTTAAACACAAAAGTATCACACCTATTACGGTCGGCGCCGAAGTAAACGCAAAAATAACGTAGCAACCAACACCAACCCCTAAAATTGTAGGAATAAAGTCGCTAAATAACGCTTGTTTATTGCCATATTCGTTTACTGCGTTGTCAATTTTAAGAGATAGCGTCATTATAAATAAAATAAGACTTAAGCCGAGAACAATTCTAACGCCTTCAGGAATTGAAAATACCAAGGTTGCTATTCCCGATAAGATAGCGTTTATAACAACGAAGGTAATAAGTTTATGTAGCCAACCGTCGGCAAGATAAACGTCGATATACGAGCCGTCGGAAAGCCCGTCAAGACCGGTTATTCTAAACAAGAACGTGCCTGCAAAAGGAACGAACATAAGAAGAATAGCCATAATTTCAATAATAGCAAGAATTCCTATCAAAAGCGCATCAATGATTATAGGTCCAATAATCGCCGTTAAGCAAAACACGACCGACATAATCATATGAAAAATAAACCTTTTTATACTCATACAATTAAAATTTACCGTTTGGTAAACCCTCCTATCGTCTAAATATTATAACATAAAATTTTCTCAAATAGTTGAAAAGTTTGTATATTTTAAAAAATATCCTTGAATTTTAACCGATAACGTGGGCGTGGTGGGCAGAAACGATTGACAAGAATTCTTTTTTATGCTATGCTTACTTGCATAAAAAGGTGGTTAGCGAAGTTTATCATTAATCGAAAGTAGAATTTCGATTATTGCCAAAGTTATGTAAATTAGTTCAAGAGAGAACATAACGAGCAACCTCCTTTTTTTCTTTCTTGACAAGCATAAAAAAGGTTTGTCAAGGGTGAAAAGCTTTTTAATAAATGCTTAGATAAAAATGATACTAAAATAATATTTGGGTAAATAATATGAAATTATCATCTAATATGTATCAAATTTTAGACGTTTTTGGCATAGATAAAACG
>JAZQWW010000069.1:0-2369 GCA_045632585.1 Christensenellaceae bacterium
TGGGAGAGCGCCTGCCTTGCACGCAGGAGGTCAGCGGTTCGATCCCGCTAGGCTCCACCAAATTACGGAGGAATACCCAAGTCCGGCTGAAGGGATCGGTCTTGAAAACCGACAGACGGGTTAAACCGTGCGGGGGTTCGAATCCCTCTTCCTCCGCCATTTTTTAAAATGGTTCAGTTTTACATACTTCAGCAAAGTAAGATTAACTTAGAGTGGAGTAGTCCCTCGAAAGTAAGTGGTCCCGTGGTGTAGCGGTTAACATGCCTGCCTGTCACGCAGGAGATCGCCGGTTCGATCCCGGTCGGGACCGCCATTTTATGCGGGTGTAGTTTAATGGTAAAACCTCAGCCTTCCAAGCTGATGTCGTGGGTTCGATTCCCATCACCCGCTCCATATGTAAAAAAAGGGCCTATAGCTCAGCTGGTTAGAGCGCACGCCTGATAAGCGTGAGGTCGATGGTTCGAGTCCATTTAGGCCCATCATATAGATTATTTTCCGAAGTAGCTTGGTCGTAAGTTCAAGTCATATCTTCGGAACCACGGCCCGTTGGTCAAGTGGTTAAGACACCGCCCTTTCACGGCGGTAACACGGGTTCGAATCCCGTACGGGTCATCTTGTCATTTTTATCTAAAAGTATGTAGCGATTGCTACATACTTTTTTGCATTTTACGGAACAAAGAGGATTGTACTCATATGTTCTCCACGCTATTCTGCGCTAAACTTTTCTATTCTTTTCTATTTTATTTGTATAAAAGCAACCATCTAAAACGCTATTAAATCAACGTTTTAGGTGGTTTTTTTAGGGATTGCGGTTTTAGTTAATTCCTATTTACCTCTCCAAAATTAAAGTCATTTGTTGGAGCAGTTCTTCCCATGTTTGCAGTTCTTGTAGATGTTGTTTGATAATCAATTTGCGAAGAATGGAAAAGTTTTGCGAAGATTTCTAGATTTTTTACGGGGGAAACGGTTATAGCGCTTCGTGGAAGATGATTTTCTTTTGCAATCTTTTGTAAACTTTTCTATTCTGCGCTTTGGCGAGGAGGACTGTTTATAAAGGTATACTTTTAGGAAAAATTAAAAGTATGCCTTTTTTGAGTTTATAAACTATATGAAAAGATATACAAACGTTTATAATTATTTATATATGTTTATAAACGAAAAGAGGGATTTTGATGAATACAAAAACATTTGGCTATATTCGTGTATCAACTGCAGATCAAAATATTGAGCGTCAATTAACGAAGATGCGCGAATTAGGGATTGAAGAGAGAGACATTTTTATTGATAAAGCGAGTGGGAAGAGTTTTAATCGTCCGCAGTACCAGGCGCTGAAAAGTGTAATTCGTGCAGGAGATTTGATTTATATGGATGCACTAGATCGTTTAGGGCGTAACTATGATGAGATTATTGGTGAGTGGAAGGATATTACAAGGAGTGTTAATGCTGATATTGTCGTCCTCGAAAATGAGACGCTGTTTGATAGTCGCAAGTTTAAGGCGATGAACACGGATGATAGCAAGCTCGGCTCTTTGATGGAAGATCAGCTTTTATCACTGCTTTCATACGTGGCCGATCAGGAACGTAAAAAGATTTTGAAACGCCAGGCTGAGGGGATTGCGGAAGCACGAAAAGCAGGGAAGCATTTAGGCAGACCGAAGTTGAATTTGTCTACGTTATCTAAGGAGCAGCGTGGAGTATTGGAAGCAAATTACGAGGCATGGAAACGTAAAGAGCTGACAGGGGTTAAGTTTGCGGAGATGTTGGGGTTGAAGAAGAATAGCTTTTATAAGGTTTTGAGGGAGTATGGGCAAATATTTAATGAAGACAAGTAAATAACAAAAAACAGCCCTGTTCAAACGTTGAGTTGAGCAGGGTGGTTAATTTGTCTGTAAAACGGACGTTAAATAGAACGGGGAATCGAGTTTCTTCTATATGTAATGTGATTCAATCAAACTTTCGGAGATTAAGAGTTCTTTTTTGAGTTCAATTTGCGAAGAATGGAAAAGTTTTGCGAAGATTTTCAGGTTTTTGCTCGTAACGCCTCATTAAGTTGCTTCTGATATTGATCACGTTGGAACCATCCTTGATGTTTTGTATTTGCTGCTTGAATCTTTCCTATTCTTTTTCAATCTTTTCTGTTCTATCCTAAATTTCACTCAGTTGCTCAGTGGAAAGTAGTTTAAGATAGTCCTCTCAATTCCTGCCCCCGTTTTTTCTACGCTAACCTACGCCATTCTGCGCAAAACTTTTCTAATCTTTTCTATTCTTTTCTCATAGAAGAAGTTAACCTAATGAGAAATTAGAAGTACATATTATAAATCGTCGTAACGAAGAAATAAACGACTATACCAATTAGAAAATATATAAGT
>JAZQWW010000070.1:0-1613 GCA_045632585.1 Christensenellaceae bacterium
CGCACTTACTAACGAATACACCGATATGGTTGAAAGTGGTATTATCGACCCAACCAAAGTGACTCGTTCGGCGCTAGAAAACGCAGCGTCGGGTGCAGGCGTATTCCTAACTACCGAATCGGTTATTGCAGACGCTAAAGAAGCAAACCCCGTACCACAAATGCCAGCAGGTGGAATGGGCGGAATGTACTAAAAAAACTCTATAAAAACAAACAGCGTAGAAAATTCTACGCTGTTTTTATTTACGGTCTATATATTTTTAAGGTGTTTGAAACGATTTTTACTTCAAACGGTATGTTTTCGTACAATTCGCCGTCAACGTTTACGGTGTAGTCGCCGTTTGGAATAATTTTTATTTCTTGCATATTAAAATGCGACGCTTCCGGTAGGTTTAAAAGTTTGCCTTTTTTTAATTTTATAAACGCCCTTGGAATTTTTAGTTTGGGAAGTTCTTTTACGGCAACGAAGTCTAGTTTATTATCCGTTGAGTTTGCTACGGGGCATATAGGTATTCCACCACCGTATCTATAACCGTTTGCAATGCAAGCAATAAACGAACGGTGTGAACTTCTTTTTCCTTCCACTTCGACTTCAAAGTCTACGTAGTTAAACTTAAAAAGAGTTTTTATTAGACACCAAGTATACTTAAACTTGCTTTTTTTCTTTAGCGCCGAATATCGTTTAAGTACGTCAACGTCAATACCCATACCGATAATATTTAGTCCACGAACGGTTGGCATTTGCATAAAATCGGTGTATTTTGCCGTTCCGTCAATAATTAAGTCTATGGCTTTAATAGGGTCTAAAGGTAAATTTATAGAATTAATAAAATCGTTTCCCGTTCCACAAGGAATAATTCCAAGATTTACTTTATCAAAACTAGAAAATCCGTTTATAACTTCGTGTAGCGTTCCGTCGCCACCCACAACTACGATATCCGTTGAGCCACTAGCAATTAGAGTTTCGGTAAGCGACGTTGCTTGCTTTGGCATTTTAGTAGTATGTATAACGTATGGCACGCCACGCTCTAAAAGGCGTTTTTCAATTAGTGGAAGTGTTTTGTTTACTTTTTTTCCGTCTTTTCCAGCCGACGGATTAACTATTAAATCTAACATAAATTGTCCTTTAGTAAAAAACCAAAGTATATTTTACTATAAAATCGTTCCTATTTCAATAGGTTTATGATATTATATTTATATGACGTTAGATTTAGACGCTAACTTAGTAAGTTTGGCAAACCAACTTAATAAGCCGTTATACGTAGTCGGTGGAACGGTTAGAAACGCAATTCTTGGCGTTCAAGGTTTAACCGATATAGATTTATGCGGTGCTTTTACCACCAATCAGTTAGAACCTTATTTGTCTTCTTTAGGGTTTAGTATAATTGCGACGTATAAAACTACGGGTACGGTGGTGTTTGAAAAAAACGGCGTTAAGTACGAATACACCACTTTAAGAAAAGAAGAATACGCAAAAGGCGGTAATTATAAGCCGACTAGTGTTCAATTCGTTGAAGATATAATTTTAGACGCTAAAAGGCGTGATTTTAAGTGCAACGCTATTTATTACGATATAAAAAACGCCGAAATTTTAGACCCGCTTGGTGGAGTTAA
>JAZQWW010000071.1:0-1589 GCA_045632585.1 Christensenellaceae bacterium
CCAAGGTTTGATAGTAGTGGAAGTTTGAGCATATATCTTGCAATAAAGAAACCTGCTATCATAGGCGCTATAGTCATTACTGCGCCACCGATAAAGCCCCAAGCAACGATACTAGCGTTTCCACCGATTGCCGATACTAAATTTACGCCACCGTCAACGCCTGCGCCGATTAAGAATAACATAAGTCCTAACTCTTTTAAGGGTTTTAACGTCGTTTCGGGAATTTCAAGAGACAACTTGCCTATTCTACCAAAGTGACCGAATACTAAGCACATAATTAGCACGCCACCCGTCGTTCCTAGCGAGAATTTAACGCCACCAAATAGTGGAATTTTAATACCGCCAACGATTAAGCCTGCAATTATTGCTAGTGCTAAAGGAGCAAATCCAAAATCATCACACTTAAATAATTTCTTTTCTTGCTTTTCAGTGCGTGCTTCAAGCACTTCCGGACGAAGTAAACTTCTCTCATAAGCCATATCAGCTTTTAAGAATTTAGGAAGTAGTTGAACGAATAATACAACGCCGATAACGCCAAACGGGTACGCTATTGCGTGGCCGATTGTCACCCCAGCGTCGCTCATTCCCATTTCTTGCATTGCTTCTTGCGCAGCAGAATAACCGGGGGTTGAAGTAAGTGCACCAGAAAGTATTCCTGACCAGAAATCTGCGCCGTATGGTGAAACTACAGTAAAGATTACTGCAACTAGTGTTCCGATAACAATAATGGCTACACCCATAAATATATAGGTTTTAAAGTTTTTCTTTAAGTCCCTAAAAAACTTTGGACCTGCGATAAACCCTACTGAGCCAACGAATAATACTAAACCAACGTTTTGAATAACGCTTTTATAGTACGTAGTATTTCCTTTTCCTGCTTCTAAGCGAAGTGCGTTCAACACTGGAACGTCACTTGGAATAAGAGTGCATAAATAACCAAATAATATTGCTACTAAAAATACGCCTGCAGTACCAAGGTTTACACCCTTAATGGTAATTCTACCAAGTAAATATCCAAGCGCTGTCACTAAAAACAAACCTGTTAAAAGAGCCGGCAAGCCGAATACGTTTAACGTGTTCTTTGCATCAAGTTTAGCGTTTACACCGCACCAAACGCCAATCAAAGCCACTACTATAACTGCTATTGATATCCAAAGCCATTTAAGGCTTTTAGTTTTTTGGTTTTCCATTTTTTCTCCTTTATTATACGTTAGGTTGTTTCGTGTAGTTTGGAAGTAGTTTTGGAGAAAGAACTTTTGGCTCAATACCAGCGTCTTTAAGTTCTTTATCAAAATCTTTAACGTGGGCTAGGGTAAGTTCTTTAAGTTCGATATCTTTATAAATCTTACCAACGCTCTTACCTGCGTTTCTACCAAATACTATGATATCTAAAAGAGAGTTGCCCATAAGTCTGTTTCTGCCGTGAATTCCCCCTACTGCTTCGCCAGCAACGAAAAGGTTAGGAACGGTCGTACTCATACCGTCGGCAGAAATATCTAAGCCACCGTTTTGGTAGTGAAGAGTTGGATAAACTAGTATCGGGTCTTTTCTAATATCAATGCCGTATTTACCAAACATTCTAAGCATTG
>JAZQWW010000072.1:0-1443 GCA_045632585.1 Christensenellaceae bacterium
CGAAATATTGGCTGAGAACAAACCTTTTACTCTTGGTCTAAATACTGCTGAAATCGATTTAGACTATATTGATTACGCTCGTTCGAAATCGACTAATAAAAATAATGGTGAAGATTATTATTGGGTAGAGTTTGAAATAAATAACCAAAACGCAAAAAACAGTAGAGTATACGATAAAACGCCGTTTATTAAAAGTGGCGAAGAAGAATTACTTCTTAATATTCAGGCTCAAGGCTTAGCAAAACGAATAAAGCATACCAACGCACCCAAAGTTGTTGTTGGGCTTTCCGGTGGGCTAGATTCAACGCTAGCGCTTTTGGTTTGTGAAAAAGCCATAAAACTACTTAATCGGGACACGAAAGACGTTCTTGCGATAACTATGCCGTGTTTCGGAACGACGAGCAGAACGCTAGAAAACTCAATAACGTTAGCAAAAGCGCTTAACGTTTCGCTAAAGAAAATAGATATAAGCAAGTCGGTTAGTAGACACTTAAAGGATATTAAGCACGACGGCTCACCCGACGTCACTTTTGAAAATGCACAAGCGAGAGAGCGTACGCAAGTTTTGATGGACGTAGCAAATATGAACGGTGGGTTAGTAGTCGGTACTGGCGATTTATCTGAACTTGCGCTTGGCTGGGCTACCTATAACGGTGACCATATGAGTATGTATGCAGTCAACTGCTCTATTCCCAAAACTTTGGTTAGACATTTGGTAAACTTTTATGCAAGCAAGTCAAGGGGCAAACTTAAAGCAGTACTTCTTGATATATTAGATACGCCTGTAAGTCCTGAACTACTTCCGCAAACGGACGATAAAATCAAGCAAGTGACTGAAGATATAGTAGGGCCGTATATACTTCACGACTTTTTCCTTTATCACTTTATTAAGCGTGGGGCAACGCCAAAAAGCATTTATTATTCGGCAGTAAACACTTTTAAGGGTGAATATGACGAGCAAACTATTCTAAAATGGCTAAAAACGTTCTTTAGAAGGTTTTTTACTCAGCAATTTAAGCGTTCTTGCGTACCTGACGGAGTAAAAGCAAGCGAAATCTCGTTATCTCCACGTGGCGCGTGGAATATGCCTAGCGACGCCGTTAGTAAAATTTGGCTTGAAGAATTAGATAATATTGACTAGGAGAATAATATGTATAACGAAACAATATCAACGATAATAGGCTTTGTTGCAATGCTTTTTGCAATGGGTAGCTATTTTGTAAAAAAGAAATCAATATTTTTAACACTACAAGCAGGAGCATTATTTTCTCTTGCGTTTTCTTGCTTATTTATAGTGCAGTTCTACGCCGTAGCATCCTACTTTTTAGCGCTAATACGTGTGGGTGTGTTCTATCTTTTTGAAAGAAAAGAAAAAAAAGTTCCAATTTTAATGATTTTGCTATTTGCAATTTTATACGTCGTCTTTTATTATATCGTTAACGT
>JAZQWW010000073.1:0-1072 GCA_045632585.1 Christensenellaceae bacterium
TACACCCCATACGTTTCTAGCAAAGCGTGAAAACCTAGTAATATTCGCTTTATAAACGTATTTTGCCCAAGCGGGAAATAATACGGCAAGTCCTGCCCCGTGCGCCACAGCGTCAAATTCTCCGCTTAAAGCGTGTTCTAACTGATGTACGGCTAAATAATTTTCTCTACCTGCCCCCGTTAGACCGTTGTGCGACAAACTCGAAGCCCACATTACGGTTGCTCTAGCATTATAATCGGTTGGATTTTTAATTAAAACCTTACCTGCGCCAATTACGCTTTTTAGTAGTGCTTCGGAAATAGCGTCTGTAAGTGGTGTATCTTCACACACAGTAAAATAACGCTCTAAAGTATGCGCCATAATATCTACTATTCCACACGCCGTTTGATAAGGGTTAACGGTAAAGGTAAGTTCTGGGTTCATTATAGCGAATTTACATCTATTAAATTCAGTCGTTAGTCCTTTTTTCTTGTTTTCTTCAAGATTAGTAAGTACTGCCGAAGAACTCATTTCACTACCCGCTGCGGAAAGGGTTAATATACAGCCTACGGGTAATGCGTCTTTAACGACGGCGTTCCCTATTGGATATTCCCAAACGTCAATATCGGTTTTTGCACCGATAGCCGTATATTTACTTGAATCTATTACGCTACCCCCACCAACTGCTAATATAAAATCTACGTTTTCTTTTTTTGCAGTTTCTACGGCTTTTCTAACGAAGGTTAGTTTAGGGTTAGGTTCAACGCCACCCATTAAAATATATGATACGCCTATTTCATCAAGTTGTTTTTTTACGACGTCAAGTAAGCCCGATTTTATCACGCTTGACTTTCCATATTGTATCATTATTTTCTTGTAGCCAAGTTCTTTTATAATTTCGCCAAGTTTATATTGCGTATTTTTACCAAAATAAACTTTGGTTGGCGTATTAAAAATAAAATCTTGCATTAACCGTTCTCCTTTTCGTAAGCAGAAATTACTGCTTTTGCAAGTTGGTCTGCGCAAGAAGTGCTTTTATAGCCACAAGTGTTTCCAAGCAAGGTTTCTTTAATTTGGTTTACGGTTAAGCCGT
>JAZQWW010000074.1:0-2500 GCA_045632585.1 Christensenellaceae bacterium
CGAAATCACTGCTGCACAAATTGCGGCTTGCTTAGATTTCAACGTTGGAGCACATGCAGACGGCTTATTCTTAAAAACGTACGACGATAACGTTGCTTATGAAACGGCAATGAAAACGTATTTAATCATGGTGACCATCACCGAATACGTTCCAGCAGCATAAGGGATATTAACAGAAAAAGGAACGGCGCATTTTTGATGCGCCGTTAATCACATTTCATGTCGCCAAGTGAATTTTACAACCTTATTTTATGTCTTATAGTTTTTACTTGTCTTACGGCGCTATTTTCAGTACTTATCGTATGGCTGATAAAACTTAACCTTCGCGTTATACGTGCTGGTATTGAAGACCATAAAATAGAAGAAGAAAATAATAAAAAGCAAAGCAAAAAACAATCCCATGTCGGAAAAATTCTCGACGTGGGTTTTCCTATGCTTGTTTGTATTATTTTATTCGTTGCGCTTTGTTTCTCTATGTATTCTAGGTTCACTTCCAATCAAAAAGTAGGTGCTATTCCTACTGTTAAGGTTGTAAACACCGGTTCTATGGAATATAAAAACAAAGTGAATAGTTATCTGGTGGAAAACGGACTTGACGACCAAATTAAAACCTTCGACTTGATAGTTTTAAGAGAACTTCCAAAAGAAGAGGACCTTAAACTCTACGATATCGTAGTTTATGAAACCAACGGCTACGATATAGTTCACCGTATTGTGGGAATAGAAGAACCTAACGGCGAACATCCAGAAGAGAGATGGTTTGTTCTTCGTGGTGACGCAAATATTTACACCGACGAATTTCCCGTCACCTACGACCAAATGAAAAGTATTTATCGTGGAGAAAGAGTTCCTTTCGTTGGAACGTTCGTTCAATTTATGCAGTCGCCTGCAGGTATGTTGTGTTTCTTGCTAGTCATATTTGCCGTTGTTGCAACGCCTATCGCCGAAAAGAAACTTCAAATTGCAAAAGATGAGCGCATTGAAATTATAAAACAAGCAAAACTAGATAAAGAAAAGGGTATTATCGTTAAGGCTTTCTTAGTTAGAGACAAAGAAGAATTTAGTTCGTCTATCGAACGAGAGAAAGAGCAAGGCGGTATTCCCGTAAGTTTTGAAAGAATTAAACGAGTTGCGGAAATGGGTATAGAACAAGAAGACGAGACCGTTCGAGAAACCGAAAAAGAAAATCAAACAAGGCGTAGCGAAATCAAAACCCGTTAAAAACAAAAGGAGAAAGCAAAATGAAAGCAGTTAAAAGATTAAGCGTTTTATTTATACTCGCCATCTTTTCGCTTGTCATTTTTTTGCCTAATAAAGTTTACGGCGCTTGGCACTACGCTCTTAACGTTTCGGGTAGTATTGAAATTCCTATGAGTGTTGAAGTATTCCCTTGGGTAGGTGCAGATAAACTTCCTAACGACGTTATGGGACAAGACCACCAAGAACTTATAAACGCTATTCTTAACGGAACCTATAAAGATAGTAGCGGAAACGTCACTAATATAGGTCTAAACAACCCAGACTCTTATATCAGTTCGGAAATCAATAATAGACAAAGCGGAAATTTCTTGTTTAGGTCGGACGTTTTAGGTAGTATGGACTACTGGGAAAGAAGCGATATAAGCAAGTTCTTTAACACTAGCACGACGGGGCTTTCTTTCGTTTTATATTTTCCTGAAGACCAGCCCGACGTTTATTACTTATATACTACTAGTATTGAACTTGGTGATAGCGACCCAAATATTCCTATTGGTGAAAAAATCTATCCCGTTTATCAAACTACGCTAGTTAAGAACGAAGATGGTGAGTGGGAAGCCGTTAAGACCGTGACTGGTCACGCAGAATCGGCTTATTATCAAAACCCAATAACTGGCTCGTGGCTACTTAAATATCCTTCTTTAGACCCCGATAGTTTCGTTGAAGAAGATTTAGGGCTTACTAGCGACAATGCAATTTATAACTTTATTGGCGAAACTACAACTGCGTACAATAAAGACGTAGTCACTTCTAAATATTATAAATTCACAACGGGTTCAAGCACTTCTAATATTACCGTAAGCACAGAAAATTCGTCGTATTGCGTAAAGGTTTATAATTCGTCGATGAAAGAAGTATCTACAAACGGTGGTAAGCAAGGCACTAATAGCGTAAGATTTAAACCATCTAGAAACACGACCTATTATATTGAAGTTTACGGCGGAACGTCTATAACGTTTACTATCGCTCAATAATAATCCGTTTATACATTATATATAATATATAAATATATTTCGTCCCTTTTTCTTAGGGACGAATTTTTTATTTAAAATATTTAAAAACATTTAAAAAACGCTTGACAACTTTTCATTTTTCATTTATAATCACAATTACCCTTAAGAAATTAAGTGGTTGCCATAACTAAAATCATTAGAAAATATCTTATGATTTTAAGGGTGTGATATTACAAAATATCGTGCCTAACTTAAAGCAAAAACACAAGATTTTGTGGTTAAAAAAATTC
>JAZQWW010000075.1:0-7871 GCA_045632585.1 Christensenellaceae bacterium
TTTTTCGTTAAGCGTAATTTAATTCAAACTATATTTTTCGTTTTAGTGCTTGCTGGAATTTTCGCTATATCGTTTACCAATGACGAACTAGGTTTAGGAGCAATAACTAAGATATATTTCCTTTACCCAATAGTGCTTAAAGGCATTTTATCGTTTACTGAGTTTTGGATTTTCTTGGGCATTTCTTTTGGTGGTTTTGTTTTAACCTACCTTTTCGTATTTTTTACCTATCAAGGCGTGACGACGCTCGTGAACACTCATAGGACTAGAAGAAATTATAAACTAAAGGGCGTAAAAACTAGAAGTCAATTTTCAGCGCTACTAGCAAAAGAAGCAAGAAAATTCTTCACAACGCCTTTATACGTTATGAACTCCCTATTAGGCTACGTTTTTGCTATTTCGGCATCAGTAATTGTTATGGTTATGTTCTTTGGTGATAATTCGGAGTTTGGCTATGCTTTAGGTCAAGTATTTTCTACGTTTGCGCCTTGCGTGTTTGCGCTGACTATGATGATGAGTCCGCCAACGTCGTGCGCCGTATCTTTAGAAGGAAAATCGCTTTGGATTATGACTACTTCGCCTATAAAGACGACTACTTTACTTAATGCAAAACTTGTACTTACTTATATTATGGCAGGCTTGACGGCTATTATATCTTCGATACTACTTGGAATTGCCTTTAGACTTGAATTTTGGATATTTGCTCTTAACTTTATTATCGCTATCGGTTTTGCCGTGTTTAGTGCTAATATAGGGTTGTTGTTCGATTTAATTTTCGCTAAATTTTCTTGGACGAAAGAACAGCAAGTAATAAAACAAGGCTTGCCTATAGTGCTTTGTATTTTCCTTGGTATGGCGATAACGGGACTTCTTATTGTTATTCCTATTAAACTTGAAATAAGTAGATATTTATTTTTTGGAGCGGTAGCAGGGTTCATAACTCTAGCAAGCCTATTAACTTACTTATTTATAATGAAAAAAGGCGAAAAATTGATTTTCAAAAAAGTATAATCAGTCATTAAACGACAAAATTCTTCATAGTATATACTATCCTAATTTAGGGGGTATGTATGAGAGAAGATATAACCGAAAGGGTTTTTAAAGAAGCGTATTTTATAGCGCAAACGGGTTGCACCGTAAGGGCGACGGCGAAAGTTTTTCATTTTTCTAAGTCCACCGTGCATAAGGACGTGACTGAAAGACTAATAAAACTTGATAGAGAACTTTACGCTAAAGTTAAAATTGCGCTTAATAAAAACCTAGCGGAACGTCATATTCGTGGCGGAGAAGCAACCAAAAGAAAATATCAAAGTCTAATAAAAGGCTAATACCTTTCGCTTGACAAATTGACTAAAATAACGTAAAATAAAACTATAAAACCTAAACTTGAAGGTTCGCCTGACGGGGAAGGACAAAATATCGTAAATTTTTAAGGCGCTTTGTTGCCTTATTAAATCACGTTCGTCCTTCTACAAAGTAGAGGGACTTTCTTTTTCAAAGGAGAAACTATCATGAAAAAATTTTTAACTATTTTATTAACTTTAATATTAAGCGTGACAACTATCGGTATGGTGGCGTGTGATAATAAATATAACGACTTTGCTAAAGTTAAATACTTTTCAAGTGCGTCCGACATGATACCTATGCTAAAAAACGGTGAATTAAGCGTTGGATTATTACCAGAGCCTGCCGCTACGCAATTAACTAAGGTGGCAAGTGATAAGACTTGGTATAGGTTAGACTTGCAAGAATTATACGACGGAGAAAGCAAGGCGTATCCACAAGCAATAATTTTAGTTAAACAAAGTTTACTTAATACCTAT
The DNA here is from genome assembly GCA_045632585.1 of Christensenellaceae bacterium. Taxonomy (GTDB): domain Bacteria; phylum Bacillota; class Clostridia; order Christensenellales; family Borkfalkiaceae; genus UBA1259. The sequence continues at coordinate 1,824 of JAZQWW010000075.1, forward strand.
CCGGATTTAGTCAATAATATGGCGCAAGGGTTTAACGATAGCGTACAATGGGTAAAGGAAAATACGGAGCTTGCAGTAAACGCAGTTAACGCTCGTCTTGAAGAGGGTGTGACTCCGTCGTTAAAAGCGTCTAATATAACGGCTGAAGTAGTTGACGGATGCAAAATATACTGGCAAAACGCTAGCGACGCTAAAGAAGACGTTAAAGATTATATAAACGACATAATGAATATCGAACCATCAAGTGCAAAAAAAGTAGAAGACGATTTCTTTTACGATGTTGGCTGTGTTGGTGCGTTTAGTAAAGAAACGGTTAGCGTTATAGCACCGGACGGTGCGCCGGCGCTCGCAATTTCAAAGTATATTAGCGACGGCGAAAATTTTGGAACGGGAAAAGAATTTAATTACAAGGTAGTGTCGTCGTCGAAAATCGGCAGTGCAGTTCAAACGGGGGCTGGTGATATCGTTATTATTCCTGTAAACGCTGCAAGTAAGTTATATACTGCAAACACTACTGATACTTATAAATTAGTCTCAGTAATCACGCACGGAAATTTGTATATTATGAGTACTGAAAAAATTGAAAACGTAAAACAGTTAAAGGACAAGGTTGTAGGGGTAATAGGACAAGGCTTAGTTCCGGATTTAACGTTTAGAGCGGTTTTAGATAATAATAAAATGGGTGTGGAAATAGCAAATTAAATGAAAAAAGGCAAGGAAAAAATCTTAAACTTAATAATGCCTATAGTAAGCGTAGCTATAATCTTTTTGGTTTGGGCGATAGCGTCGTTAAGGATAGGAAGCGAATATATTTTGCCGTCTATAAAACAAACGGCGATTGAATTCTTTAAGCTTTTTAAAAGTGGCGAATTTTATATTTCTCTTGGATACACTGCTATAAGAAGTATAATTGCGTTTGTCTTTTCTTTCGCGCTTGCTTTCGTTTTGGTGGTATTATCAAAAAAAGTAAAATATGCCAAAGGATTGATAAAACCATTGGTCGGAATTATGCGTGCATTGCCAACCATAGCAATCGTTTTACTTTTATTATTTTGGACTACTTCAAATATCGCTCCCATAGTGGTGACTACCATCGTTGTTGCGCCAACACTATACACCCATATAGAAAGTGCGTTTTTTACGCTTGATAAAAATATTGCGGAAGCCGGTAGGGTTGACGGGGCAGACGAGAAGGCGGTATTTTGCAAAATTGAATTACCACAGATATTGCCGTCTATCTATACGGGAATAGGTAGCGGAATATCGCTTAATTTTAAGTTAATGGTAGCCGCTGAAGTAATTTCGCAAACGGCAAAATCAATAGGATTTATACTAAACACTTCTAAGGTGTATTTCGAAGTAGCGAAAATGCTTGCGTTAGTTTGCGTTGTAGTGATTTTATGCATTATAATTGAAAGCATATTTAATCATTTAGCTAGAAAGGCGAAGATATAAAAACATAGCCACCGAAATTTCGGTGGCTATGTTTTAGTCGTGTTATTAAATTTCAAAAATCGTAAAGGAATTATCAAGCAGGGTGAAATTTTCGCCCTGTTTTTCGTTGGTAATTAAATATTTAACGTTATCTTTAGAATACACGGCGTAGACTTTGGCGTCGGAGTATTCGTCGGTAAACGAAATTTTATTGATGAAATCTCTTAGTTCGTCGGTATCGGAGTTTGGATTAAACTCACAAAGGCATAAAGCCGTCGATAATGCGTCGGCACCAATTCCAGAAGAAGTAATGACGGTTGCGCTTATTATTCCAGTCGAATACGGCTTGCCGTCGGTATCAATTACATGCGGATATTTAACGCCTTGGTAGGTGTAAAATCTTTCGTAATCGCCACTTGTTGAAATAGAAAAATCGTTTGATTTATCAAGATTGATTTTTACTATCGTGTCGGTAGTTTTTTCGGGGTGTTTAATCATTACGGCGTTCATTTTAAGCGTTTTAAGGCTACTGGAACCTATACTAATATACCCTTTAGTAATACCGTGAGAGTATAGTATATTTGAAATTTTATCTGCCCCGTAGCCTTTAATTATTCCACCTAAATCTATTTGAGAACTTGGGTTAAGTTTGGTTAAAGTGGCTGTGTTTTCGTCAAGAACGAAATTATCAAAATTAGTTATATCTAACGATAACGTTTGCGTGATATAATCTTGGCTTGGTGGCGTAAAGTCTAAAACGGGATAGTTCGGCGAAAAAGACCAAGCCTTTACTAGCGGATATACGGCGGGATTAAATTTATTAGAAGTAAATTCGTTAAGATTTTTTGCCGACTTAAAAACTAACGCTTGCTCATCCGTTAGAGTGGTAGAAGTAAAATCAATAGAGTTGATTTGAGAAACTACAGAGTCTTCTTTAGTTGCTGAATAAGTTTGATTAATTGTTAAAAGAGTGCTTTCAATTTCGCTAACCAGTTCGGCGCTGAAATCTTGGCCGTAAATCACGACTTCAACGGGGGTGGCGTTAAACGAGTAAAAGGTGCGGGAACATTTTAAATTTCCGCAACCGTAAAAAGAAATTACAGGGGATATTAAGATTAAAGCGCAAACTGCTAGAATAAATTTTTTCATTAAAAATATTATAAAATAAATTCAAGTAAAAATCAACGATAAAAGTTAAAAATAAGGCGTTATATCTTTGTTTTGATATTGACAAAATATAGTTAGTTTGTTAAAATAATATTTGTTATTTGATTAGTTGGGAGCGTGTATGAAAATTAAAGAAGGCTATATCTTAAGCGAAATTGCAGGCAATTATCACGTGGTAGCGGTTGGTAAGGCTGTAAAAGAGTTCAAGGGTATAATAAATCTTAATAAAACCGGTGCGTTTCTATTTGAAAAACTAATTAAAGGCGCTACCGAAGAAGAACTTATTACCGCTTTAATTAACGAATACGAAGTGGACGAGCAAACGGCAAAAGACGACGTTATTAAATTTACTAAAGGATTATCGGAGGCAAATCTCGTAGAATAGCGAGTTAACTTATGGGAAAAATAGGATTTGACAGTAAAAAATATCTTGAAATGCAATCTGCAAAGATTATGGAACGTGTTGAACTTTTCGGCGACAAGTTATATCTTGAATTCGGTGGAAAGGTGTTTGACGATTTTCATGCGTCTAGAGTTTTGCCCGGTTTTGAACCCGATAACAAGATTAAAATGCTTTCGGAACTTAAAGACAAAGCCGAAATTCTTTTAGTAATAAATTCTAGCGACATAGAAAAGAACAAAATCAGGGGCGATTTAGGCATAACCTACGACCTTGACGTTTTGCGTTTAATAGAAATTTATAGACAAAAAGGTTTTTACGTTGGTAGCGTAGTGCTAACTTGCTTTAGCGAACAACCTTCGGCTATTGCGTTTAAAAAGCGTCTTGAAATGCTTGGCGTAAAAGTTTACAAGCACTATATAATTGAAGGTTATCCTTCAGACGTTGATAAAATAGTAAGCGAACAAGGTTTCGGTAAGAACGAATACGTAGCGACGACTAGACCTTTAGTAGTAGTGACAGCACCGGGACCGGGTAGTGGAAAAATGGCGACCTGTTTATCGCAACTTTATCACGAAAACAAGCGTGGGGTAAAAGCGGGCTACGCTAAATTTGAAACCTTCCCCGTATGGAATTTATCGTTATCTCACCCAGTTAATATAGCCTACGAAGCGGCTACTGCAGACCTTAACGACCTTAATATGATTGACCCGTTCCACCTAGAAGCGTACGGCGAAAAAGCCGTAAACTATAATAGAGACGTGGAAATTTTCCCAGTACTTTCTACCATTTTAAGTAGAATTATGGGCATTTCGCCGTATAAATCGCCGACCGATATGGGGGTTAATATGGCGGGATATTGTATTGTTGACGACGAAGTTTGCTCAAACGCAGCAAAAATGGAAGTTATTAGAAGATACTTTGAAGCCCAACTAGGCGTTATTAAGTTCGGCGCAAGTAAGGACGCTGTTTCTAAAATAGAAATTTTAATGCAAAAACTACAAATTACTCTTAACGACAGACAAGTTGTAGGTAGTGCGTTAGAAAAAGAAAGACAAACCGAAACGCCAAGTGCGGCGTTAAGACTTCCGGACGGTAGAATAGTCACTGGCAAAACCGGTAAACTATTAGGCGCAAGCGCAGGCGTAATTATAAATGCACTTAAGATTTTGGGTGAAGTTGACGATTCTATAGACCTAATATCTTCGACGGTTATCGAACCTATTCAAAAACTTAAATGCGAACATATGGGTAGTAAAAACCCACGCCTTCACGTTGATGAAATTCTGCTTTGTCTAGCAGTAAGCGCAGTCACCAACCCTATGGCAAAACACGCTATGGAACAACTGCCAAAACTTCGTGGCTCAGATTTCCACTCTTCGGTTATACTTTCGCATATCGACAATAAAACTCTTAAAAAACTAGGTATTCACGTGACTAGCGAACCAAAAAGTAAATCGTATTAAATAAAAATTAAACCCGACTAATAAGTCGGGTTTTTTTAATTATAATTTTTCAACGCTTACTACGAAAACTTCTTTTTTGATTACCTTGAATTTTACGTTTGTATCGTTATAAACAAAACCGTAAATTCTATCTTCGTCGTCGATATAAGACGGTCTAACGTCTTGGCTTAAACACTCTATAATTGGTTCTCTATCTTCAGTTGGAATTTTTTCAAGTAGTTCGTCGGATAAATTAACGCTTAACTTATAATCTAAAAATTCGTCTGCAAATCCGCCTTTAGAATTTTCGGCGTAGTCGCTTTCGGGAAGATAGGGCTTAACGTCGTAAACGGGGGTACCGTCAAGTAGGTCTAGCCCTAAAACGTCTATTTGTATCCCGTTTCCAGTTTGTAAAATTTTATCAATTTTGACGAGTGAAAGACCTAGTCCGTTAGGTCTAAACGGTGAGCGAGTGGCAAACACCCCCACACGTTTATTTCCACCGAGCCTAGGTGGACGAACGGTTGCTTTCCATTTTGAGTTGCCTACTTTATCAAAGTCAAAAATTATCCATAAATGAGAATAGCCTTCAAGCATCTTAAAAGCGTCAATAGAAGAATATGGTGGGTAAAAAACTATACTTCCCTTTATTGAAGGAACTCTATTCGCTTGCCTTGGAATTCCGAATTTTTCCTTAAACGGAGATTTGACGTAGCCGATAGGTTTAATCTTTTTTTCTTTCATATACTATTATTTGGTAAAATCGTTTACCGCCGAAACGATATCTTGTTTATTAGAAGTTTTTCCGTGTTTATCAATTTTAATTTTGTTTATATCTCCGTGGGTTAAACAGCCTGCGCCACCGATACAACCGCCTTGACACGCCATACCTTCAATGAAGTTTCCGTCAAGCATACGCTTGCTTGCTTTAAGTAGCGCAACTCTGCACGCTTCTATTCCGTCACAAGGTACTGCTTTAAGGTCGAAATTATCAATACCACGTTCTTTTATGCTTTCTGCAACGGCTTCTGAAAGTCCACAGTTTCTAGCAAAAATTCTACCGTAATAAGATGCGTCTTGAATATCATATTCAGAAAGTGAAGTAATATCTATATCCTTGCTGTCAAATAGCGCTTGAAGTTCTTCAAAGGTGATAACGCAGTCTACGAAAGGAGCGACGCTATCTAGTTGATATTCCATTTTCTTTGCTGTGCAAGGTCCTATGAATATAACCTTAGCGTTAGGCTCGTTTTCTTTAATGCACTTTGCGATAGTTGCCATAGGCGAAAGGTTGTGAGATATGTATTCAGTTAGGTCTGGAAATTGTTTTTTAACGTAAGAAACGAAAGCAGGACAGCACGAACTTGTTAAAAAGCCTTTTTCGGCAAGTTCTTTGGCTTCTGAAAGAGCAACTATGTCTGCGCCTAGTGCTGCTTCTGTAATTGCCTTAAAGCCAAGTTCTATAATTCCCGTTAAAACTTGACCAAGTTTTGCGTAAGAAAATTGACTTGCTATTGCAGGCGCAACTACGGCGTAAACGGGGTATTTCGTATTGTCTTCGCTTTTTTTAATAATGTCAATAGCGTCGAGAATAAACGACTT
>JAZQWW010000076.1:0-1612 GCA_045632585.1 Christensenellaceae bacterium
ATACGTCTTATTCGGCGATGAAAAACACTTAAACATACGTCAATTCAAAGAAAGCGACAAACGCTACGCCTATGAAAATCAATTTGGCGTTTGCATCAAATGCGAAGAACATTTTTCAATAGAAGAAATGGAAGCAGACCATATCTTGCCATGGTCAAAAGGCGGAAAAACCGACAAAGACAACTGTCAAATGCTCTGCAAACAATGCAACCGCCGAAAAAGCGATAAGTAGGAGGAATAGGAGAGAGGGAATAAAAAATGCAAGAGAAAGAATGTTCCTATCATCTTTAAGACAGCAGGCGTTTTTTCGTTAGAAAGCGTGCTCTGCCTAGGGATGATAGGAACTATATTTCATTCTCTTGCACTTGCAAAATTATAATTAAATTTGCAATCTGGCAAGTAAATTATTATAAATCAAAGAAAAAGGTTGATAATATGAAAGAAAAAGAAAAATTATTGCAACAAGCAGAGGAATTAAGAAAAGGTTTATACCCTTTAAATGATACAGTAGAATACTATGAAAAAGCATTGGAGATTGAACTCAAATGCTTAGATATTTATTCGCAAGTTTACGGAAAATATCATAAGAAAATATTGGATTCACACGAAAGTTTATGGCTACTTTATCATCTTTTAAATGATATTAATAAAGGATTTATGCACAAAAAGGAGTCTATAGGGATTTCAGAAAAAGTTTTTGGGAAAGATCATATGCACACTGCAAATTTATATAGTTCATTTGGACAATGCAATTGCTGTCAAGGAAATACCGAAGAAGGTATTGAATATTTAAAAAAGGGATTTGTTGTTACAGAAAAAGAATTGGGAGCAAGTCACAAAAAGACTAAACGACTAAAAAGCCTTATTGAAAGAGCAAAAAATGGAGAAGAAATAGAATGGTGCAGAGAATAATCGTATAAAACAAAATAAAAATAGCATTTATGGAATTATTATTCAAGATTATTGCAAATATTATCATGGGACTTTTGGGATTAGGAGTTATATATCTTGGAGTTTTTATATTTACTTATCCAATTATAGTGATTATTGAAGCTATTAAATCAGGCATAAAAGAAAGTAAAGCAAAAAGTTCAAAAGAAAAGAAATACACTTTTGATTCTAACAATATTGACAAAATAGAAATTAAAATAAACATAAAATACGAAGAAGAAGACAAAAATTAAAAACTCTCATTTACTTCATATAAAGAAAAAAGAGTAAGAATTATCACAGGATCTTGGTCAACCTCACATAATTCTTACTCTTTTTGTGTTTTTTGGGGGAACTCGGAATTTCTCCTCGCTCCGTTTGCAAAAATACAACAAATTTCACATTTGTCAAGTCTTTTGCAATAAAATGTTTTGTAATAGTTGCATCAAAAACAAGAAACTTATTAAACAAAAAGTACGTGTTATGGCGTTTGGACGTTAATTTCTTAAAACAAAAAAAGAGTTGAAGCTAAAAAATTCAACTCTTTTTTTGTACCTCCAGTAGGACTCGAACCTACATTTAAAGTTTAGGAAACTTTCGTTCTATCCCTTGAACTATGAAGGCAAGCTTTTTCAGCTTTTTATTTTAGTGTTCTCTTGATTTCTAATTCTTCGTAGCCTTC
>JAZQWW010000077.1:0-19019 GCA_045632585.1 Christensenellaceae bacterium
GGTCTAGTAGAATTTCTTTTTTCATTTTATAATTCCCCTTTTTAAATTATTTTACCTTTTAAAATTTTTAATCAAGTTTAAATAACTCAGTCAAAAATATTATAACATAATATATAAAAGAATTCAATAGTGGATTTTAGGAAATTAAGTGAAAAAAATAAAAAAGAGAAGACAAAAATTATCTTCTCTTTAAGTGGTGCGGATGAAGGGACTTGAACCCCCACGGTCGCCCACTAGATCCTAAGTCTAGCGCGTCTGCCAATTCCGCCACATCCGCTTGCCTATATATAATAACACATTTTTTTTAAAATGCAAAATATTTTAAGGGTATTTTCAAAATTTATTATTAATTATTTATTAATTAAATTCTTGAAATGTTCTTTTAAATATGGTATAATTTACTAGTATTATTATAATCAAAATTTTTAAAGGTCTAAATTATGAAAAGAGAAACATTAAAGCAATTATTTTCGGACTCAGCATTGTATGCGGGAAAAACCGTGACCGTTTGTGGTTGGGCTAGAACGATTAGAGATTCTAAGTCGTTTGGTTTTATTGAACTTAACGACGGCTCTTATTTTAAGAACGTTCAAATCGTATTTGAAAGAGCGAAGGTGTCAAACTATGACGAGATTGCACGTCAAAACGTTGGTGCGTGTGTTTCTATAACAGGAACTTTAATATTGACTCCTGAGCGCAATCAACCGTTTGAAATCAATGCGAATTCAATCACCGTACTTGGCACGTCAACCCCTGATTTTCCATTACAGAAAAAACGCCACACTATGGAATTTTTAAGAACTATTCCACATTTACGTGCAAGAACTAACGTGTTCAACGCTGTGTTTAAGATTAGAAGTGAAGCGTCTTATGCTATCCATAAGTTTTTTAACGAAAGGGGATTTGTTTACGTTCATACTCCTATCATTACGGGTAGTGACTGCGAAGGTGCGGGCGCAATGTTCCAAGTGACTACGCTTGATTTATCAAACGTTCCAACCGAAAATGGTGAAGTTGATTATAAACAAGATTTCTTTGGTAAAAAATCAAGTTTAACCGTGTCTGGTCAACTTGACGTTGAAAACTTTGCAATGGCTTACGCCAACGTTTACACCTTTGGACCTACTTTTAGGGCAGAACACTCGAACACCGTTCGTCACGCTGCCGAATTTTGGATGATTGAGCCGGAACTCGCATTTGCCGACCTTTCGGATGATATGGACTGCGCTGAAGATATGGTTAAATTTATAATTAACTACGTAATGTCTTCTTGCAAGGAAGAAATTGAATTCTTAAACAAATTTGTTGATACAGGACTAATTGAAAGGCTTAACAACGTTAAAAACAACCAATTCGTTCGTTTAACCTATACCGAAGCCATTGAAATTCTAGAAAAGGTTAAAGACAGGTTTGAAGCACCCGTATACTGGGGTGTTGACCTTCAAAGCGAACATGAAAGATATATTACCGAAGTGGTATTTAAAAAGCCTGTATTCTTAACCGATTATCCAAAGGATATCAAGGCGTTTTATATGAGACTTAACGACGATAAAAAGACGGTTGCCGCAAGCGACCTATTAGTTCCAGGTATCGGCGAACTTATCGGCGGTAGTCAAAGAGAAGAAAGAATGGACGTTCTAGAATCGAGAATGAAAGACTGTGGACTAAACCCTGAAGATTATAAATCTTATCTAGATTTAAGAAAATTCGGTGGTGTAATACACTCAGGCTTTGGATTAGGCTTTGAAAGAATGATAATGTATCTAACTGGTATTGCAAATATTAGAGACGTTCTTCCGTTCCCAAGAACGGTAGGTACACTAGAGAACTAGTAAAGGTAAAAGGATGATTTTTGACACTAGTGGTTTAGAAAGCCAAATAGGCTATTCGTTCAAGGACAAAATGCTACTAAGAAAATGTTTTACGCACTCTTCATATGCGCACGAACAAGGTGTGGAAAGCAACGAGATTTTAGAGTTTTTTGGGGATGCGATTTTAGACTTTGTAGTCACCGAATATCTAGTAAAAAACTTTTCGGGTGACGAAGGAAAACTTACTACGAGAAGGGCTGAAATCGTTTCTAACGAAGCGCTACTTAAAGTAGTAAAAGAATTAAGACTAGGCGAATTTATATTGCTTGGAAAAGGACTGCATAAAACGGATATGTACGAAGGAAAACTTTATTCAAGCGTATATGAAGCCTTGGTTGCGGGAATTTATCTTGACGGGGGCATAGCGTCCGTAAAAAAATTCATAAATAACACCGTTTGCAAAAGATATGCATCTATTCAAAAACTAAAAACAAAAATAACGGATAACGTAGGATGGAAAAACCAACTACAAGAATACGTGCAGAAGGGTAGAATGGGTAGTATTTCATATCAAACGTTATCGAAAACGGGTCCCGACCATTTGCCTGAATTTCGAGTAGCCGTTCTTCTTAATGGAAGTAGGCTCGCTGAAGGTAAGGGGACTAGTAAAAAATTTGCCGAAGCCGATTCGGCAAAAAAAGCACTCACTAAACTCAAACAGGAAGGTAAAAAACGTTGAATTTTAAGAAAGTAGAACTTTACGGATTTAAATCGTTCGCCGACAAAGCGGAAATCTCGTTTGGCGACGGAATAACCGGTATAGTAGGACCTAACGGTTGTGGTAAGTCTAACGTAGCGGACGCTATTCGCTGGGTTCTGGGCGAACAATCGGCAAAGAGTTTACGTGGTAGCAGTATGCAAGACGTAATCTTTTCCGGTACGCAAAATAGAAAATCGCTTTCGTACTGCGAAGTTTCTTTGTTTTTCGATAACACAAACAAAATATTTAGTCTAGATTACGACGAAATTGTCATTACGAGAAAACTTTACCGTGACGGAAAAAGTGAATATTACATAAACAAGCAAGAAGCAAGACTTAAAGACATAATAAACCTACTTCACGAATGTGGTATAGGTAAAGAAGGCTATACTATAATAGGACAAGGTAAGGTTGAAGAAATTATGTCGGCAAAACCCGAAGATAGGCGTGTTATTTTTGAAGAAGCCACGGGTATTGCTAAGTTTAAAACCGATAAAAACGAAACGGAAAGAAAACTAATTAGAACTAGGGAAAACCTTATAAGATACGTCGATATAATGACGGAAATCGAAAATCAATTAGGACCACTTGAAAAGCAAGCCGAAAAAGCAAAAGAATTTACTGAACTTTCGGAAAGTTTAAAATTCCACGAAATAAACTGTTATATAGCCAAAGTGGAAGGCGTTGCTACGGCAAAAGAAAAAATTAACAATAAAATAACGGGTATTGACCAAGAAAGCGCACTTAAAAGAAGTGAACTTAATAAAATTCAAAAAGAATACGATAATATTTTTGAAGAAATTTCTAACTCTGACCAAAAATTAAGATTACTAAACGAAGAAAGACTTCAAAAAAGATTAGGTCTTGAAAAGAACGAAAGTGCAAAGCAATTATACCAAGAAAAAATCAGTTATCTTTTAAGCCAAATCGAAAGGGCAACTAAAGAAATTGCCGAAAATGAAAAGACTATAGAAGAAAGTCAAATTACGCTAGGCAATAATAACCAAATTATTATTGATGCTAAATCTGAACTTGACGCATTACTTTCAAAAGCAGAATCGTTAAATAAAAGACTTGTTAAAATTAACGAAAAGATTTCGCTTGGCGAAGAGCTTGCAAACAAAAGTAGAAAAAAGGTTATTGAATCAATAGAGTCTTTATCAGACGTTAAAAAGAGCACTGGTGAAATGAGCGCAACCAAGGCTAGCCTTGCCGAAAAACTTGAAGAGTTGACGGCTAGACTTGACGAACTTTCATATAAAAGGGAAGAGCAATTTAACGTTAAAGAAAAATGCGATAAAAACATTGGCGACCTTGAAAAATCAAGTTATCAATGTAAAAATAATATCCTAGCAAAAGAAGATAAGGTAAGAGATTGCAATGAACAAGTTGCAAAACTAGATAACCAAATCTATTCGCTAAACTCGGTAATTACTACTCTTGTCACCAAGGACAATTTTTACCGTGAAATGAAGGAAAACTTCGAAGGTTATTCTACGGCTGTTAAACTTCTTCTAAAGGACGCAAAAACCAACCAAGAATTAAAGAAAAGAATATACGGCGTTGTCGCCCAACTTATATCTAGCGACAAGAAATACGACGTTGCTTTAGAAACGGCGCTTGCTGCCGCTACGCAAAACGTTGTCACGCCCGATACTGAAACAACTAAATATTTAATTAACTACTTAAAGGCTAATAATTATACTAGAGTGACGTTTTTACCGCTTACTTCGGTTAAGCCTAGAGTGCAACTTCCTGAAATCGACAGCGCACTTAAAGAACGTGGTGCGTTAGGAGTTGCTAACGAACTAGTAAAGTACGACCCAAAATACGAAAGGGTTATTTCTAACCTTCTTGGAAACACGCTTATCGTCGATAATATAGACAACGCTACGGCGATAGCAAACAAGTACGGATTTGCATTTAAAATCGTTACGCTTGACGGTGACGAATTTGCCACCCGTGGTTCAATCAGTGGTGGTGCAAGAAGAAAAGACGGTGCGGGAATTCTATCTAGTGAAAGAAAGATTGAAGATAACCAAGAAGTGCTAAAAGAAAAACGTGCTTTAATGGAAAAACTTCAAGAAGAAAAGAAGAGCGCTGAAATTTTAAGAGATAAAGCGCTTGATGAATTAAACGTTTTAAACGACTTATATCGTGAGAAAAATCAATCGCTAGTATTAGAACGTGAAAAGCAAAGCGTATCTGAAAAAACTTTATCCGAACTTGGTAGAGATATCGAAAACGTAAGCGATATGATAGACGAAGTTAACGAAAAACTATCTAAACTATCTAGTGACTTTGAGTTTGTGACTTCGGATAGCGCAAAACTTGAACGTGACAGGCGTGAAGCATCTAAAACTGCAGACGTATGGCAGGCTGAATACGACGAGTTAAAAGCGCAAAGAGATAGTATTTCAAATGAAACGTCTAGCGTACAAGTAAGAATAACCGAACTTAAGGGTATAATTGGTTCGGCTGATAGCGATAATGCAAGACTAACTTCTTTAGTTGATGATTGCAACATTTCGATTAGGAACTTACAAAGTAGCAATAAAGGCGCTGAAGAAATAGTTGAAAACCTAAGGCTTGAACAAGAAAAAATTGCGCTAACTAAAGAAGAACAAGAGTACGTTAATAAAATTCGTGAAGATATCGACAACATAGAAAACTATAAAGAAGAACTTCGCAAAAAACTTAATATTAACGCTGAAAACAAGGAAAGACTTTCGGAAGAATTAAACGAACTAACCGAAAAACGCCACGCTGAAGAACTTGCATTGACCAAGATTGACTCAGACCTTGAGTATATGGGACAAAGTATTTACGAAGACTATCAAGAAACGTATGAAACGGCAGTGTTAAATAGAGAGCCTGATTACGACGCTAAGGCTGGCGAAACCGAAATCATTAGAATTAGAAAAAGACGTAGTGCGCTCGGCGCAATCAACGCTAATGCAATCGACGAATTTAAGATGCTAAAAGAACGCTACGAAGAAATGTCAATGCAAAAAGAAGATTTAGAAAAGGCTGAAGCCGATCTTAAGACTGCTATTGATAAGATTAAAGCCGAAATGCTTACGCAGTTTGATAAAGGCTTTAAGCAAATCAACGAAAACTTCCAAAGGATATTCAAAGAATTATTCGGCGGTGGTAGGGCAATGCTTCAAATGGATTATTCTGAAGTTGACGACAAACTTGAAGCAGGCGTAGAAATCGTTGCAGAACCACCTGGAAAGAAACTTCAAAAACTTTCGCTATTATCAGGTGGCGAAAAAGCGCTTACGGCTATTGCGATATTATTCTCAATACTTAAACTTCGTCCTATGCCGTTCTGCGTGCTTGACGAAATTGAAGCGGCGCTTGACGAAGCAAACGTTGATAGATTTGCAAGATATCTTCAAAAATTCTCTGAAGAAACGCAATTTATCGTTATTACGCACAGAAAGCCTACGATGGAACTTGCCGACGCATTATTCGGTGTCACCATGCAAGAAAAGGGCGTTTCAAGACTTGTTTCAGTTAAACTTTCGGATATTTCTGAAATTGAAGGCGACGGAACTTTATAAATAAGGTAAATATGGGATTATTCAGTAAATTAAAAAACGCACTCTCAAAAACTAGGGACGGACTATCAAAAAAACTAACTGAACTTTTTAGTAGTAATAAATTAGGCGACGAGTTTTACGAAGAACTTGAAGATATCTTGATATCTTCGGATGTTTCGGTAAACGTTGCCTTAGAAATCGTTGACGAAATTAAAGAGCGTGCGATACAAGAAAAATCCAAAGATAAAGATTACGTCGTAGAGTTATTAAAAGATGAACTTTTAAGAACGTTAAGCTACGCCGACCCCGTAGAATTTGAGTATCCACTTATCATTATGGTCGTAGGTGTTAACGGCGTAGGTAAAACCACCACTATAGGAAAACTTGCTAATAAGTTTGCAAGCGAAGGTAAATCCGTGACTGTGTGTGCAGGTGATACATTTAGGGCGGCGGCAGCCGAACAGTTATCCGTTTGGGCTGATAGAGCCAAGGTTAGAATTATTAAGCACGAAGAAGGCGCAGACGCTTCTGCTGTGGTTTTTGACGCTATATCGTCGGCTAAATCTAAAAAGACGGACGTTGTTATAGTTGATACGGCTGGTAGACTTCACGTTAAGAGTAATCTAATGGAAGAACTTAAAAAAATGGATAGGGTCATTAAGCGTGAATATACTGACGCTATGCTGTTAAAACTTATCGTTTTAGACAGTACGACGGGGCAAAACGCTAACAGCCAAGTCCAAGCCTTTAACGAAGCGATAGGTCTAGACGGAATAGTCCTTACCAAGATTGACGGAACGGCAAAAGGTGGGTTTATAATCTCACTATCTTATGAACTTGAAATTCCCGTATACTACGTTGGTACAGGTGAAAAAATAGACGATTTAGAAGACTTCAACGCGGAAGAATTTATAGAAGCGTTATTTTAAGGAGTTAATATGTTAAAAGATAAAAAAGGCTTTATTTGCGATATGGACGGCGTGATATATCACGGTAATAAACTACTTCCGGGCGTCGTTGAATTCGTAGACTGGCTAAAAGCAAACGACAAACACTTTTTGTTTTTGACGAATAATAGTGGAAAAACAAGACAACAACTTCAATCAAAACTAAAGAAAATGGGACTTGAAGTTGAAGAAGAGAACTTTTATACTGCAGCGCTAGCGACGGCTAAATTCTTAAAAAGTCAAGGTGCTAAGACGGCATACGTTATAGGTGATTTTGCATTAGCAGGCGCTCTTTCTGACGAAGGCATAACCTTTGACCAAGATAACCCAGAATACGTGGTTATAGGCGAAACTATCGACTACAACTACGATAAAATCAAAAAGGCAACCTTACTAGTTAATAACGGCGCTAAACTAATAGGAACTAACACCGACATTACTGCGCCTACAGAAGAAGGAATTATTCCTGCTTGTAGAGCGTTAGTAGCACCTGTTGAATGCGCTACTGGTAAAAAGGCGTATTTCGTTGGGAAGCCTAATCCACTTATGATGAGAACTGCCGTTGAAATTTTCCATAAATACGGAATACACTCAAAAGACGTCGCAATGGTAGGCGATAGAATGGATACGGATATTATTGCGGCTATTGAAAGTGGACTAGATTCGGTATTAGTACTTACCGGTGTGACTAGCAGGAAAACTATAGAAGAATTTCCTTATAGACCAAAATACGTATACGAAAACGTGGGCGAAATAATAAAATAATGAAGAAATTTTTATTTGATTTTTTAACACTACAAGATAAAAATATTAACGGTGGAAACCTAGTGACTAAAACCGTGCTTTTAACGCTTATTGAAAAGGGCGTGGAACTTGTAGGCGTTTGCAGTGATAAAGACAGGTTAAACCCAGAAATAAAAAAACTCGCAGAAGAAAAAGCAATTAAAGTTTACGAGTGGTCAAGCAGTGAAAAGAAGATAAACGAGATAATAGATAAAGAAAGTATTACCGACTTTTTTATAGGTATATCTCAAAGATATAATCACGTAGATTTATCGAATTTAAAATGCAAAATTTTTACGATTTGTCACGATTTAACCGATTTAATAGTAGAATCTGCCGAACTTTCAAGTAGGAAGGACTGGTTTATAAGTCCAAGTGATTACTGGAAAAAAGTTTCAGGGAATAAGTTAAAAAGACAAGGCTTTATTAAGCGCGTAAAACGTGGTACGATAAGGCTTATAAAAAATTACGGCTCGATAGAGCGAGAAAATAAAAGACTTAAACTCTACGCTAACTTTCAAAAACTAATTAAGAAGGATAACGTGTACGTTATTACCGTGTCTGAGTTTTCAAAGCACGCTATAGAGTACTATTTTAGTGATATAGCAAACGAAATTGCAGTATTTTATCCACCCATTTTATACAGAGAAAATACGGAAGTTTCTTTTGAATTTAAGCGTGCCGTTGGTGAAAAAGAATATTTTTTACTTCTAAACGCTAATAGACCAAATAAGAACGCCAACGTTTTTATTAAGCAATATCCTAAATTAAAAGAGCGTTTTAAGGATAGGTTTAACGTAGTTATGTTAGGCGCTGGCGAAGAAATTAACGACGAAAGTATAATATCGTTTTCAAGGGTTAGTGATGCAGAACTTGAATATTTAACGGCTAACGCATACGCATTAATTTATCCTTCCGTATCCGAAGGCTTTGGGCTACCACCAGTTGAAGCAATGTCTTACGGAACCCCAGTAATTGCTGCTTACGACACGTCAATACCCGAAGCGTGTGGGGACGGTGCGTTATATTTTAATCCTTTCTACGTTGAAGACTTGTATTTTAAGATTATTGAAATGACTGAAAATAGAGATAAGTACGTAGAAAAAGCAAAAAACCGCTTTGAAGTATTAGGAAAAGAACTTGAAATTTCAACTCAAAAACTAGTTGAATACATATTAAAATAAAAAAAGGCAACGACGTTCGTTGCCTTTTAGTTTTAGAAGTTTTAAACGTTTACTTCAACGCCTGTGGGGGATAGAAGAAAAACGTTTTTTTGCATTTCATAAATGCCACCGCCAAGTGCATAAACGGCGCCTGATAACATATCCAAAATACGAAGAGCCGTACTTTCTTTGAGTTCGGTTAGGTGAACTACAGGGGTTTTGCCGTTTTTAAGTGCGTCGATAATCTTACTTACGTCTTGATAACTTTTTGGTACGCAAACGTAAATAGGACCCTTGTCCGAATTTTGATTAGCAGATGATTGCTCGTTAATTGTATTTGTTTTGAATTCTTCTTTAATTCTTTGTTCTCTACCTAGAAAATCAAATAATCCCATTGTTTTCTCCGTAATTCTTTTTTCCAAAAATTTTAGTTCCTAGTCTTATCATATTACTGCCACATTTAATTGCGTTTTCATAATCGTTGCTCATACCCATTGAAAGGGTAGTAAAGCCGTACTTTTCCTTATAAGTATCGTAAGTTTTTCGCATTTCGGTAAAGTATTTTATTTGTTCTTCGTTTGTCGCAGATAAAGGTAGCATAGTCATAAATCCCTTTACTTTAATTCCACCTAACGAAGAAAGATATAATAGGGTGTTAGGTACGTCTTTTAAATAAAATCCACTTTTGCTTTGTTCTTTAGAAACGTTTATTTCAAGTAAAATTTCTTGAACTATATTTCTATCTAACGCTAGTTTATTTATTACTTCGGCAAGTTTAATAGTGTCTACAGAGTGAATTAATATAACGCTACCAACTACGTGTTTTGCCTTGTTGGACTGTAAATGTCCTATAAAATGCCAAATAGCACCTTTAACCAAGTCTTTTTTTTCTAAAAATTCTTGAACCTTATTTTCGGCAACCGTAGTAAGCCCAAAAGAAACGGCATCGTTAATAACGCTGTAAGGCATAGTTTTACTTGCGCCAACTACAGTGATTTTTTCGCCAAAATTATTGCCTTTTTCGGTTAATGATAAAATCTCTTTGATGTTTTCTTTTAGCATTTTTATTTACCAAGAAGGTCGGTCATATCGAATAGACCTTTTTCTTTAGTTGCTAAAAATTTTGCTGCGGCAATCGCACCGTTGGCGAATACACTTCTATCACTTGCGTGATGTGATAGCGTAATCGTTTCGTTTTCGCCGGCAAAAATAACGTCGTGTTCACCAACGATATTTCCACCACGAATAGCGTGAATGCCTATTTCTTTTTTATCACGCTTACCAGTCACGCCTTCTCTTCCATAAACGTAGAAGTTTTCAGGAAGAACGTCTTTAACTGCTTCGGCAAGCATTATTGCCGTTCCACTTGGAGCGTCGATTTTTTGATTGTGGTGTTTTTCAATAATTTCAATATCAAAACCACCTAGTGCTTTAGTCACTAGTTTAACGGCTTTAATTAAAACGTTAACGCCAAGCGACATATTTGCAGAACGGAAAAGAGCAACGCTTTCGCTTGCTTTTTCAATTTTTTCGATTTGAGTTTTATTTAGTCCCGTAGAACAAATAACGGCAGGTGTTTTGGTGTTTACTGCGTAGTCTAATAAACCGTCTAAAACGACAGCCGAAGAAAAGTCTATAATAACGTCAACGTTTTCTTTAACGCTAGTAAAGTCTTTGTAAATAGGGAAGTTAGGGTTGGAAAAATCTTCTTCAATAGCCACGCCACAAACTGGCAATAAGTCGTTATCGCCTTTAAGCGCTGAAAGGACTTTTTGTCCCATTTTTCCGCTTGCGCCACTAATTAAAAGTTTTAACATATCTACTCCTTAATATCAAAATTGAAACCTTTTAGAAGTTCAATCATTTCTTTAGTGTGATGGGGTTCGAGTTCAGTTAGGGGAGCGCGAACGATACCACTGTCAAGTCCTATAAGTTGCATAGCCTTTTTAACAGGGATAGGGTTAACTTCGGTAAACATAGCGTTGATTAAAGCGAGTAAATCTTCTTGAAGTTCAGCAGCCTTAAGACTATCGCCTGCGAAGAAATATCTCGCAACGTCGCCAACTTGTTTTGGTATAACGTTAGAAACGACCGAAATTAAACCTAACGAACCTATAGAAAGCATAGCAACGTTTAAGTTATCGTCACCAGAATATAGGGCTGTTTTACCCCTAATAAGTTTTGCCGTATCACAAATTTGTTCCATATTACCGCAGGCTTCTTTAACGCCACCGATATTTTTGTGTTCGGCAATTCTCGCCATCGTTTCCGGTAGAATATTTACACCCGTTCTTGCGGGAACGTTGTAGCAAAGAAGTGGAATATTTACGCTATCAGCAATATCGTTATAATATTTAACTAAACCATTTTGAGTGCATTTGTTATAATATGGAGTGACTACTAATAGACCGTCTGCGCCGATTTTTTCGGCAAGAACGCTCTTTTCAACGGCGTGTTTGGTGCAATTTGAACCACTGCCTAAAATAAACTTAACTCTACCGGCAATTTTGTCGTAAGAAAATTTTGCAATTTCTTCGTATTCCTTGTCGGTAATAGTAGGCGCTTCACCCGTCGTACCTAAAATACAAAGTGCGTCTATTTGATTGGCAATTTGATATTCTATTTGTTTACCTAATGCGTCAAAATCAACGCCGTCGTTAGTAAAGGGGGTAATACACGCAGTACAAGTCCCTTTGAAAATTGTTTTGTTCATAATTACTCCAAAATTAGATTAATTGATTTTTAACAGCGCCAAGTTCGATTGCTTTTTCGGCAATTTGAACGGCGTTAGTAGCAGCGCCTTTTCTAATGTTGTCGGCAACTACCCACATATTTATACCGCAATCAACAGTATCGTCCATACGAAGTCTTCCAATAAATACTTCGTCTTTATCTTCGGCAGTTAATGGCATAGGGTATAAAAGTTTTTCGCCGTCGTCTTGAAGAATAATACCTTTAGTGTCTAATAGAACCTTCTTAACTTCTTCTAGCGTGCATTTGGTGTTAAATTCTACGTTGATAGATTCGCTGTGACCGAAGTAAACTGGAACTCTAACGCAAGTAGCGGTGACTTTAATATCTTGACTGCCTAAAATTTTCTTGGTTTCGAAAATCATTTTATCTTCTTCTTTGGTGTATCCATTTTCAAGGAACACGTCAATGTGTGGAAGGCAGTTTCCAAAGATAGGGTAAGGGAATTTTTGTGGTGCTTCACCGCAAATTCCGCCCTTAAGGTCGTTAAAGCCTTTTACGCCTGCGCCCGAAACTGCTTGGTAGGTAGAATAAACTACTCTTTTAATTCCAAACGCTTCGTGAAGTGGTTTTAGAGCAACTACTGCTTGAATTGTAGAACAGTTTGGGTTGGCGATAATGTTTTTATGCCATAATATGTCGTTAGCGTTGCATTCTGGCACAACTAAAGGAACGTTTTCGTTTCTTCTCCATTCACTTGAGTTGTCGATAACTAGAGTGCCTTTTTTAGCGAAGATAGGCGCAAATTGTTTGCTTACCGAACCACCAGCAGAGAATAAAGCGATATCAACGGGGTATTTTGCCACGTTTTCTTCGGTAAGTTCTATAATCGTGTGTTTTTTGCCCATAAAATCTATTTCTTTACCAGCAGACTTTGAAGACGCAAATAAAAAGTAGTTTTCTACTGGAAGATTTCTTTCACTTAAAACTTGTAAAAATTTGTTTCCTACCATACCGGTAGCGCCAACAACGGCAACGTTGTATTTTTTCATAATAGATACTCCTTAGCATAAAAACGTTTATTTTATAATTTATAAATAATTTTAACAAAATTTAATTTAAAAGTAAAGTTTTTTTATTAACTTGCGCATTTTTGTTTGTAAAAAAATACAATTTGTTATAAACTATATTCGTGAAAGAATTTTCAAAAAACTTTAATTAAGGGGTTCGTGATGGCAAGAGGAAAACAAGGCGGATTTATGGACCGTTTGTTAACGGGAAAAGAAAAATCCGAAGGCTATGCGAGAGCGAGTTTACCTTCAAACAGATGGGAACTTTTTTGGGACATTTTTAAGAGTAAATTTTTCAAACTTTTGTTTTTAAATTTACTTATTGCGGTATTTTTCTTACCGCTTATAATGCTTGTAGTGTATAGGTTGGGACTTATATCGACCTACGGCTCGATATATCCGTTTGCACAAAGTTTTGGGGTAGGATATCTTGCGCCCACTTCGCTTGTCGGTTATGCTGAAAATATAAAGTTTAGCGTAAATACTTTCGTGCTTTTAGGCTTGCCTATTTTTTCAATAATTGCGTCGATTGGATTGGCTGGTGGCGCTTACGTTATTAGAAATATCGTGTGGACTGAAGGCGTTTTTATGTCTAACGATTTTTGGAAAGGCATAAAACAAAACGGCAAACAACTTGTAATTGTAGCCGTTTTGTA
The DNA here is from genome assembly GCA_045632585.1 of Christensenellaceae bacterium. GTDB lineage: Bacteria > Bacillota > Clostridia > Christensenellales > Borkfalkiaceae > UBA1259. The sequence continues at coordinate 13,430 of JAZQWW010000077.1, forward strand.
TTCGCTAGTATTTTACGTTTTAGTTCTTGCAATATCGTTTTGTAATCAATCGATTACAATGGGAAATACCGTTTGGTTTTTTATAATTATTAAAATTTTAGCAATATGTTTACTTGTTTTTTCTAGCGTAGTTTGTTTACATACTATTACTATGTGCGTGACTTACGATTTGCCACTAAGGCATCTAATTAAAAACGGGCTAGTAATGACGATAGGTATGTTTTTTAGCAACGCATTTATAATTGCACTAGCACTTATTCCGTATTACACCCTTTTGTTTGGCGGAATATTGATGGTCATAGGAATTATAGTCTTAATTTGTCTTGGAATAACCTATCCGCTTTTAGTGTGGACGATATATTGTCAATGGATATACGACGGATATATTAACGATAAGGTAAAAGGCGCAAAGAAGAATAGGGGTATTTACGAAAAGGTTAAAAAGGATAATTCAACGCTTGAAAAATACAAAGCGCAACGTGAAATAGTAGATATTCATACTAAACTTACGTCAATGCCTATTAAACCTATAACGGACGAAGAACTTAAACTTGAAGAATTACCGCAGTCGTTTAGGCGTGAAGATATTATTAAACTTAACGAAAGTAGGCAAAGACTAATTGAAGACAGCGATAATTACGTATCAGAGCGTTTAGGCGAACAAAAATACGTTAATGCAACGGAAAATATAGAAATAGAAAAAACCGAAGCGCAAAAACGAATTGAAAAAGCAAAGAAAGAACTTGCAAAACGCAAAAAACACAAATAGGAATAGCGCTTTATCAAAGAAAAAGAACAAAGGGGGATAAAAGTTGAATAAACTACTTAAGACGCTAGTATTTGACGACCAAATATCGGTAGCCGTGCTAGACACGACCGAAATGGTTAACGACGCAATAAAAATTCATAAATTATCGCCCGTTTGTTCGGCGGCGTTCGGTAGAACTATAACGGCGTCTACTTTTATGGCTAGTGGGCTTAAAAACCAAAAGGATAAACTTACCATAGTTATTAAAGGGGACGGGCCTTGTGGTAAAATAACCGTTTGTGGAAACGGCGATTTATTTATGCGTGGTAGCATTGATAACCCACAAGTAGATATTCCTTTAAGGACTGATGGAAAACTTAACGTCGGTGGATGCGTAGGTAAAAATGGGAAAATGGTAGTTATTAAAAGTATGGGGCTAAAAGAGTCTTATACCGGAAGTAGCGAACTTGTTAGTGGTGAAATAGCCGAAGATTTTACGTCTTACTACGCTTTAAGTGAACAACAACCTACTGCAATGGCTTTAGGCGTTAAAATCGGTAAAGACTTAACGTGTATCGGTGCAGGTGGCGTAATAGTTCAAGCCTTGCCTTTTGCTAGCGAAGAAAATTTAATTAAAGCCGAAGAGATTGTAAAAAGTTTATCAAACGTTTCTACAATAGTTGGTCAAATAGGGGCAGAAGGTATATTAAAAGAGTATTTTAATACTGAAAAATTCGTAGAATATAATCCTAGATATAAATGTCAATGTAGCAGGGAATATATTAGCGAAGTTTTAGTTTCGCTAGGAAAAGAAGAACTAAACAAAATTATCGAAGAAGAAGGAAAGATAACTGTAAATTGCCAGTTTTGTGCAACTGACTATAATTTTTACAAAGAAGACGTAGAAAAACTCTTTTAATTTTTACGATGGAAGATAAGGTTTTACATTTTGAAATAAACGAAGAAAAATATATCAAACTTGCCCAAAAGCGTGCCGATAATAACGACCAAATCGGTGCGCTCGGTTTTCTTTTTAGCGCATTAAAGGAGCATAGAAGTCCTAATTTATTAAAAGAAATTGCTAGCGTTTATTCAAAAATGGAACTTTATGAACTTTCAAACAAGTATCTATACGAATATCTAGCAAAAGCGCCTAAAAATAAAAAGTCTAGCGCATATAAAGACCTAGCAATAAATTATTTTTACCAAGACGAAATGTTTTTATCTGGGTATTATTTTAATCAAAAGGTAGAAGAAGACGGTTTTATAAACGCCGACGATATGGACCCTGAAATCGTTAAATATTTTTCAAACGGCATTGATAATAGAGACGCTTATTTCGTTGCATACCCATTTGATAAAGCCGATTATTCGTATCGTGCAGGGCAGGCGAAGAAAGCGCTTGCACACGGAAGTTTTGCCGTTGCTGAAAAGATATATTCTACTATTCCTAAAGAGTGTTTAAGTGAAGACGTAAGCGGGGAATACGCAATAACTTGTTTCTTAAACAAAAAGGATAAAAAAGTAATAGAAGTTTGTAATGACTCGCTTGATAAACACGGGGAAAACGTGACGGCGTATTGCAATTTATCAACGCTTTTTAAGAATAAAAATGACGACGAGCAAAGCAAATATTATTATCAAAAAGCCTTAGAGTGTAGAAAAGGCGAAAGAGAAGAATATTATAGAATTGCCACTTGCGCAATAGAGCAAGAAGACCATTTAACGGCTAACGAGTGCTTAAAAGAAATTGTTTTAGAGCGAAAGAACGACCATATAATGAGATTTTTCTATGGAATATCTTATATAAATTTAGGTCAGTACGATAAAGCCTACGAAGAACTGTCTAAAGTGTATAAAACAGCGCCCGAAGATATTGTTTTTAGATATTTTGCGTCGCTTGCTTTAAGGTTAAATGACGGCGTAGAAAAAGATAGTAAACTTCTTCCACTAAAATACGTTAAAGACCTTCCAAAAAAAGTGACGGACGCTTATAAAAGAAGTTTAAAAAAGATTTGCGACGGGGCAGTAAAAGGTGACAAAGCAAACGTTTCAAACCTAAAAGAAATAGCCGAGTGGTGCTTTGTTTCGGGTGAAACTGAAAATACTAAAAAAGCATTATTTTCTCTAGCGATTTTTTACCCTGTACAATTTGAAAAAACGGTTAAGCAAAATCTAATAAGACTTGATTTGTCAGACGAAGTAAAATGTGCTACATTATATACCTTACTTGCTAACGGTTATAGAGAAAAGGTAAGCGTATTAGTAAATAAATTTATGGTAAAATTTAAGCCTAAAAAAGTCTTTTCCGAAAAGGATATTACGGCAAATAAGTATACTGCTGGCTACGTTTTATGTTTAACGAAAGCCGTGTTTTCAGGGATTACGGACTACGATAAAATTGCCTTTACTGCAAATAAAGTTTATTCTAAATTCCGTAGCGTGTTAGACGATGAAAGTATTGACGTGACTGAAATTTCGGCTATAATCTTATTAACTTGCGAATTTAAACTAGTAAGCGACGTTGATAGGGTTTGTAAATTGTTTGGTGCAAACACAAATAAAGTAAAAGAAGTTTTAGAAAAAATTAAGGGAAATAAAAATGGTTAAAATAATTGATATAGACGAACTTTTTAATAAATATATCGAAGGCTACGTTTATAAAAACATAGGCAAGGTAAAGCCTGAAGAAATAGAAAATAAAATACCCGAACTTTACAAAAAGTTCGGTGACGAAAAGTTAAAAGATTTAGACGGATTTTCGCCTAACGATTATTACGCTAAAGAAGACGTAAAAACCTTGCTTGAAACGTTGAAAAAGCACCTAACAGACGAAATTGACGTTTCGGATTTTTTGTGCGAAGCGATAACTAGCAAAACTAATGAAGCGGGCTATATTATTCGTGAGTTAGAAAATGATTTAGACGAAGTTTATCTTGCGTATTTACTTAACTTTTTATCGGATATGAAAGCCGAAATAAACGTTTCAAAATATTTAGAATTCGTATTATACGGATACAGCGATAATATTAGCGAGATAGCAGTTAGCGCATTGTGTGAAAACGCTGATAAAGCAAAAGAGCAAGTTTTATCTATTTTTGAAAGCGTTAGCGAAGAAAACAAGGTAAAACTAGTGGAAATTTTATCTTGTGCAAAGCCGGACGATAGAATTTTTAATATTTTAATCGCCGAATTTTGTAAACACCAAGAAAATATTCCGTTATATTGTGCTTTTCTTTCTAAATACGGAGACGATAGAGCGTTGCCGTTTTTATTCAAGGCGATAGAAGACGAAAAAATTAATTATGCAGACTTTGAAGAATTAAGATTTGCAATCGAAGCCCTAGGTGGAGAATACGATAAACAAAGAGATTTTTCGAAAGACAAATTCTATAAAAAAATAGTTAATAATTCTTTTAGCGAGAAAGAAAGTCAATAACGTATTTTGTATAAATTTTTTCTTGTTAGAACATAATAAGGACAAAACCACTTTGGAGGATATTATGGCTAAAAAGAAAAACAAGGTAAAGAAATTAACCGACGAAGAATATGATAATTATATTATGTCGCTTAAAGACGAAATTCCACCGTATTTAATAAGAAAGACCGAAGACGAAAATTAAGAAATTTCCCTAAAGGGAAATTTTTTTAATTTCTTGATTTTTTTGATTTTTTTTAGTATAATATACGAAAGTTTTAATTTTGGAAAGGAAAATTATGCTAGAAATCAGAGAAGTAAAAACTAAAAAAGACCTAAAACTTTTTGCAACTTATCCTTTAAAACTTTATAAAGATTGCCCTTATTACGTTCCGTCGCTAAGAAGTGACGAAATGAATACCTTTAATCCCAAAAAGAATTTTAGTTTAGAAAAGAACTACGCTAAAGGTTTTTTGTGTTTTAGAGACGGCGAATTAGTTGGAAGAATAGCGGGAATTATAAATTACGAAGATAATAAGATTACAAACCAAAAAATGATAAGATTTTCAAGGTTTGAATGCATAGACGATATAGAAGTGTTTAAGGCGCTTCTTGGTGCCGTGGAAAAAATGGGTAATGAAAACGGTATGGGTTTAATTCACGGACCGTGGGGGTTTAACGATACCGATAGGGAAGGAATGCTTACGTATGGATTTGAAGAGCGTAGTACCTACGCTACAAACTACTATTATCCTTACTTTGCAGAGCGTATGGTTGAACTTGGATTTGAAGACGAATCTAAATGGATAGAAAAACGATTTACCGTTCCAAACGAGCCTTACGAGAGAATAACTAGACTTGCCGAAAGATTGAAAAGTAAGTTAGACGTGGTTGACGTTGCGGAAAGTATGAGCGTTAAAAAAATCGTAAAGTTATACGGGGATAGTTTATTTGAAACGCTTAACGAAGCGTATTCGCATCTAGACGGATACGTTCCCGTTGACGGAAAAGTAAAAGAAAACGTGCTTAGCCAGTTTGCGACGGTCGTAAATCCAAGATACATAAGCGTTTTAGTTGATAAAAAGCAAAGGGTAGTGGCGTTTGGAATAGTTCTACCGTCAATTTGCGACGCACTAATAAAACATAAAGGAAAATTATTTCCAACGGGATTTATAAGTCTACTTAACTCGATAAAAAATCCGAAGGAACTAGAGATGGCTTTAATAGGTATTAAGCACGAGTATAAAAATACGGGAATAAACGCTTTAGTCATTTCAAGGATTATGAAGAACGTGGTTGAGGACGGCATAGAAATGATAGAATCAAATCTTATGCTTGAAGACAACTATAATATTCAGCAACAGTGGAAATTCGCTGAAAGTGAAATAGTTAAAAGAAGACAAACGTATAAAAAGAAAATAGGC
>JAZQWW010000078.1:0-3666 GCA_045632585.1 Christensenellaceae bacterium
AAGTCTGTGACCGAACTTTTTTTCGATTACGGAATACTTGCTAACCCCAACGTAAATAAAGACCTTTTTAGTGGAATTCAAAGGGTAAAAAGTTATCTAAAAGTTAACGACGGCAAAGCCAAATTATATATCTTTAGAAACTGCGTAAATCTAATTCGTGAACTTAAAAGTTATTGGTGGAAAGAGGGTGACGTTCCAAGAAAATACGACGACCACGCTTTAGACGAACTTAGGTATTATATTATGAAAAAGCCTGAAAATCTTCCACCCAAAAAGGAAAAAAGCGTTATACAAAAAGACAAGGAAAGGTTATATAGAAAAATACTTAATGAAAGGAAGAAAAACTAAAAACGAAGTTCTTAATATTAAAGACGTTTTGCTCAAAAAGGCGCTAGGGTACGATACGACTGAAGTCGTTGAAGAATACGTAAGCGGTGAAGAAGGAGAAATAAAACTCACCAAGAAAAAAGTGACGAAAAAGAACGTACCACCCGACTTATCAGCCTTGAAACTGCTACTTGATAGCCAAAACGTAAGCGTTCAAAATATGACTGACGAAGAACTTATTTTAGAGCGTGAAAGATTATTAAAAGAACTTAAAGAAAAAGGAGAATAAAATGTCACAAAAAAAAGTAAGTGATGAAAAAAGGGAAAAGTTTTACGAAGAACTCGTAAAAGAAACGGTTTTAGACTTTTCTGAAAGGCAAAAGGAAAGGCTAAAACTTGAAAGACAATGGGAACTTAATATGAATTTTTTATCGGGCAATCAATACGTTCACTTAAACGGACGTGGAGAAATAGTTGATAGCGATAGAACTTTTGTATGGCAAAACAGAGAAGTTTTTAACCATATTGCGCCCATTATGGAAACAAGGCTAGCAAAGTTTACTAACGTTTCGCCGGTAATATCCGTTAGACCTAAGTCGGACGACGATAAGGACGTTTCGGGCGCAGGCGTTGCCGAAAAACTAATAAGTGCATTATTTGAGCGTAGCGACGTTAAAAACGCAATTGAAAAAGTGACTATGTGGAGCGAAACGTGTGGAACGGGATTTTACAAAGTTATTTGGAACAACGATGCAGGCGAAGTGGTTGGACAAGTTGATGGAAACAAAGTTCACGAAGGCGACGTGGAAGTCGTTTCAGTATCGCCGTTTGAAGTTTTTCCAGACAAACTTTACGTTGAAGAACTTAACGATTGCAAAAGCATTATTCACGCTAGAGCGCTTACGGTAAAAGAAGTATACGATAAGTATGGAGTAAAACTAAACGGCGAAGACGTTGATATTTACAACCTTACTAAAAGCAACTCTAATATTCTCGGTGAAGATGGAAAAACCGTGCTAAAAGACGCTGTGACCGTTATTGAAAAATACGAAAAACCGAGCAAGGATTTCCCTTACGGCAGACTTATTACCGTTGCCGGCGATAAACTGCTTTATTACGGCGAACTTCCGTACTTTAACGGTGAAGATAGGCAAAGAACATATCCATTCGTAAAACAAATTTCACAAAGGGTAGCGGGTAGTTTCTTCGGTGTAAGTATAATCGAACGTTTAATTCCCGTTCAAAGAGCGTTTAATGCCGTTAAGAATAGAAAACACGAATTTCTAAACCGTCTTTCTATGGGAATTATGACGGTTGAAGACGGCTCAATCGACACCGACGACTTACAAGAAGAAGGTTTGTCACCGGGTAAGGTTTTAGTTTATAGACAAGGCTGTAATCCACCTGAGATGATGAGCGAAATTTCTATGCCGTCGGATTTTTCTGACGAAGAAAACAAACTTACTAGCGAATTCGTGACGATAAGTGGCGTAGCCGACGTTTCGTCAAGTGCTAACAACGCTAAACTTTCAAGCGGAACGGCGCTAGAAATTTTAGTAGAACAAGATAACGCAAGGCTAGTAGTGACGGCTGAAGTAATTAGAAAATGTTATCTTGAAGTGGCAAGACAGGCTATAAGGCTTTACTCTCAATATCTAGTGGGTGTTAGAGCCGTTAAGACTTTTGGTGAAAACGCAAAAATACAAATATTTTACGCTGACAAGTCTTCGGTGACGTCTGACGACGTTTACCTTGAAAACGAAAACGAATTACTTTATTCTAATCTACAAAAAAAGGATATGATATTTAAACTTTACGAAAGCGGACTAATAGCCGACGAAAACGGAAAGATTAGAGAAAGCGTTAAAGAAAAAATCCTATCAATTTTGGGGTATAAGGATTTAGACTACAAAAAAGGCGTATCTAGACTTCACGAAGAAAAAGCGCAAAATGAAAACGATAAGATAAGAAAAATAGGACTTTCTACTGAAGAAATAGACGACGACGCAATTCACGTTGACGAGCATACGAGATATATCTTAAGCGAATACGACGAACTAACCGACGAAGAAAAAGAAAGACTATTTTCACACTTAAAAGAACATAAAGAAAAAATAAACCAAGCAAAAAAACAATCGGAGGAAAAATAATGGAAAATTTAGTTAATGAACAAACGGAAGTTTTAGAATCGCAACCTGCAACGGCAGAAACGGAGAAAGGCGAAAAGCAAACGGAAGTCTCATTAGGAAAATTTAAGGATGCAAAATCTTTGCTTGAAGCGTACAATTCCTTACAATCTGAATTTACCAAACGCTGTCAGAGAATAAAGGAACTTGAAAACTTAAATGCGGTAGCCGATAAAACTGTCGTTCCGGCTGAAACCAAACCCAAAGAAATAAACAAGGAAGAAATCTTAAAAGATTACCTAAAAGAACTTATGGGTGCAAAGAGTCAAGCAGTAATTCTTGATGGGCAAGGTAGTGGTATTAAAACGCCGTTAAATCGCCCGAAAACGATTGAAGAAGCAGGAAAACTAGCAACAGAACTTCTTGCAAAATAAAATAAAAAAACTAAAAATGGAGAAATTATGGCAGTAAATTTAACTAACGCAGATTCTGCTCTTAAGAGTTTTTATCTTGACGCAGTATCTGAACAACTTAATAACAACGTAAACCCTTTCTTTGCTAAAATCAAGCAAAGCACGTCTGACGTATGGGGTAAAGAAGTAAGAAAATTAGCAATCTACGGAATGAACGGTGGTATCGGTGCTGGAACGGAAGACGGCGAACTTCCAGAGTCTGCAGGCAACAACTACGGTCAAATGGTATCAACCTTAAAAAACCTTTATGGAACTATTGAAATTTCGGACAAAGCGATTAGAGCGTCTGAAAATAGTTCAGGTGCGTTCGTAAGCCTACTCAACGCTGAAATGGACGGACTAATTAAGTCAAGCACTTTCAACTTCGGTAGAATGCTTTTCGGCGACGGCACGGGCGTTATCGCTACGGTCGGCTCGGTAGAAAACGGCGTAATCACTTTAGACGACGTTAAAAACGTTATCGAAGGTATGGTGGTTGATTTTAGAGAAAGCGCAACGGGAGCAATTATACACGGCGCAGGCGCAAGACGTATTTTAACCGTTGATAGAATTAGCAAAAAAATCACCGTATCTGGAATGACTTTAACCGAAGAAATCGTAGGCGCAAAAGTAAGCGTACAAGGTTCATACGGCAACGAAATTACCGGACTTAAAGCGATTTTCGATAAAACTCAAAATCTTTACGGTTTATCAAGAGAAAACAACTCTTGGCTTAATCCTACCGTAGTTGACGTAAAAGG
>JAZQWW010000079.1:0-11373 GCA_045632585.1 Christensenellaceae bacterium
ATTTTATAATCTTTTACGGCTTGTTCAATAACTTCTTCTTTTTCGCCAATTCGTCCGTCTAGCGTAGCGCCTTGAATAAAATCAAAATAATCAATAATACCTAAATGCTCTAAAACTTCCAAAGTAAAGCCTTGGGGTTTAGAAGTACAAACAACGAGTTCTTTGCCTTTTTCTTTTAGCGTTTTAAGAAGGTCTACTATGCCTTCATACATTTGGCACTCAAACTTTCCGCCTTGAGAATAGTATTCTCTATAATAATCTCTGGCTTTAACGGCATCTTCTTTTGATAGTCCAAACCACTTTGAAAAACCTTCAACTAATGGTGGTCCTATCATTTTGTTTAGTTTACTTTCTTCGTTTTCGACTATACCAAACTTGCTTAAAGCGTATTTAACTGAATTTCTAATTCCTATTCCCGAATCGTTAAGCGTTCCGTCAAGGTCAAAGAGAACGTATTTTAGCACCCTAAAAACTCCCTAACGCATCTTTCGTAGGCTTTTACTGGGTTTTCGCTTGCAGTTATAGGTCTACCAACCACGATATAATCCGAGCCAAGTTCCCTTGCTTTTTCGGGATTAGTCACTCTCTTTTGGTCGCCTACTTCGCCGTCGGCAAATCTTACGCCCGGTGTCACCGTCACGAAATTATCCCCACATACACCATGAACTTTACCTGCTTCAAGTGGCGAACATACCACGCCGTCAAGCCCCGACAACATTGCGTTTTTAGCGTAATGAAGAACTACTTCGTCGATAGGTTTATTTATAAGCAAATCCTTTTCCATGCTTTCTTGGTCGGTTGATGTCAATTGCGTCACTGCGATAAGCATGGGTCTTGTGCCGTCGGGACGAGTTAAGCCTTCAATTGCCGCTTTCATCATATTTATAGTGCCACCTGCGTGAAGATTGCACATATCAACGTCAAGTCTAGATAACACTGCCATTGACTTTTTTACCGTGTTTGGAATATCGTGAAGTTTTAAATCTAAAAAGATTTTGTGTCCCCTTTTTTTGATTTCCTTTACTATTTCAGGACCTTCAGCGTAGAAAAGTTCCATGCCGATTTTAACGAAAGGCTTTTTGCCTTCGAATTTATCTAAAAACTCTAAAACTCTCTCTTTTGTATCAAAGTCACACGCAATAATTACGTCTTTTGCCATTATCTTACTCCTTTAATTATATCGCTTAAGTTTTCGATTTTATATTTTTCCATTACGTTTGGTAAATCTTCTATAATTTCCTTTGATGCGTATGGATTTATAAGATTTGCAGCGCCTACTTCTACGGCAGTTGCGCCTGCAAGCATCATTTCAATTACGTCTTCAGCACTAGATACGCCACCCATACCGACTACGGGTACGCTTACTGCTTTGGCTACTTGATAAACCATGCGAACGGCAACGGGAAAAATTGAAGGACCTGAATATCCACCCATAACGTTAGCAACTACTGGTTTTCTAGTCTTTAAGTCTATTCTCATACCAAGCAAAGTATTTATTAAACTTATACCGTCAGCGCCGTTGTCTTCACACGATTTAGCAATACTAACGATATCCGTCACGTTTGGCGAAAGTTTAATTAAAACGGGTTTCGTCGTCACGTCTTTAACTGCTTTCACTACCTTGCCGACTAGATTAGCGTCCGTACCGAAACTCATTCCACCACCGTGAACGTTAGGACAACTTACGTTAACTTCAAGCCAGCCAACTTGGTCGATTTTATCTAATTTTTCGCAGGTGTAAGCATAATCACTAATAGAAAATCCACTTACGTTTGCCATTACTTTTTTATTAAAAACTTTTTTTAGTTTTGGAAGTTCTTCTTCAATTACTTTTTCTACGCCTGGGTTTTGAAGTCCTACCGAATTGATAAGTCCCATAGGGCATTCTGCAATTCTAGGCGTGGGATTTCCAAACCTTGCGTCTTTAGTAGTACCTTTAAACGAAAACGTACCGAGAATATTTATATCGTAAAATTCGCTAAACTCGTAGCCGTATCCAAACGTTCCACTCGCCGGAATTACGGGGTTATCAAGTTCTATTCCACATAAATTAACGCTTAATTTTCCCATATTATTTCCTCTTTTTCAAGTACCGGTCCGTCTTTACATATACGCTTATTGCCGTATAAAGTCTTACACGAACAACCCATACAAGCGCCGAAACCACAACCCATACGCTCTTCAAAACTAAACTGTCCCGAAGTTTTACTTTTATTATATACAGCCTTAAGCATAGGCTCTGGTCCACAAGTATAAACGTAGGAATAATCTTGCTCGTCCATAGCATCCGTCACGAACCCTTTTATGCCAGTGCTACCGTCTACGGTAGTAATAAAAGTTTTTAGTCCTAAATCTTCAAAATCTTTTTTACAAAAAATTTCTTTCGCCTTGTTAAAGCCAAGGATTACCCAAGGTTTTTTGCCTTGCGCTAATAAATTTTTTGCAAGTTCGAAAAGTGGCGGAATACCAACGCCACCACCTATTAAAAGTGGTGTGTTCCCACTTTTTTCTAGGTCGTATCCGTTGCCAAGTCCCGTCAAAACGTCTAAAACGCCTTCTTGCATTTTTGACATTTCTTCGGTGCCTTTCCCAACTACTTTATAGATTATTTGAATAAAATCTTTTCCAAGATTAAAAACCGAAATAGGTCTTCTTAAATATAGTCCACCTAGTTTAATATTTATAAACTGTCCAGCCTTAATCTCCGAAACGTCGCCGACTAGCGTCATTTTATAAACGCAATCATTTAACGGCTGGTTTTCGGCAATTTCTAAAAACACTTGTTTCATTTTATTTCCTTTAAGCGTCGATTGTCGAAATTCTAAGCGTGGTTTCGTCAAGTACGTCAAGTAGCGTTTTAACCGTGTCTAACGAAGTAAAGATATTTACGTTGTTTTCGGTTGCAAGTTTTCTTATTTCGTGACCATCGTTAACGCTAGATTGTGAATTTGCAATATCGCTAGTATTGATTATATAAGCAAGGTGACCTTGTCTTATTGCGTTTGGTATTTCTTCGCTACCTTCGCTAATTTTTGCTAAAACGTGAGTTCTAATGCCGTTTTGTTTTAAGAAAGTAGCCGTTCCTTTCGTTGCTTCAATGTTAAAGCCAAGATTATAAAATCTTCTAATTAAAGGAAGTGTTTCGTCCTTGTCTTTATCAGCAACCGTCACTAAAACCGTTCCGTAATTTTGAAGTTTCATACCCGACGCTTGAAGCGCTTTATACATAGCCCTATTGAGTTTGTCGTCATAGCCGATTGCTTCGCCCGTTGACTTCATTTCGGGAGATAGATATGCATCAAGTCCTTTAAGTTTATTAAACGAGAATACTGGAACTTTTACGTAATAACGTTTCTTCTCTTCGGGGTATATTGAGTATATACCTTGCTCTTTAAGTGATTTTCCAAGTATTACGTTTGTTGCAATATCTGCAAGCGAATATCCCGTAGATTTTGATAAAAACGGCACCGTTCTTGATGAACGTGGGTTAACTTCTATTATATAAACCTTTTCGTCTTTATCTACGATAAATTGAATATTGTAAAGTCCTACTATTCCTATTCCAAGACCTAACTGTCTAGCGTATTCTAGTATAGTATCTTTCACCTTTTGTGAAATCGAGAAAGTTGGATATACGCTTATCGAGTCGCCAGAGTGAATACCCGTTCTTTCAACGAGTTCCATAATACCTGCAACGAATACGTCCTTTCCGTCGCATATTGCGTCGACTTCTACTTCTTTACCGATTATGTATTTATCAACCAAAACGGGCTTATCTTCGTCGATTTCTACTGCCGTTTTAAGATAATGCCTTAGTTGGTCTTCGTTTGCAACTATTTGCATTGCTCTTCCACCCAAAACAAAACTTGGTCTAACTAGAACGGGGTAGCCGATTTCCTTTGCAGCGTTTACGCCGTCGGTAATATTAGTGACTGCTCTTCCGTTTGGTTGCGGTATGTTTAGTTCGGTTAATACTTTTTCAAATGCGTCTCTATTTTCGGCTCTATCAATCGCTTGGCAATCTGTTCCGATTATATTCACGCCCCTATCGAATAGTGGTTGCGCTAGGTTTATTGCAGTTTGTCCACCAAGCGACGCAATAACGCCTTCAGGCTTTTCAAACTCTATGATATTCATAACGTCTTCAGTAGTTAAAGGCTCAAAGTAAAGTTTATCAGCCGTAGTATAGTCGGTAGAAACAGTTTCAGGGTTGTTGTTTATAATAATTGCTTCGTAGCCTGCTTTCTTAATAGTCGTCACGGCGTGTACGGTTGAATAGTCGAATTCAACGCCTTGACCTATACGGATAGGACCTGCGCCAAGAACTACAATTTTTTTCTTGCCCGTTTCTCTTACTTGAGTTTCGCCTTGATAGGTAGAATAGAAGTAAGGTATGTATGCGCCCGTATGACAAGTATCTACCATCATATACTTAGGATAAATGCCGTTTTCTTTTCTTAAAACATAAACTTCTTTTTCAGTAATTCCCCAAAGTTTAGCGATAAACTTATCCGAAAATCCGCCTTTCTTAGCGTCTATAAGAGTTTTAACGTCTAATTTGTTTGCTTTGATAACTTCTTCTTGTTTAACGATATTTTCTATGGTTTCTAAAAATAGTTCAGTTATAGCAGTGATTTTATGAAGTTCACTAACGCTAACGCCCCTTCTCATAGTTTCAGCAACGGCGAATAACGTATCGTCCCTAAAATCTTTTAAGTATTCTAAAAGTTCTTCTTTAGACATTTTTTCAAACTTAGGCATATAAAGGTGATATACGCCGGTTTCAAGTGAACGCACCGATTTTAGCATACATTCTTGTAGATTTGCGCCTATTCCCATTATTTCGCCCGTCGCTTTCATTTGCGTGCCGAGTTTATTCGACGCTTGCGTAAATTTATCAAACGGGAAACGTGGGTATTTGCACACGACGTAGTCAAGTCTTGGTTCAAAATGTGCGTTAGTATTTGCAATTTGAATTTCGTCAAGCGTCATACCGACTGCGATTTTTGCAGTCACTCTTGCAATAGGATATCCACTTGCTTTAGACGCTAGCGCAGACGAACGTGAAACCCTTGGGTTTACTTCGATTAAATAGTATTCGCTAGTGGTTGGGTTAAGTGCGAACTGAACGTTGCAACCACCTTCAATTTTAAGTTCTTTAATAAGTTTGATTGCGCTATTATTTAGCATTTTGTAGTCTTTTTCGTTAAGCGACATAATAGGCGCAACGACTACCGAGTCACCCGTGTGTACGCCAACGGGGTCGATATTTTCCATACCACAAATGGTTATTGCATTATCGGCTGAGTCACGCATAACTTCAAACTCGATTTCTTTATAGCCTTTTACGCTCTTTTCAATAAGCACTTGATGCACGGGCGAAAGTTTAAATGCGTTTAGTCCTATCTCACGAAGTTCTTCTTCGTTATCGGCAAAGCCACCGCCCGTTCCACCTAAGGTAAACGCAGGTCTTAATACTACTGGATAGCCGATTTCTTTCGCTGCATCTACTGCTTCTTTAATTGAATAGGTTATTTTGGAAGGTATTACTGGTTCGCCAATGCTTTCGCAAAGTTCTTTAAACAATTCTCTATCTTCTGCTCTTGCGATACTTTCACTACTAGTTCCTAAAAGTTCTACGCCACACTCTTTAAGAACGCCTTTTTCCGCAAGTTGAATTGCAAGGTTAAGTCCCGTTTGTCCACCAATACCTGGAACTATTGCATCAGGTCTTTCATATCTTAAAATTTTTGCAACGTATTCTAGCGTAAGCGGTTCCATATACACCTTGTCGGCTATGGTCGTGTCCGTCATTATGGTTGCAGGATTAGAGTTTACTAGTATTACGCTGTACCCTTCTTCTTTAAGCGCTAAACATGCTTGCGTTCCCGCATAGTCGAATTCCGCCGCTTGTCCGATTACTATCGGACCAGAACCAATGATTAAAACTTTTTTTATGTCCTTTCTTTTAGCCATAGTTTATCTCCTATTTTTCTAAGAAAATTATTTTACCATTTACGTACGTTAGTTTGCATTTACCAAAAACCTTTTTCCCTTCAAACGGCGTGCTTTTACCCTTTGATAAAAAGTCTTTTGAATTTATAACGTATTCATTACCTAAATCGAATACAGTGTATTCGTTATTAAAGCCTAAATTAAATCTTTTGCGTGCGTTATCGCTTAAAAGTTCAATAAGTTTTTTAAGCGTGATTACGCCGGTTTTTACTAGGTCGGTATAACATACTGCAAAAGCCGTTTCAAGACCTACTATTCCGTTAAGACTTCCCTTTAGCCCTTTGCTCTTTTCTTCTTTTGAGTGTGGGGCGTGGTCTGTCGCTATCATATCTATCGTGCCGTCTTTAATACCTTCGATTAAAGCAAGCCTATCTTCTTCTGCTCTAATCGGTGGATTCATCTTAAATCTACCTTCGTCCTTTAAGTCGTTATCCGTTAAAACTAGATAGTGTGGCGCAGTTTCAGCCGTCACGTCAAGTCCTTCTTTCTTTGCTCTTCTAATTAGTTCAACACTTTCTTTTGTTGAAACGTGACAAACGTGGTATTTTACCCCCGTTTTTCTAACTAATTCTAGGTCACGTTCTAATTGCTTCCACTCACTTTCAGAACATATTCCTTTATGTCCGTTTGCTTTAGCGTATTCGCCTTTGTGAATATATCCGCCTTCTAGCAAAGAATTATCTTCACAGTGCGCAACGATAATTTTATCAAGGCTTTTAGCAAGTTCCATAGCCTTAACCATTACTTCTTCATTTTGCACTCCACGTCCGTCGTCGGTAAACGCAACGACAAAAGGCGATAATTCTTCTAGATTTGCTATCTCTTCGCCAAGTTGACCTTTAGTTATCGAGCCGTATGGAACAACGTTAACTTTAGCATCTTTTTTTATAATCTTTAGTTGAACACTTAAATTTTGTAAACTATCAGGCACGGGTTTAAGGTTTGGCATAGTGCAAACAAGTGTGTATCCGCCACGGCTGGCGCTTTTACTACCCGTTTTAATGCTTTCCTTATAAAAAAAACCCGGCGCTCTGAAATGTGCGTGTACATCACAAAAACCGGGAAAAATTAAATAGTTAGACAAATTATCGTTAAGAGAACAATAACCATTGTCCCCTATGCAAGTTAACGTTTCATTTGATTTTAATTTAGATAAAAAACTTTTCTTAATACTCATAATCAACCGTGCCGAAATTTTAACTCGCTTTGTCGCAAACTAATGCTTAAAAACTCATTTCAAGTATCATACCATATTTTATGGTTAGTGTCAATTATTTTATATTACTTAAAATATATATTTTAAGGCTTACGCTTTTATTTTTTAGAAAAGTCCAACAATAACTCCGTCATCATTTACGTCGATTTTTTCGGCAGACGGAACTTTAGGAAGTCCAGGCATAGTCATTATATCGCCGGTAAGAACAACTATAAAGCCTGCACCTGCTGAAATTTTAACGTTTTTAACCGTCACTTCAAAGTTTTCGGGCGCACCAAGTTTAGTTGGGTCGTCAGAAAAACTATATTGCGTTTTAGCAACGCAAATAGGAAGATTAGAATAGCCCATTTCAGTTAGTTTTGCTATTTGTTTGCTTGCGTTTGGAGTAAACACGGCTTTATTTCCACCGTAAACTTTTTGAACTACTGCGTTTATTTTTTCTTCAATACCAAGTTCGCTAGCGTACGAGAAGGTAAAATCGCCTTTTTCTTCTTCGCAAAGTCTAACCACTTCTTTAGCAAGTTCTTCACCGCCCTTTCCACCTTCAGCCCAAACGGTAGATAAAACTACGTTTACACCAAGTTTTTTGCATTCTTCAATTATGCAATCAACTTCTTTGTCGGTATCGGTTGGAAAACGGTTAACGGCTACAACGCAAGGAAGTTTATATACGTTTTTAATATTTGAAACGTGACGAAGTAGGTTTGGAACACCTTTTTTAAGCGCTTCTAAATTTTCTTCGCCAAGGTTATTTTTTTGAAGTCCACCGTGCATTTTGAGCGCCCTAATGGTCGCAACTACGACTACTGCAGACGGCGTTAAACCTGCAACCCTACACTTAATATCAAGGAATTTTTCAGCACCCAAATCTGCGCCGAAACCTGCTTCGGTGACGGTATAATCGCCCATTTTAAGCGCCATTTTTGTCGCAATTATCGAGTTGCATCCGTGCGCAATATTCGCAAAAGGTCCACCGTGTACGAACGCTGGCGTTCCTTCTAAAGTTTGCACTAAATTCGGCTTTATCGCATCTTTAAGAAGAGCCGTCATTGCACCTTGCGCATTAAGCATACCACAAGTCACGGGATTATTATTTACGTCGTATCCGACGATAATTTTAGATAGTCTTTCCTTAAGGTCTGCAATTGATGAAGACAAACATAAAATCGCCATTATTTCACTAGCAACCGTTATATCGTAGCCGTCTTCTCTAGGCGTGCCGTTAGCCTTACCACCAAGTCCTATTACTACGTTTCTAAGCGCCCTATCGTTCATATCAACGCAACGTTTCCAAGTAATTCTGTTAACGTCGATTTTAAGTACGTTTCCTTGATGAATATGATTATCTAGCATTGCGGCAAGAAGGTTATTTGCAGCGCCTATAGCGTGAAAATCACCCGTGAAGTGAAGATTTATATCTTCCATAGGAACGACTTGTGCATATCCACCGCCGGCAGCACCGCCTTTTACACCGAATACTGGACCAAGCGAAGGTTCACGAAGGGCAACCGTCACTTTTTTACCTATTCTTTTAAGCCCGTCGGCAAGACCTATAGTAGTCGTCGTTTTACCTTCGCCCGCAGGGGTTGGGGTAATTGCAGTCACTAAAATAAGTTTACCTTCTTTAGTTTGTTTATTAAGTAGCGCAAGGTCGATTTTTGCTTTGTATTTACCATAGTTTTCAACAAGTTCAGGGTCAATACCTGCAAAATCTGCTATTTCACTAATAGGTTTAAGTTTTGTTTGCTGTGCAATTTCAATATCGCTTAAAAACATATTATCTCCTATAAAAAAGGGCACGATTATTTCTAAACGTGCCCAGACGGTCGACATATAATCTTTTGTTTCTTTGTGGTTATCCACTTAATCCGTCAGTCACAAAAGACTTTAATAAACTGTTTTTATAGTACCAAATTTCACGCAACTTGTCAACAGTTTATAAAAGTTTTATAACTTTTAATCGTTTTACACTTTGATTAGTTCGAAAAATTAGAAAAATATAAAAAATTACTCTAAAAAACTTGCAATTTTTTTTGTTATATGATAAAGTATTACGTGTTCAATGTATAAATACCTATCGGAGGATTAAAAATATGAGTAGAATTTGTAGCGTTTGTGGAAAAGGTAAACTTTCTGGAAATACCGTAAGCCACTCTAACCGTAAGGCTCCAAAGTCTTATGCAGCAAACCTTCAAAAGATTTCTGTTAAAGACGAAAAAGGATACGTTTCTAAACAATACGTTTGCGCTAGATGTATTAAAAGTGGTAAAGTAGAAAGAGCGTAAGTTTTAACTTAAAAAAATTATCGGCATAGATTTTTCTATGCCGATTTTTTTGTGTTTTTATTAAAAATTTTCGTCGGATAAATATCTATTTCCAGTATCTGGAAGAAGAACTACTATGTTTTTATCCTTATTCTCTTGTTTGGTTGCTAAATCTATAGCGCATTTAAGACTTGCACCGGACGATATTCCCGCTAAAACTCCTTCAAACTTAGCAAGTTTTTTAGCATAAGAATAAGCGTCTTCATCACTAATTTCATAAACGCAATCTACCACGCTTGCATCGTAATTTTTCGGAATAAAATTAGCGCCTATGCCTTGAATTTTATGGCTACCAAAGTAGCCTTTATTTATCATAGGCGAGTTTTTAGGTTCTACGCCTATCACCTTTATTTTTACGTTTTGTTCCTTTAAGTATTTACCAGTTCCAGATAGGGTTGCACCTGTGCCGATACCAGCAACGAAAAAGTCCACGTTTCCATCTAAATCTCTATATATTTCAACACCCGTAGTTTCATAGTGCGCTAAAGTATTTGCAGGATTATCAAACTGTGACGGAATAAAACTATTAGGCGTTTTTTCTTTTATTTCGTTTGCTTTATCTATTGCACCTTTCATACCTAATTCGCCACTAGTTAAAACCACTTCGGCGCCATACGCTTTAAGAAGTTTAATCCTTTCCTTACTCATAGTTTCAGGCATTGTAAATATAGCCTTATAACCTTTAACAGCACATAGACTAGCAAGCCCTATTCCCGTATTTCCGGAAGTCGGCTCTATAACCGTTGCGCCTTGGCTTATCAAGCCTTTTTCTTCAGCGTCTTTTAGCATATATAAACTTGCTCTATCTTTTACGCTACCAGCAGGATTAAACATTTCAAGTTTAGCGTAAAGTTTTGCCTTTAACCCTAGTTCTTTTTCAAGTTTATTAAGTCTTAAAAGTGGCGTTTCGCCTATTAAATTTTCTATACTTTGATAAACTTTCATAATTTATACCTTAAAATTTTTATAAACTTTCTTTTAATTTGTTAAGCGCCCTTGCCCTATGTGAAATAGAATTTTTCTCTTCGTCGGTCGCTACGCCAAGACTTTTATTTAGGTCGTGACTATAAAATATAGGGTCGTATCCGAAACCGTTAGTTCCTTGTCTTTCCGTTAAAATTTCACCTTCGGTACTACCTTCAGCCGTAATAATACTACCGTCGGTATTATATAAAACCATAGTGCAAACGAACCT
The DNA here is from genome assembly GCA_045632585.1 of Christensenellaceae bacterium. Taxonomy (GTDB): domain Bacteria; phylum Bacillota; class Clostridia; order Christensenellales; family Borkfalkiaceae; genus UBA1259. The sequence goes on from JAZQWW010000079.1 coordinate 10,751, forward strand.
TGCCGTGCGGTTTTTTTCGCCTTTTAGTTTTTCTAAAACTAAATCGTTATTATGCTCGTCGTCGCCGTCACCAGCGTATCTTGCACTATATATACCTGGTTCGCCGTTTAATGCATCAACGCAAAGCCCACTATCGTCAGCAAGTGCTGGTAAATTTAATGCGTTAGAAACGGCTTTCGCTTTAATTAAAGCATTTTCGTAAAAAGTTTCGCCGTCTTCAACTATATCAAAATCAAGTCCTAGTTCTTTATAGCCAACCACTTCAAAACTATCCTTAAGCATTTGGCGAATTTCTTTAATTTTTCCTTTATTTGCACTTGCAAGTACTAGTTTTTTCATTTTTTTATTGCCCTTGATAATCTTATATAGTCTTCAGCCGAAAGTTGTTCGCCACGAACGGTTAACGGTAGATTTGCGCTTGTTAAAACTTCTTCGGCTTCTACTCTTGATAGTTTATAGAAATTCATTAGGTTGTTAACTAGCATTTTTCTACGGCTAGAAAAAGAAACCTTAACAACGTCACGAACTTTTGCTAAATCAACGCCCTGATTTTTATTTCTATCTATATCAATTTTAACAACTGCAGAATCGACGTTTGGTGGTGGCGTAAACATTTCCCTACC
>JAZQWW010000080.1:0-3028 GCA_045632585.1 Christensenellaceae bacterium
AGAGAAGAAATAACGCAAAAAGCAAAAAACAAAGCGCTATTTCTCGCAATAAAAAAATTAAAAAAGATTTAGAGAGGAAACTAAAATGGATGAAAACAAAATAAAGGCGCTAGACAGCGTGATAGCGCAAATTGAAAAACAATGTGGAAAAGGTTCTATTATGAAGTTAGGTCAATCGGCAGGCGACGAAAATATCGAAGTATTGCCAACTGGTTGTCTATCTCTTGACCTTGCTATCGGCGTTGGTGGACTTCCAAAAGGTAGAATTATTGAAATCTACGGACCTGAAAGTTCAGGTAAAACTACGGTTGCACTTCATTGCATAGCCGAAGCGCAAAAAGCAGGCGGAATCGCTGCGTTTATCGACGCAGAACACGCACTAGATCCCGTTTACGCTAAAAATCTAGGCGTAAACCTTGACGAACTATACGTTTCACAACCCGACGACGGCGAACAAGCGCTTGAAATTACGCAACAACTAGTAAACAGTAAAGCAGTTGATATTATCGTTATCGACTCAGTTGCTGCGCTTACGCCAAGAGCCGAAATCGAAGGTGATATGGGTGATTCGCACGTTGGCTTGCAAGCAAGACTTATGTCGCAAGCGCTTAGAAAACTTACAGCCGTTGCCGCTAAAGCAAAAACTTGTATAATCTTTATCAACCAACTTCGTGAAAAAGTTGGCGTAATGTTCGGTAATCCCGAAGTGACTGCGGGTGGTAAAGCGCTTAAGTTCTACGCAAGCGTTAGAATTGACGTTAGAAAATCAGACGCTCTTAAAGATACGAACGGTCTATACGGCAATCACACCAAAGCCAAAATCGTTAAAAACAAAGTTGCTCCACCGTTCAAGACGGCTGAATTCGATATTATATTCGGAAAAGGTATTTCTAAAGGAAGTTGCCTTGTAGAATTAGGTCTTGAATACGAACTACTTGAAAAGAGTGGCGCATGGTTTTCATATAACGGCGAAAAAATCGCTCAAGGCAGAGAAAAAGCCGTTGCATATTTTGAAAACAATCCAGAAGTTGCAAACGAACTTCAAGAAAGAATACTTACGGCATTTTACAGTAAAGACGAAAAGCAAGACTAATGCTTTGACTTTTTGACTACTGTATGATATAATGAAATAAGAAAATAAAAACCAAATAACAGGAGGATACAAAAAATGGACGACCCAATTAGAATCCTGTTCTTATCCGGTGGTTTAGTAGTCGGCGCGATAATAGCGTGGCTAATAACCTGGCTTATAATAAAAAGTAAACACGGTACTTTTAAAGAGTTGAAGGAAAGACTTGTTTGCGAGGCTCGAGAAGAGAGTAAACAAATCAAAAAAGAAGCTACTTTAGAACTAAAGGAACAGGAAATCAAACTTCGTAGCGATTTTGAAAGAGAAGCGAGAGAAAAGCGCAGTGAACTTCAAAAAATGGAAAACCGTCTTAACCAAAAGGAAGAGACGCTTGACAAAAAAGAAGACAATCTAGTAAAACGCAACGAAGAAACGACAAGACAACAAAACGCACTAAGAGACAAGCAAGCCGAAGTAGAAAGAAAACTAGGCGAAATTTCTGCTCAACACGAACTTATGATAAAGGAATTTGAAAAAATTTCGCAAATGAGTAAGGAAGAAGCGAAAAAAGAACTAGTTGACGCTATTATCGACGACGCAAAACGTGATGCTTTAAGCACCGTTAAAAACATTGAAGCGCAGGCTAAAGAAGAAGGCGAGAGAAAAGCCAAGGAAATCGTTAGCCTTGCTATTCAAAAGTGTAGCACCGAACAAGCGACTGAACTTACCGTATCGGTAGTTCCACTTCCGTCTGACGATATGAAAGCAAGAATTATCGGTAGAGAAGGTAGAAACATTAGAACGCTTGAAAACGCTACGGGTATTGAACTTATTATCGACGATACGCCTGAAGTAGTTATCGTTTCAGGTTTCGACCCAGTTAGACGTGAAACGGCTAGAATTGCGCTTGAAAGACTTATTCAAGACGGTAGAATTCACCCAGCGCGTATTGAAGAAACGGTTGAAAAAGTTAAGAAAGAACTTAACGAGCAAATTAAAGAAGCCGGTGAATCGGCAATGTTCGAGTGTGGAATTTTCGGACTTCACCCAGAAATTATCAAACTTATCGGTAGACTTAAATTCCGTACTAGTTATGGACAAAACGTACTTCGTCACTCTATAGAAGTTTCGCATTTAGCAGGCGTTATGGCAACCGAACTCGGCGTTGACCCAGCACTTGCAAAACGTGCGGGATTACTTCACGACCTTGGTAAAGCCGTTGACTTTGAAATTGAAGGAACGCACATGCAAATCGGTGCTGACCTTGCTAAAAAGTATAGAGAAAACCATAGCGTTGTTAACGCAATACTTTCTCACCACGGCGACGTTGAACCTAAAACGATTGAAGCAATTTTAGTTGCTGCGGCAGACGCTATTTCGGGCGCAAGACCTGGCGCTAGAAGGGAAACGACCACTAACTACATTAAACGTTTACAACAACTAGAAGAAATTTCTTCAAGTTTCAAGGGCGTTGAAAAATGCTACGCTATCCAAGCGGGTAGAGAAGTTAGGGTTATGGTTAAACCTGAACAAATCGACGATGCACAAACCTCATTCCTTGCAAAAGAAATCGCTAAAAAGATTGAACAAGAAATGGAATACCCTGGACAAATCAAGGTTAACGTTATTCGTGAATGGCGTGCAACCGAATTTGCAAAATAATTAAAACGATTAAACTCGGCTTTATTTAAGCCGAGTTTTTATTTAAAACGCTTTATTATTTGTTTATACTGCTATTGACTTTTCCGATTATCTCAACTATAATAATTACGTAATTAAAAAACTTGATTTTTAGGAGAAAAAAACTATGCAAATGCTAGAAATGTTATACGACGAAATTCAAGACGCCGTTGATAGAAAAGTTCCTTTCATTATTCCTATCGGAACGCTAGAATACCACGCACGTCACGCTTCTTGTGGAACGGACACGTTAGTAATTACGGGCTGTTTAAGAGAACT
>JAZQWW010000081.1:0-26626 GCA_045632585.1 Christensenellaceae bacterium
TTCAAGAAGATTTTTAGAAATTCTATATTTACTAGATTTTTAAGAAAGATTAAAAATTTTTTCAAAAGATTATTCAGTCGTCAAAACTTCTTTAGTAAATACGGATTTAAGTACGTTGGCGTTGTTGACGGAAACGATTTAGTAGAACTTAACAAAACGCTTGAAAGAGTTAAATATGCCTCTAAAGATAGAGCGATTTTCCTTCACGTTTCTACGGTTAAGGGGAAAGGTGATAAAAAAGCGGAAAAACACGCGGACCTTTATCACGGCGTTTCAAAAGATAATAAGTGTGGAAGTACGCCTTATTCAAACGCCCTTTCAAACGCTATAAATTCAATAATCGCTAAAGATAAAAAAGTCGTTGCGCTTACGGCTGGTATGAAAGACGGCACGGGCTTAAAAGCCGTTGAAGAACTTTATCCCGAAAATTTTTACGACGTTGGTATTGCCGAAGAATACGCCGTTTCGCTATCTTCTGGTATGGCTACAGGTGGGTTAAAGCCTATCGTGGTTATCTATTCAACCTTTTTGCAAAGGGCTTACGACCAAATTATTCACGACGTATGCCTTCAAAATCTCCCCGTAGTATTTTGCGTGGATAGAGCCGGCTTTGTAGGCGCCGACGGGCAAACGCATCAAGGGTTGTTTGATTTAAGTTTTTTATCGCATCTTCCTAATATGCGCATATTATCGGTAAACTCTTATAACGAGATGGAAGGCGCTTTATCTTATGCGTTATCGCTTAATTGTCCAGTTGCTATAAGATATCCAAAGAGTGAAAACTTCTTTGATTGCGAAAAAGATTACGACAATGGACGTTGGATTAAAATATTTGGAGATAATAACGCTGATACGGCGATATTTGCCGTTGGCGCTAATATGATTGAACTTGGGCTTAAATACGCTAAAGAAAGTGGCGCAAACGCCGAAGTTTACGCCGTTAGAAGTATTAAACCACTTGACGAAAAAGTTTTAGACGCTTGCCAAAAAAAGAAAATAATCACTTTAGAAGAAAATAGCAAGATTGGTGGGTTTGGTAGCCTTGTAGCGTCGTATTATTCAAAGGAAGATACTAAAGTTTATATTTTCGGGGCTGAAGATAAATTCGTTAAGCACGGAAAAGTAAACACTCAAATGAAAAACAACGGACTAACACTGCAAAATTTGATAAACAATTTGAAATAAATTTTTAAGGGTAATATATGAACAGAAAAGGGAAAATTGCAATTTTTGTTATAGCGGACGTATTTATCGTCACGTTCGCTTGGGTGTTTGCGTTATTTTTAACGAACGATAACTACACACAAGTTTTTAAGTCTACTTACTACTTGTTGTTAGCGTCGTACGGAATTACGCTGACTGTGAACTTCTTGTTTGGTTTTTACGAAAAATTATGGCGTCACGTTGATTTCTATGACGCTATAAAAGCTATAATCGCATCGGGTTTTAACGTATGTTATTTTGCCGTTTGCTCAATAATTTTTCGCGCGCTTACTTTTAAATGGGTAGTTATAGTTTGTATATTATACGTTCTATCGTTTTTATCGAGTAGATTTGCTATAAGGGCTTTTCACGCTATTAGAACTAGAATAAAAAACCACGAAGAACTTAAAAAAGCAAATAAGGTTTTGGTTATCGGCGCAGGCTCTGCAGGTACTATGCTCGTTCGTGAAATGTTAGAAGGCGACAAGGTTTCGCTTAAGCCCGTTTGTTTTTTAGACGACAATACTAAAACGCACGGACTTAAACCAAACGGCGTACCCGTTGCAGGTAGGGTTGACCAAGTTGTAGAAATGACTAAAAAATACGGCGCTGAACAAATTATTATTGCTATCCCTTCAATTGATAGAAAAACGCTTAGCGAAATTATCAAAAAGTGTCAAGAAACCAAGTGTGAAATAAAAATACTTCCAGCCGTTTATCAACTTATAAAAGGACAAGTATCCGTTTCTAACTTAAGAAAAGTCGAGCCTATGGATTTACTCGGTAGAGAACCGGTTAAAGTAAATCTTGACGAAATTATAGGGTATATCGAAAATAAAGTGGTTATGGTGACTGGTGGCGGTGGCTCTATCGGAAGCGAACTTTGCCGTCAAATCGTCACGCACAACCCTAAGCAATTAATAATTTTTGACATTTATGAAAACAACGCTTACGAAATCGAGCAAGAAATTAAGCGTAAGCACCCTGAAATCAATCTTTTAACGCTTATAGGCTCTTGTCGTGATTTAGGAAGAATAGAAGACGTTTTCAAAAAATACAAACCTGAAATCGTGTTCCACGCAGCAGCGCATAAACACGTTCCGTTGATGGAAACAAGTCCTAACGAAGCAGTTAAGAATAACGTTTTAGGTACTTTTAACGTAGCAGATACAGCAGGTAAGAACGGCGTAAAAAGATTTATTCTAATTAGCACGGATAAAGCCGTAAACCCAACCAACGTTATGGGGGCCACTAAGCGTATTTGTGAAATGATTGTTCAAACGCTTGACAAGCGCTACGAAACAGATTACGTTGCAGTTAGGTTTGGGAACGTTTTAGGTTCTAACGGTTCGGTAATTCCACTATTTAAAAAACAAATTGAAGAAGGTGGACCTATTACAGTCACGCACAAGGATATCGTTAGATACTTTATGACTATTCCAGAAGCCGTAAGTTTAGTTCTTCAAGCAGGTGCGTACGCAAATGGCGGTGAGATATTCGTTCTTGATATGGGTGACCCAGTTAGAATTTACGATATGGCTATAAATATGATAAAATTAAGTGGACTTGAGCCGTTTAAGGATATCGACGTGGTGGTGACGGGACTTCGACCAGGCGAAAAACTTTACGAAGAAAGACTTATGGAAGAAGAAGGACTTCAAAAAACGCCTAACCAAATGATTTCTATCGGTAAACCTATCGTAATTGACGAAGATATGCTTTTCGAAAGAATTATGAAATTAAAAGAAGAAGCGTACAAAGAAACTGATAAAATGAAGAAAATGGTTAGCGAATTAGTTCCAACCTATAAGATTGATACTAAAAACGCATAAATAAAAAACCCCTTTGTCTACCGACTAGTAGACAAAGGGGTTAATTTTTTTAATTTAGAATTTTTTACTTAAAAACTTGCTTTGGTATTTTATGCTAAAATTTTCTTTAAGCATATCGCTCTTTTTATAAGTTCCGTTAAGGTATTCGCTAACGGCTATTAATATAGTTATACAGCCGAGCAAGGGGAATAAACAGAATTCGCTTACGTCGATTAGCGCATAGCCTTGGAAACACAAAAAGGATGATAGGGCGTAAAAGTTAAACGCACTTTTTCCTTTTAAGCATCTTACCCTAGATATTAGATAGTAAACGTACGAGAGAAGTCCAAAAGTTCCGGTGGTCGCCATAATATGTAAAAATGACGAGTGGAAGTTAAATTGTCTAAATATTTCAAGTGACGGATAATATTTAGAGTGGTCGTAATATCCTAACCCCGCCCCGAAAATAGGATAGTCTTTGAAAACGGATATTGCTTGTTTATAAAGATACCATCTACCACTGTCGCCCGTGTTTAGTAGGGTGGATATATCTTTATTTTTAATAAGATATAAAACGGCAAGAAGTGCTAGTATACCGCAAGAAAATATTGTTATCATAAACTTTCTTCTAATTTGCTTATTCATAAAATAAATACTTGTAAGCATTAAGAAAGGTGTGAAAAACAGAAATATTCCAAGGCATCCGTCGCTATCTGAAACTACTAACATAATAAAGAAGAAAACTATTAATGCAAGGTAGGGAAGAAAGTTTTTAGCCTTCGTTAATAAATAATAAATGCAAGGCGTGGTTAAAAGCAGTAGTGCGGCAACCGTGTTAGAAGTTCCCCATTTTAAGTCAAGAAGTCCACCCTTAAAAAAGGTGTTGGTGATAGACCTAAGATAGAACATAGTTATTGACGCAGTAATCCCTGCGAAAATTAAAACAACGCAAACGTATTTTTTAATATCGAAATTTTTAGGTGGAAGAATATAGTTAGAAAAAACTAGATATTCAAGCAAGATAACCGGCCCCGTTGAAATTATTACGGCAAATCCACCCAAATAATCTGAAACGTAGTCGGATAAAAGTCCACCCGTGAATAACGTTATAGAGAATAAAATTAGTGGTAGAACTAAATTGCCTATGTAAAACTCTGTCTTATGTATGAAGAAATGCGCGATTAAGCAAATTGCTAGAAAACCACATAAAAGGTAAAAGTATAGGCAATTTATAACGTTTAAGTCGTTAAAACAAAAAAGGAATAAACATACGGGCGAAATAAACGGCGTTAAATCTTTATATAAAAGTAGGTTTATCGACGCTAAAACGGCAAAAATGGTAAATCCTAAAAGTCCAACGTTAAAGCAAAACGATATCATTGCAACGAGCGATAAAAATATAGGATAAGTATAGCCGTAGAAAAACCCGTCTAAAAATTCCTTAATTTCCCCCATAATAGGCGATTTTTTTAAGTCTACAAAAGTCATATTTTTATTATATAATAAAAAATCGGTTTAAGCAAGATAAATTTTATTATATATAGGTCTTTACTTATTTTGGGCTTTATGATAGAATAAATGGTAATGAAAGACGTAAAAAGCCTAAAATGGCTATGGAAAAATTCAAAAAAACAACATTTTAATATATTTTTGCTAATTTTAACCAACGCAATGTTTTCGGTGCTGTCGGTCTTATTTGCTATGCTTGTAAAGCAAGTAGTGGACGGTGCGATAGAAAGTGATAGAACAAAACTTTTAACGGGTTGTTTTTCTATTGTCGGCGTGGTTATTTTGCAATTTATTTTCCGTATTTTAAACAAAGGTCTTGAAGAACATATTAGCGGTAAACTAGAAATGTCTTTTAGAATGGTTGTTTTTCAAAGCATTTTTAGAAAAAAATATGCAAAAATATCTACCCGTCACAGCGGTGAACTTATGAACACGCTTTCTAGTGACGTGACTGTTGTTTGCGAAGGTATAACTCAAATTTTACCGTCGGTTTTTTCGGCGCTAGTTAGACTTTTGCTTGCAGTTATTGCGTTGTTAACGATAGACGTTGTTTTTGCGTTAGTTTTCCTAGGTATGGGAGTTTTGGTATTTTTAATTTCTACGCTAATGCGTGCAAAAATTAAGTTCTTTCATAGAAAGGCTCAAGAATCAAGGGGCAGAGCCAATGCATATATGCAAGAAAATATCGAAAACTTGCTCGCCGTTAAGGTTTTTGCTAACGAAGACAAGGTGACTGACCGTGCGGACAAACTTCACGTGGAAAATTTTAAGATTAAAATGAAACGTAGAAATTATTCGGTATTAGGGCATTCGCTATTTCATTTAATCGCTAGTGCAGGCTACGTTTTCGCTTTAATTTACGGTGGCGTTTTAATATTTAACGGACAAGGTCTATCTTACGGTGATTTATCAGCAATTCTACAACTAGTTAATAACGTTCAAATGCCGTTTATGGCGCTTTCTATGGTGTTTGCAAAGATTTTTACTATGATTTCTTCTACTGAACGCTTAATCGATATAGACGAAATTGAAGAAGAAGAGAGCATTAAAGCCGTAAATCCACAAAAACTTTACAAAAAATTAAACACAATTAACTTCAATAAAGTAGGCTTTGCTTACGATAGAAATACCGTTTTATCTAACTTTAACGCAGTGATAGAAAAGGGTAAAATCTATGCTATCGTCGGCACTTCGGGAATAGGAAAAAGTACGCTATTTAAACTTCTTTTAGGGGTATACCCTTTGAGCGAAGGTAGTATTAAGATAAAAACCGACGGCGAAGAAATCGATATTGCAAATAGCACTCGTTCGTTGTTTTCTTACGTGCCACAAGGTAATATGCTATTTAGTGGTAGCATAAGAGAAAACGTCACTTTTATCAATCCTGACGCTACTGAAAAGCAAATTAAAAACGCGCTAGATATAAGTTGCTCTAGCGAGTTTATAAATGAACTTCCAGACGGTCTTGAAACGATTATAGGTGAAAAGGGCGCAGGACTTTCTGAAGGACAACTTCAACGCCTAGCGCTTGCTAGAGCCTTGCTTTCAAACGCACCTATTATGCTTTTAGACGAAGCGACTAGCGCTTTGGACGAAGAAACGGAAAGAAACGTTTTAGAAAACTTAAAAAACTTAAAGGAAGTGACCGTTTTAATCGTCACTCACAAAAAAGCAGCGCTTGAAGTTTGTGATAAGAAAATCAATCTTGAAAAAAAGATAAAAAGCGTTTAACGCTTTCAAAAATAATATTGATTTTAACACCAAAATATGTTAAAATCTATGCGTAATTAAAAAAGAGGTTATTAAATGTCTAACGTAAATCAAGAACAAGAAGTTTTATCGCTACGTAAAATTTTATACGTTCTTAAAAAGAGAATACTTTTAATCTTTTTGGTCACCGCAATAGCAACGTTATGTGGTTTTGGCTATCTACAAATAAAAAAACCGACTTATACTGCTACGCAAAACGTAAACTATTGGGCAACTAGTAGCAGTCAGGACATAAAAGACCAAACGGCTACTCAAAAACAAAACAACATAAACGCAATGCGTGCATACGTTGATACAGTTGTGGATTTTTGCGACGAAGGCATTGTTTTAGAACGTGCAGACGCCATTTATGCGGATTATCTTAATAGCGGGAAAACGGTTGACGAATACATTTTAGAGTTTAGACAAAACCCTAGGGAAGTAGAAAAATCGGGCGTTAGATATTTTAGCAAAGGCTCAATATCCGCTACTACTAAAGCAAACGCCGTTAGCGACGGTTCGTCTTTCGTGTTTAAACTTTCGGTTAACTCGTCGTCTTCTAGCGAAGCAAGGGCAAAGTCTAGAATTTTAGTTCTTGCAATTTCAATCGAGGCAGAAGATGCTTTTGGCGGTGTTAAAACTCGTATTGAAGAAACAGTCACCAAGGCAAGCGATATTTCTTGTTCTTCGTCGGCATCAAAAAAGCGTACGCTTTTAGCGTTCTTCGTTGTTGGTGTAGCACTTTCACTTTTCGCAGTTTATATAAGTGAAATTTTAGATAGAACGGTTCAAGATAAAGACGAGTTCGAAAGCATTACGGATACTAACGTGATAGCCTATATTGAAAAGCAGGAGGCGGAATAAGATGATAAACGATACTGCTGAAAAAAACACTCTTTTAGAAATTTTTAGAATATTATTTAGACGAATATATATCGTTATACTTTGTACCGTTTTAGGCGTTATCGGTGGCGTAGGGCTTATTCTTTTAAGAGACAAACCCGTTTACACGGCTACGCAAACGGTAATGTTCGTTGCAAACCTTTCTGAAAGTTCAGCGCCGTCTAATGACGTCACGCTTTCAAAACTATATCTTCAAGACGTTGCGTCGCATATAGTCACCCCGATATTTATTCGTTCGGCTAACGAGATTTACACTGAAAACGGTGGACAAGGAAACATTAAAGCGTCTAGCGTAAAGGTAAACTTTGATAGTGAAGCAAGAAGTTTAATATTCACAATTTCCTATTCAGACGCTAATCAATCTTATGCTGAAAAGAAATTAAACGCCGTTATTGAAAGTGCGAACAAAAATCTTGATGGAAAAATTATGGCACAAAGACCTGAACTTAAGGTTTTACAAAGTTCTGCTAGTATGAGTGTTCATACGCAGAAAGCCAAATATTTAGCCATTTGTACTTTTATAGGATTGGCTTTGGGCGTAGCAATAGTCTTTATAATTCATTTTACCGATAATACGGTAAAGGATAAAGATGAGTTTGAACAAATTACAGGCGCAAATTTCTTATCTTATATCGAACAACAAGAAGAATAAAAAGTAATTCCCACCGATTTCGGTGGGAATTTTTATATCTTATCAATTTCGCTATTAAATTTATCGAAAAGGTTATATCTTTCGGGGTGAGTAAGCGCTGTGTATATCATATCCTTAAGCGAAGGGATATCTTTACCTAAAGTAGACAAAACGTTTTTAACGTATTCACGTTTAGTTTGCTTATCAACGGGGCAAGGGCTTTTTGCTATAGGGATATCTTTAACGTAGCCTATTACGTCCATTTCTTTTATCATAATCATAGGTCTAATTAGGGTTAGTTTTGTTCTATCCAGATAACTCTTCGGTGCAAAAGTCGAAAGTCTACCTTCGTAGAATAATGATAATATAAAGGTTTCTATTAGGTCGTCGGCGTGATGCCCGATTGCAACTTTATTACAACCTAATTTTACGGCTTCGTCGTAAAGAGCACCTTTACGCATTTTTGAACAAAGAGAACAAGGGTTGCTTTCTTTTCTTACGTCAAATACCACTTCGCCGATTTCAGTTTTAACTATTTGGTATTCCACGCCGTAATCTTCGCAAATCTTTTTTGGGATAGAAAAGTCGGTTGGAACGCCGTTAAAATTAAGGTCTACACTAATAGCCACTAGCGAAAACTTTTCGGGGGAAAACCTTTTATATTCGGCAAGTAGTTTAAGTAGGGCGATACTGTCTTTACCGCCTGAAACGCCAACGGCAATTTTATCGCCGTCCTTTATCATTTTGTATTCGGATATTCCTTTTCTAAGTAATGATAACATTTTTTGAGTAGTCATTTTAACACCTAATAATATTATACTTTAATTTACTTTTTTTTCAAGTTTTTTTCGCAAGTTTTAGCCGTTTTATCTATTGATTTTTTATTATGTAGATAGTATAATATTTATATAGGAAATTTTAGGTGAAGTATGGTCGAACTTATTTCTAATTTAATATATAACGAATACCTAGCAACTATCATTTTATCTTTTGTGCCACTTATAGAACTTAAGGGTGCAATTGTGTTCGGTAGGGGTATAGGGCTTGGTTTCTTGAGTGCTTTTGGACTATCGTTTATAGGTTCGTCATTAGTTTGTATACCTATATTTTTCCTTTTAATTCCAGTGCTAAATTTACTAAAAAAAATAAAATGGTTTGAGACTTTCGTATTGAAGGTAGAAACGTATTTTGATACCAAAGCAAAAGAAACTTTAGAAAAACAACTAGAAAAAAACAAAAAGGGCAGAATGACCGAAACGCTTCTAAAACAAATCGGCGTATTCGTGTTCGTTGCAATACCACTACCAATGACCGGTGTTTATACGGGAACTGCAATAGCAGTTTTTTTAGGACTTAAATTTAGACAAACAATATTGCCGGCGCTTGCAGGAAATTTAGTTGCTGGATTTTTAATATCAATTTTAGCGGAAATTTGCATAGAATATTTAGACCTTATTTTATACGGTCTATTCGGTTTGGCTATAATTTTACTTATATTTACCATAATAAAAGTTATGACTTCTAAACCCAAGAGTGAAGGAACTAAATAATGAAATTTTTTTCGTGGCTATTTAGAAGAAAGCCCAAACAAATAAAATTAGGTTTAGCGCTTGGCTCTGGTGGGGCAAAAGGCTTTGCCGAGATAGGTGCGTTAAAAGCGTTTGAAGAAAACGGAATAGAATTCGACGTGGTTGCGGGGACTAGCATAGGAAGTATTATAGGTGCTTTTTACGCCGACGGCTATACTTCAACGGATATAAACGAACTTATTAAGAACGTGGACCTTGGCGACGTGACGAGTCTATTTATGATTAAAATGGACACTTTAGGTATGTTTAAGGTAATTGATAGAACCATAGGCTCTAAAAACATTGAAGAACTTAAAAAACCTTTTATGGCTGTTGCCACCGAAGTTGAAAGTGGTGACGAATACGTTTTTAGTAGTGGAAACGTTGCTACAGCGCTTTGTGCGTCGTCGAGTTATCCACCTTTTTTTAAGCCCGTAGTAATTGATAACGTTAGATATATCGACGGTGCGTTTACTAATTCCGTTCCTGCCGATTTAACTAGAAAAATGGGCGCAGATTACGTAGTAGCGATAGACCTTTCCACTCACGAAAAGAAACAAAGTTTTTTATCTAGAATTATTCCCACTTATAAAGGCAAGGTTGAAAAACCTTGGGAAAAAGGCTACGAGTTTAGCGACGTTGTTCTGCATCCTGACCTTTCTGCGTATAAACCCGTTTCGATAGGTTCAGCAAACGCTATGTATGAAATAGGCTACGAGTGTGCAACTAAATACATTCCGCAAATAAAAAAAGATTTAGAACTTTTGAAAAAGAACAAATTAAAAAAGCGTTAGTATGAATTATATGTACCAAAGAAGAAAAAGACTATGGATTATACTTGCCTTAGTCTTTTCATTATTTTGTTTTTCGTGTGGTGGGGATAGTAGTCCACCCGAAGAACAAATAGAGATATCAAGTTTTTATACGGTTTTTATCGACGTTCCCTATGGTGACGCAACGTTTATTCATTTTCCGGATGGTACGAACGTTTTAATTGATTGTGGTAATCTTGATAAATCAAAACAAAAGGTTAAAGACACGTTAGAAAAGTTTAGCGTGGAAAAATTAGACGTATTAATTTTAACGACCGTTCTAGACACTAATATTGGCAATGCAACCTATTTTATAGAAAATTATCAAGTCCAAAAGTTATTTATTCCATCGGTTTTAGACCTTTCTAAATTTCAAACCTTAAGCGATATAGTTTCTCTTTCTAATTCAAAAAATATCTTACTAGAAGAATACTCGGCTCTAAAAAATTTTACGGGCGAAGATTATATTTTTACCTTTTTATTTCCTAAACCTTCAATAGTATCCGATAGCGCTTTTAACGATTTTAATCTCGCCGAAAGGCCGTCGGATAATCAAATAAAAAATATTTCACCAACCGTATATCTTGAATATAAAGGGGTTAGAATACTTCTTGGCGGGGACGCTGATAAATCTCAAGAAAAGCAAATAGTAAATTATAACGCGATAGGTTATTACGATAATCTGGCGCAAGGGTATTCTATAAACCTAAGCGGCGTTGACGTATATAAGATGCAAAACCACGGCGATAAAAACTCCAATTGTCAAGAGTTTATTGAACTTCTTTCTCCCAAAAACGCTATAATTACAGCAAATAAGGGTGACGACGGCTTGCGTCCTAGTACTAGTGCGATTAATAGATTGTTTTCAGTAAACCCTGATTGTAATCTTTTTAGAACTGATACGATAGGTGATATAACCGTAAGCGTTGACCAAGATGGGAACTATACTATAAAAAAATAAAAAAGGCGTAGTTTTCTACGCCTTTTTTTAAATTCTGGTGACGGTAAGAGTTGCAGACGAAAGGGTCACGCTACTGCCCGAAGTATTGTAAACTGCAAGCGTTGACGGACCGTCTACGTTTATTAAAATAGTTTTACTTCCTGCTTGAGTGTTTCCTAACGTGTTTGCTAAAACGATAGTTTCGCCAGCAACGGGCGTGTCGTTAAGGTATAGACTGTATAGCAAGTTGTTGTCTTCATTTACCGAACCGTTTACGAAATAAGAAACTAAATAACTTCCCGCACTTGGCAGTACCACTTCATTATCACTAACGCTCAAAGTGGAGCCACTAGTAGAAGTAATTTCGGTAATAGGAACTATAGAGTTTGCAGGAACGTTAGTTTGAGTGTTCACACCTGCATATATAATATCGCTACTACCGGCAACGCCTTGCGGACCTTGCGGACCTGCAGGACCTTGAATACCTTGAGGACCGGTTGCCCCAGTTAAGCCTTGTGGACCTTGCGGACCTTGTGGTCCAACCGGACCCGTTGCGCCCGTTAAGCCAATAGGACCTTGTGGACCGACTGGACCTGTAGCGCCCGTTAACCCCGTAGGACCTTGCGGACCTGCAGGACCGGTTGCGCCTTGTGGACCGATAGGACCTCTAGGACCTTGTGGGCCAACGGGACCCCTAATAATCGTGGTAATATTACCACATCTTCCATTGTTGCAACAATTGTTTTGGCTGTTATTACAGCCGAATAAACCGCACATAAAATTCCTCCTTTGTGTAGTAATGTATTGTATGAAAATTTTTGAAAAAAGGTTAATTTAAGCGTCATATATTATTGACACGTATTGTATCTCGTGGTATAATTACTAAAATTCGTAAAATTACTACTTTTAGTAAAAGGAGTGTATATGTTAGAAGAAAGCGGTAAATATATTTTCGGAGTTTGTAAGGTAAACGATAAAGGACAGATTGTTATACCAAAAGAAGCGAGAGAAGTATTCGGCATAAAGCAAGGCGATTCTTTAATATTGCTTGGCGATAAAGAAAAGGGTGGGCTTGCACTTATCAAGACAAAAATTATAGCCGATACGGTTGAAAAGATTTTATAGGTGCGAAATGGAAAAAGTTATAGAAATAAAAAACTTGTGTAAAAGTTTTGGTGAAGTTAAGGCAGTAAACGACCTAACTTTTTCGGTGCGAAAAGGTGAACTTTATGCATTTTTAGGCGTTAACGGTGCCGGTAAGTCGACTACCATCTCTGTAATATGTGGTGCGCTTGAAGCCGATAGTGGTGAGGTAATTGTTAACGGTTGCGACGCTAAACGTGACTATAAGAAAGTGAAAAACGAAATAGGAATTGTGTTTCAAAACTCTGTTTTAGACGGTGCGCTTTCGGTTTACGAGAACTTAAAGATAAGAGCGTCGCTTTACGGGATATTGGACCAAAAATTTGAAGAGAAATATTTAGAAGTTTCCAAGTATTTTAATTTAGACGAAATCAAGAATAGAACGGTTTCAAAACTCTCTGGTGGGCAAAGACGAAGGGCAGATATAGCACGTGCGCTAATTAGTTCGCCGTCGCTACTAATATTAGACGAGCCTACCACGGGATTAGACCCACAAACTAGAAAAAGCGTTTGGGGAACCATTGAAAAGTTGATTAAGGATAAGGGTATGACGGTTCTTCTAACCACTCACTATATGGAAGAAGCGAACATTGCCGATTATATAACAATAATTGATAGTGGCAAAAACGTAGCGGGTGGAACGCCCAACGAATTAAAAAACGAATACGCCGAAGACTGTTTATATTTATATACCGATAGGGAAGACGTTTTAGATAGAGAAAATCTTAAATACGACAAGATTGCCGAAGGCTATAAAATAAAGGTAAAGAACACTAAGACGGCAAAAGAAATTTTAGATAAAATTCCCGAAATTACCGATTTTGAAGTAATTAAGGGGAAAATGGACGACGTATTCTTAAACGTGACGGGAAAGAGTTTAGCGGGGGATAAAAATGAAAACGTTTAATACTTTAGTTAAAAGACATTGTAAACTTTTCTTTAAGGATAAGGGCGTTTTTTTCACTTCTCTTGCAACGCCTATGATACTACTAGTGCTTTACGCTACGTTTCTAAAAAACGTTTATAAAGATTCTTTTTTAAGCGTTATTGAAGGATACGGAATTTCGCTTACGGACAAGGTTATTAACGGATACGTTGGTGGACAACTCATGTCTTCACTTTTAGGCGTTTCGTGCGTGACGGTTGCGTTTTGTTCTAATCTTATGATGGTAACTGATAAGGTAAGCGGGGTTAGAAAGGACTTTTTAGTTTCGCCCGTAAACAAATCTACGCTTGCTATTAGTTATTTTTTCGCAACTCTAATAAACACGGCTATAGTATGTTCGGTTGCAACCGTTTTAAGTCTTATTTACGTGGGTATTACGGGCTGGTTTATAACGTTTACCGATTTAATACTTCTTTTAGTCGACCAGTTTATTTTAATTACCTTTGGCACGGCGTTATCGTCTATAGTCAATTATTTCTTGACTTCACAAGGACAAATTTCGGCGGTAGGCTCTATCGTTTCGTCTACTTATGGTTTTATATGCGGTGCGTATATGCCTATCTCTACTTTTTCAAAAGGGCTACAAAACGCCGTTGGCTTTTTTCCAGGGACTTACGGCACTTCACTACTTAAAAACCACACCTTAAACGGTGTCTTTAAGGAAATGAGTAGTCAAGGCTGTTCTACAGAACTGGTTAGTACCCTTAGGGAAATGGTGGACTGTAATATTAAATTCTTTAATAATTCCGTTTCTGTTTTTGGCAGTTATCTTATATTAACGCTTTCTGCTTTAGCGCTAATAGGTGTTTACGTTTTAATTAACGTTGTTCATATAAAGAAAAAAGGCAATTAAAGTATATAAACGCTTAAATTTCGGCAAAATATCAAGTGTGAGTAATTATGCTTGATTATAAGTGTTTAAGTGTATTAGAATATATAATAAGAGAGTGCAAAACGCCAAATTATAAAATACTTTCTACCAAAGAAATTCTTTCGGCTATGCCAAGAGAATACGCCTTTGACGTAGAAACGATTTTTTCTTGCCTTGAAACGCTGTTTTCTAAAGGCTACGTTTCTATTAAATATAAAGACGAAAATGAAATTTGCATATCGCCCTTACCTAAGGGAAGGCAAGTTTTTGAAAATAGACTAGACGAAGAAATAAATAAAGTTAAAACTATAAAGACTTGTGCGACGTTTTCATTTTTAGGTTCGATTTTAGGCTCGTTAATTACGGGTGTGGCTTTCTTCTTGCTTTTTGTTTTGGGGGCTAGGTAATGCTAAGTAGCGTAGAAGATAAAGTTATGGTTTCGGTCTTTAACTTATGCAAAAACCGTTCGGCAGTTTTAATAAGCCCACTAGATTTGATTAAACTTATTAGCCTTAAAGACTTAAACCTAGAAAGATTAGACAAAATTTTACTTAACCTAAGTTTAGACGGATATCTCGAACTGGTTTATTCCGAGCGTCACGAAGAAAAAATCTATTGTATTGCGCTTACCGAAAAGGGCAAAGGCTACGATAGAAGTAAAAAAATTTTTAGGCGTAGCGTAGTCTTTAGAATAATGCTAACTACTTCGCTTGCAATATTTAGTTTTTTAATAGGAATTATCTTAAAAAGGATATTTTAGTAAATGAAAGACGTAAAGTTCAAACTTAAATCTTCGTATAAGCCTACGGGCGACCAACCCCAAGCAATCGACAAACTAGTCGAAGGCTTAAACGACGGGCTTAGAACTCAAGTTTTGCTCGGCGTGACGGGTTCTGGTAAGACTTTCACCGTAGCCAACGTTATTGAAAGGGTAAATAGACCGACTTTGGTTATTGCGCACAACAAAACTCTCGCTGCGCAACTATGCAACGAACTAAGGGGCTTTTTCCCAGAAAACCGCGTAGAGTTTTTCGTTTCCTATTACGACTATTATCAACCCGAGGCCTATATCCCAAGTACTGACACCTACATAGAAAAGGACCTTTCTATCAACGACGAAATAGATAAATTAAGGCACTCTGCAACCTGTTCGCTATCTGAAAGGCGTGATACCATTGTAGTTGCGTCCGTTTCGTGCATTTACGGGCTAGGCGCACCCGAAGAATATTATAGGCTTGCAGTTTCGCTAAGACCGAACGACCAAATTGATAGAGATGCACTTATGCGCAAGTTAGTAAGTATTCAATACGTTAGAAAGGATATAGATTTTTCTCGTTCTTCTTTTCGTGTTCGTGGCGACGTAGTGGATATTTTTCCGTCGTCCAACACTGAAATATTTATAAGAGTAGAATTTTTCGGCGACGTTATCGATAGAATTTGCGAAGTCGAAGCGGTGACCGGCAAAATAATTTCCGAACTAAATCACGCCGTTATATTCCCGGCAAGTCACTACGCCGTTGAAGAAGAAAAATCTAAACGTGCGTTAGCGTATATCGAAAGAGATAAACTTGACGAAGTCAAACTGTTTGACGAGCAAGGCAAACTAATCGAAGCCCAACGTCTATCTCAACGTGTTGATTACGATATGGAAATGATACGTGAAATAGGTTTTTGCAAGGGCATAGAAAATTACAGCCGTTATTTTGACGGTAGAAAAATAGGCGAGCCACCCTTTACGCTTTTAGATTATTTTCCAAACGACTTTTTGACCGTAATAGACGAATCGCATATGACTATTCCACAAATCAACGCTATGTATAACGGCGATAAGGCGAGAAAAACTTCTCTTGTTGATTACGGTTTTAGACTTAAGTCGGCTTTTGATAATAGACCACTTACTTTTGAAGAATTCGACGCTAGAGTTGGGCAAATGATTTGCGTTTCGGCAACGCCTGCTAAGTACGAACTTTCTGAAGCGGGACAAGTGGTAGAACAATTGATTAGACCGACTGGACTTATAGACCCCGAAATAGAAGTAGTTCCAACAAAAAATCAAATAGACCATCTTTTAGTTCAAATAAATAAAACGGTGTCTAGTGGTGGTCGGGTGCTAATTACCACCTTAACCAAGAAAATGGCTGAAAGTCTAACAGAATACTTAAAGGAAACGGGTATAAAGGTAAAATATATGCATAGCGATATAGACGCTATGGAAAGAATAGAAATCGTTTCGGGATTAAGAACGGGCGAATTCGACGTGCTTTGTGGAATAAACCTTTTAAGAGAAGGGCTTGACCTTCCCGAAGTAAAACTGGTTGCAATACTAGATGCCGATAAGGAAGGTTTTCTTCGTAGCGAAACGTCGCTTATTCAAACGATTGGTAGGGCGGCGAGAAACGCTGAAGGTAGAGTAATAATGTACGCCGACGTTATGACGGGTAGTATGAAACGTGCTATCGAAGAAACTAACCGTAGAAGAAAAATTCAAAGCGAATACAATAAAGAAAACGGCATAACTCCAAAGACTATTATTAAAGACGTTGTAAACACGCTTGAAATTACTAAAAAGACTGATTTGTCGGCAAGCGTTAAAAAGGCTGATATTCCTGAAGAAATAGAAAAACTGAAAGCGCTTATGAAGATTGCAAGTAATAATTTAGACTTTGAAAAGTGCATAGAAATTCGTGATACCATAGCAAAATTAAAGGCAAAAATGCGAAAATAAATCAAAAAAGCAAGAAAAAACTTTCTTGCTTTTTTTATTGTTTTAAAAAAATTGCAAAATGTAAAAAAAAGTTATATAATTATTTCGTTGGAGAAAAATATATCTTATGAACGATAAAATAATCGTAAAAGGCGCAAGACAAAATAATCTAAAAAATATTAACGTTGAAATTCCTAGGGATAAGTTGGTGGTGTTTACCGGACTATCCGGCTCTGGGAAGTCTACGCTTGCCTTTGAAACCATTTACGCAGAAGGTCAAAGAAGATATATTGAGAGTTTATCTAGTTATGCACGTATGTTTTTAGGGCAAATGGAAAAGCCTGACGTCGATTCTATAGAAGGCTTATCGCCGGCAATCTCTATCGACCAAAAAACGACTTCGCACAATCCACGTTCAACAGTTGGAACGGTGACTGAAATTTACGATTACTTGAGATTATTTTTCGCTAGACTTGGCACTCCGCATTGTCCTAACTGTGGCAAAAAAATAGACAGACAAACGGTTGACGGCATAGCCGATATAATTATGGCTATGGGCGAAAACGCTAAAATTATAGTTAAAGCACCCGTAGTTCGTGGAAAAAAAGGCGAATATAAAAAGGAAATTGAAGGCTTTAGAAAAAGTGGCTACGCAAGAATTGAAATCGACGGAAACGTTTATAGTCTTGATGAAGAAATTTCGCTTGATAAAAACGTTAAGCACGATATTAGTCTAGTAATTGATAGATTAATTATAAAAGACGGCGTTCAAAAACGTTTAACCGATAGTTTAGAAGTAGCATTAAAACTCTCAGACGGTATCGTCGCCGTAGAAAAGGTGGGCGAAGGCACTACGTCGTATTCAACTAAATACGCTTGTTCAGATTGTGGGATTAGTATTGAAGAAATTGAGCCTAGATTATTTTCGTTTAACAATCCTTTCGGTGCATGCAAAGAGTGTAGTGGACTAGGATTTAAGAATAAAATCGAAGAAAGCCTAATCGTAAAAGACCCTAATAAAAGCCTTAATCAAGGCGCTATGACAGTGACTGGCTGGAATTTAGACAGCGGGAAAATGGCTGAAATGAATTTTACTTCTCTTGCTCGTCATTACGGGTTTAGTTTAGATACGCCCGTAAAAGATTTACCTAAAGAAATTTACGATATTTTGCTTTACGGAAGTAAAGGCGAAATTATCGAAATGGAATATAACACTAGAACGTTTAGCGGAAGTTATAATTCTGCTTGGGAAGGTATTATTCCTAATCTTGAAAGGCGTTATAGGGAAACGACTAGCGATTACACCAAGAGTGAAATCGAAAGATATATGAGCGTGGTTCCTTGCGACGTTTGTCACGGAAAACGACTTAAGAAAGAAGCGCTTGCCGTTAAAATTCAAGATAAAAACATTTCCGACCTTACCGAAATGGATATCGAAACGCTTTTCGCTTTTATCGATGGACTTGATTTTGGCGATATTAAGAACAAGATTGCAACGCCTATAATAAAAGAAATTAAGGCAAGGCTTAACTTTTTAAGAAACGTTGGACTTAGTTATTTATCTTTATCTAGAAGTGCATCAACCTTATCTGGTGGCGAAACGCAAAGAATTAGGCTTGCAACTCAAATAGGTAGTGGACTAACCGGCGTACTATACGTTTTAGACGAGCCGAGTATAGGACTTCATCAAAGGGATAACCAAAAACTTCTAAATACCTTAACAAACCTTAGGGATTTAGGAAACACTCTAATAGTCGTAGAACACGACGAAGACACTATTAGAAGCGCCGACTATATCGTGGATATAGGACCTAAAGCGGGCGTTCACGGTGGCGAAGTTGTTGCCGTTGGTAGCGTGGAAGACGTGATGGCTGAGCCACGTTCGATTACTGGCGACTACCTAAGCGGTAGAAGAAAAATTGAAGTTCCAAAGTCAAGATTTTCGCCTGACGGAAGATGGTTAAAGGTCGTAGGCGCAAGCCAAAACAACCTAAAGGATATAGACGTTTCTTTTCCCGTAGGACTAATAACTGCCGTGACTGGCGTTTCGGGTTCTGGAAAGAGTTCGCTTGTAAACGAAATAGTTTATCCAGCCCTTGCAGATAAACTTAATAAAGCAAAAGTAAGACAAGGAAACTATAAGGCTATTGAAGGCGTTGAACACTTTGATAAAGTAATTGCTATCGACCAGTCGCCCATAGGAAAGACGCCAAGGTCTAACCCTGCGACGTACACGGGTGTTTTTTCGCCGATTAGGGAACTTTTCGCCGCTACCCCCGACGCTAAAGAAAGGGGATATAAAGCGGGAAGATTTTCGTTTAACGTTCCTGGTGGAAGGTGCGAGCATTGTGAAGGCGACGGCTCTATAAAAATAGAAATGCATTTTCTTCCCGATATGTTCGTTCCGTGCGAAGTTTGTAAGGGCGAAAGATATAATAGAGAAACCTTGCAAGTAAAATACAAGGGTAAAAATATTAGTGACGTTCTTAATATGACGGTTGACGAAGCGTGCGAATTTTTTAAGCCTATAAACGTTATTTATAACAAGGTTAAAACCTTGCAGGACGTGGGGCTTGGCTATATTAAACTTGGGCAAAGTTCAACCACGCTATCCGGTGGCGAAGCGCAAAGGGTTAAACTTGCAACCGAACTTTCCAAGCGTGCAACGGGTAGAACGCTATATATTTTAGACGAGCCTACTACGGGTTTATCTTCTTATGACGTCGATAAACTTTGCGGGGTAATTCAAAGACTTCAACAATCGGGGAACACCGTAATAATAATCGAGCATAACCTTGACGTAATTAAACTTGCCGACTATATTATTGATTTAGGTCCTGAAGGTGGAAACGGCGGTGGCGAAATTGTGGCGGTGGGAACACCCGAACAAGTAAGCCAAAACGAAAAAAGTTATACCGGACAATTCTTAAAAAAATATTTAAATTAAACTAAAAATTTACGCTTAAAAAGGCGTAAATTTTTTTATGCGACAAAAAAAGGATTTTTACTTTATATATAGTATTATTATATAGTATAATTTTTAAATGGCAAATTTTGGATAAGAAATGAAAGATAAAACCCTAAAAATTGAAGATAAGTTTTTATCGCCATACGCCGTAAAATCTGAAAATACTATAGGTAGGCTTAGAAGTGAAGAGCCTTGTCCTATGCGTACCGATTTTCAGCGTGATAGGGATAGAATTATTCATTGCAAGGCGTTTAGAAGATTAAAAAACAAGACGCAAGTATTCTTTTCGCCTGAAGGTGACCACTATAGGACAAGACTTACGCATACTCTAAACGTATGGCAGGTAGCAAGGTCTATTTCAAGGGCGCTTTCTCTTAACGAAGATTTAACCGAAGCAATCGCACTAGGTCACGACCTAGGACATACGCCTTTTGGACACGCTGGCGAGCGAATTTTGAGTTCGCTTAACCCTAAAGGTTTCGAGCATAACGAACAATCGGGAAGAGTAGTTGATTTATTAGAGCGTGACGGAAAGGGATTAAACCTAACTAGGGAAGTCGTTGACGGAATAATAAATCATAAAATTTCGTTAACGCCAAAAACTTTAGAAGGAAAAGCAGTTTCTTTTGCCGATAGAATTGCTTACGTAAACCACGATATTGACGACGCTATTGAAGGTGGTTTTATAACGCTAGGCGATATTCCAAAGCGTTTAATAGACGTTTTAGGTAAAACTTCTTCAGAGCGTATAAATAAAATGATAATGTCAATTTACACGGCTAGCGAAGGCAAGAACTTGGTTGAAATGGAAGAAGAAGTAGGACAGGCTACGTTAGAACTTAGAAAATTTCTATTTGACACCGTTTACACTAACGAGAAGTTTACGGCTGAAGAAGAAAGGGCAAAGCGTATGCTAACCGCACTATACGAACTTTACGCTAAAAAGCCCGAACTTATGCCTAGGTTCTACGTTTCACTAATTGACGTTTACGGTTTAGATACGGCTATTTGCGATTATATTTCGGGTATGAGCGATACTTACGCCGTTAAGGAATTTAACAGATTATTCGTTCCACACAAATGGGAATTATAAAATGAAAGGTTTTGACACTAACTTTATAGAACAAATAAAAAGTAAAAACGACTTGGTAGAAACGGTCGGACGCTACGTAAGGCTTACGCAACGTGGTAGGAATTTTTGGGGCTGTTGTCCCTTCCATCACGAAAAAACGCCTTCTTTTTGCGTTAATTCTACCGAGCAGTTTTACCATTGTTTCGGTTGTCATCAAAGTGGCGACGTTATAAAATTTATTCAGCATATGGAATCTCTCGATTTTGGCGACGCAGTTAAATTTTTGGCTGAAAAGGCACATATTCCATTACCTGAAATCGAATACGATAGCGAACTTATTAAAGAACAAAAAAGGCAAAAAGAACGCATTTTAGAACTTCTTCGTGATACGGCGCTTTTCTACGTTTCTAATCTTAAAAAAGAGCAAGCGAGTAGCCACGTTGAGTATATAATTAAAAGAAATTTATCTAGTGAAACGGTTGCTAGATTCGGTATGGGTGCGTCGCTTGATTATACGGGGCTAGTTAATCACCTTAAGAGTAAGGGGTATACCGAAAAGGAAATGCTTGATTCGGGGGCTGTGGCAAAGGGTAGTAAAGGCGGTTTATACGACTTTTTGGCTGGTAGACTTATAATCCCCGGCATTGACCAGTTTAATAACGTTATATCATTTTGTGGTAGAATAGTAGATAATCGAAAAGACGTTGGAAAATACGTTAACACGAGAGAAACCAGTGTATTTAACAAAGGCAAAACTCTTTTTAATATTAACAACCTTAAAAAACTTAAGAACGAAAAGGGGCTTGACTACATAATAATCGTCGAAGGACATATGGACGTGGTATCGCTAACTCAAGCGGGGATAAGAAACGTCGTTGCAAGTATGGGAACGTCGCTTACTAAAGAGCAAGCGAGAACGTTAAAAAGATACGCAGGTAAAGTTTATATTAGTTATGACGGCGACTCTGCGGGAAAGACTGCAACTCTCCGTGGGCTTGATATACTAAAAGACGAAGGGCTTGACGTGTTCGTGATAAGTCTTCCGGACGGCTTAGACCCCGACGACGTAGTTAGTAAGCAAGGCGTTTCGGCTTACCAAGCCTTAATTGATAGCGCTAAGCCGTTAATCGACTTTAAGTTGGACGTTCTTAAAAATGCGTTTGATATTACTACGGCTAGTGGAAAGCGAAAATTCGTCACGGAAGCGTGCAAGATTATAAAGGAAAGTTCTTCACCGGCTGAACAAGAAGAACTTCTAAAAGTCCTAAGGGATATGACGGGTATTACTTTTGAAAGTTTACAGCGTGAACTTTATTCTATACAAGAAGAAGTAAAACAACCGCCTAAAGAATACACGCAGTTTTCTGAAAACGCCGACGATAAGGTGATTTTAGCGTCAAGATTTATACTTTATTCCTATTTATTCTCAAAGGCGTTTGCTTTTGAAATAGATATTGACAGTCTTGAATTTACTAGCGCTATACACAATCAAATCAAGAGTTATATAATGCAAAAAATTAAGGACGGACAAAGGTTAAGATTTTCCGACCTTTACGAACTTATCGACGGGGAAGAATCTGACAAAGAACTTTCGGCTATCTCTGCAATGGATACTGAAGATAATCAAAACTTCGACCAAGAACTGTACTTTTTAGATTGCGTTAAAACGGTTAAATCGGACGTGCTTAATAAAAAAATGGAAAGACTTAAAACCCGTTTCAATCAAGAAAAGGACGTTGAAACGAGAAAGATAATAGCAAACGAACTCAGTTTGCTTATAAAAGAAAAAAACAAACTAAAGTAAACTCTTTTGGAGGATTAAGATGAACGAGAAAGATTTTTTTAACATTGAAATTGACGACAAACCGGTTTTAACCGAAGAAATTAAAGGCGTTATTGCCGACGTTATTTTAGAATACAAAAAAGCAGGTAGTATAACCACCGCTCAACTTTTGGACAGACTTGATAAACAACAAACCACGCCTTCGCAACTTGAAGAAATTTATCGTATTTTGGACTTTGAAGGTATTCAAATAATAAACGAGTTTGAAAAAGACAAGAAAATGTACGACCAACTTTTACAGGAAATTAGTATGGACGACCCTGTAAAAATGTACCTAAAAGATATCGGTAAAGTTCCACTTCTTCAACCCGAAGAAGAAACGGAACTTGCAAAGCGTATGATGGAAGGCGACGAAAACGCTAAAAGACTTTTGTCTGAATCAAACCTTCGTTTAGTAGTTTCAATCGCTAAAAGATATATGGGTAGGGGTATGCACTTTTTGGACCTTATTCAAGAAGGTAATTTAGGTTTAATGAAAGCCGTAGAAAAGTTCGATTACCAAAAGGGCTTTAAGTTTTCAACCTACGCTACTTGGTGGATTCGCCAAGCCATTACTAGAGCAATAGCAGACCAAGCAAGAACTATACGTATCCCCGTACATATGGTTGAAACCATAAACAAACTGGTTAGAGTTTCAAGACGTCTTTCTCAAGAATTAGGTCGTGAACCTACGCCTGCTGAAATTTCGGTGGAAATGGGTATTACCGAAGACAAGGTTATGGAAATCCAAAAGATTGCACAAGACCCCGTTTCGCTTGAAACGCCTATCGGTGAAGAAGAAGATAGTCACCTTTCGGACTTTATCGAAGACGAAGGCAGTATTACGCCTACCGACGCCGTGTCGTTTACTATGCTTAAAGAACAACTTTTGGGTGTTTTAGATACGCTTACGCCTAGAGAAGAAAAGGTTTTACGTTTAAGATACGGTTTAGACGATAGTAGACCTAGAACGCTTGAAGAAGTGGGTAAAGAGTTTAACGTCACTCGTGAACGTATTAGACAAATTGAAGCAAAAGCATTAAGAAAACTTCGTCACCCAAGTCGTTCTAAAAAGTTGAAAGATTTTATCGACTAGTATGGATAAAAGGTTAAAAGAGATTTTTTCTTCTATACCGACTTGTAAGATTTTTGCCGATATAGGTTGTGACCACGGGTATATGACCGAGCAAATGCTAAAGCAAAACAAGTGCGAAAAGGCAATTATTTCAGACGTTAGCGCAAAATGTTTAAGTAAAGCCCAAAACTTGCTTAAAAATTATATTGAAAACGGCAGGGTGCAGTCCTTCGTTAGCGACGGTTTTGATAACGTTCCTATAGCCGACGTGGCTTTAATTGCAGGTATGGGCGGGGAAGAAATATCTAAAATTTTACTTAAATGCAAAACTTTTCCTAACTCTTTAGTTCTTCAGCCTATGAAGAATGCAGAAACGGTTAGAAAAACGCTAATTGACTTATGCTACAAGATAGAAAGAGATTACGTTTTTAAGGTTGGGCGTAGATTTTACGTTTTAATCGTGGCTAAAAAAGGTAAGGACGAATTGAGTGAAGAAGAAATTGAGTTCGGTAGAACTAATCTTTTAGAAAAAAGTCAAGATTTTTTAGACTGGGTTAAAACTGAACTTATAAAAACTGAAAATTACCTAATTAACGCTAACATTAGCGAGAATAGTAAGGCAATACTTGAAAAAAGAAAAGAGAGATTAATTAAATGTATAAACTAACCGATTTTTTTGCGGTTTTAGATAAGTATGCTCCGCTTAAATTAAGTCACGAACTAATTGACCGTGGCGAATACGACAATAGTGGTATCATTATAAACCACCACGATTACGTTGAAAAAGCGCTTTTCTCTTTAGACCTTTCGGAATTAGTAGTAGAAAGAGCGAAAAAACTTAAATGTGATACGATAGTCACGCATCACCCTGCAATATATACGCCTATAAGTAAACTAGATATAGACGGCGAACAAAGTGCCATAGTTAAAGCCGTTTCGCTTGGAATTAACGTAATATCAATGCACCTTAATTTAGATTACGCAGAGTTTGGCGTTGATAGTTTTTTATGTTTAGGGCTTGGCGGGAAAAACGCAAAAACATTAGACAAATTAAGCGAAATTGAAGGCTACGGCAGAGTTGCCGAAATTGAAAATGCGACCTTTAGAGATATAAAGAGTTCGGCTAAAAAAACCTTTAAGACGGAAAGGATAATTTGCTACGGAAGTTTAAATGAAAAGGTTAATAAAATAGCGTCCTTTTGTGGAAGTGGTGGAAGTATCGTCGTGAAAAATTTAGATAAAATTGACGCCGATTTAATAGTGACTAGCGACGCACCGCACCACGTTATAAAGGCGATTATAGAAAGTGGCAAAAAACTTATGCTTTTAACGCATTATTCGTCTGAAAATTACGGATTTTATAAATACTTCGAAAAAATTAGCGAACAAGTTTGCGACGTTCAAATAGAGTATTTTGAAGATAAAAGATTTATGTAGGAAATAGGAGAATATTATGATTAAGAATTTGTTAAATTATCAAACCGAAGATGCAAAACTTCGCAAAATTGAAACCGAATTATCGGGTAGTGAAGCAAGAAAAAAAGCAGTAAATGCTAAAGCGTACATTGACGGCGCTGTTGATTTGGTTAATAAACTTGATGCTAAAGCGAGTGCGTTAATGAACGAATACAATAGTCTAACGGCAAGCGTAAAGGAACTTGAAACTCTTACCAAAGAATTTGAAAAAGCCGTAGAAGAAGTTGCCGATAAGAACGAAGCGCAATATATTCAAAAGAAAATTGACGACGGCGCTAAAAAAATTAAGAATCTTTTAGATAGTTTAAGTGCTTTAGAAAATCAAATTCAAAGCGTAATCAAAGAGTACGTGACGGTTAAAGGCAACACCAAAAACGCACAAGCACAATACGCTCAATACGGAAATGAATACAACAAACTAAAAGAAAGCAAAAAAGACGAGCGTGAAGCGCTAGAAAAATCTCTAAAAGAAATTGAAAAAACCGTCGATTCTTCGCTTATGGAAAAATATCTAGAAAAGCGTAAAAACAAGATATTTCCTATCGTTTTCGGCGCTAGTGGTGATTTTTGCCCAGCGTGTGGTATTGAACTTCCACTAACTCTAAAGAGCAAACTAAAAGCCGAAGAAATAGTAGAGTGTTCTTGTGGAAGATTATTATACTCTGACAAGAAATAATAAAAGTGAGATACCTAACTTAAAAAACCATCTTTGATGGTTTTTTATTTTTTTAATATATATAAAAATACTAATAAAAAAATTTTATAAACTATTGCGAAAAGGGTATAATTTTGGTATAATTTATTTAAAGTGGCAAAGGGGTTTTATTTTGGAAAACAAAAATTTAAAAGTTAATAAAAATTCTAATAAACAACCGATATTCACAAAAGAAACTTTAGGCGTAGTTTTATCTTTATTTTCTACCCTTTGTTTGGTATGCATTATAACCAAAGACAAGGTGTTTTCACTCCCAGGAAAAGTGGTTTGTGCTTTCTTTTTTGGAATATTCGGCTGGTTTTCTTATCTAATTCTTGCGATTACTGCAGTTTACGGCGTAATGCTTGTGTTAGACAAAAAGGTTAACGCAAGTAAAAAAAATAAAACGCTTATTATCTTGTCGATTATTTGCACGGCGCTATTTTGTCATATGTTAACGCTTGGTGATACTTCTCATTTCTCTTCATACGGTGATTACCTTGCTAAATCTTACCAAATGGGTAGTGAAGGTGTAAGTACGTCTTCGGGCGCAGGGTTCTTTGGCGCATTAGTCGCTTATCCTATCGCAGACCTTTTAACCGTTGCTGGTGGATGCGTTTTAACGGCGCTAATTACCGCACTTTTAGTATACAATTTACTTGCACCCTTATTTAAAGGCGAAAAAACCAACACTCAAAATTCGGGAATTAGAAGTACTTTCGTAAAAAC
>JAZQWW010000082.1:0-1102 GCA_045632585.1 Christensenellaceae bacterium
GTGAAAAAGGAATTACGAAATGCACTTTATCAGTTAGGTGAACAAAATGGTGTGCAAGTAATCGATTTACTTGGTCCGATGATGGACTTAGTAGAAAAAAGCTTGGGGCAAAAGCCACTTGAAAAGCCGGGACTTGTACACCAGCTAAATGATTTTTATTTCAAAAAGATTGAAGCAATTGAGTTTGCGGTAAAGTATGATGATGGAAGAGATCCGCGTGGTATTTTATTGGCAGATATTGTACTAATAGGTGTTTCCCGTACATCTAAAACGCCGTTATCACAATATTTAGCGCATAAGCGATTTAAAGTAGCTAATGTGCCACTTGTACCAGAAGTTGATCCACCAGTTGAGTTGTTTTTAGTGGACCCAAAAAAATGTTTCGGATTAGTTATTTCGCCAGAACATTTAAATAATATTCGAAAAGAGCGATTAATTGCACTCGGGTTAACAGAAGATGCTAGTTATGCTAAGCATTGTCGTATTGAGGAAGAAATTAAGCATTTTTATAAAGTTGTAGAGCAAGTTGGTTGTGAAGTAATCGATGTAACAAATAAGGCTGTTGAAGAAACGGCAAACTGTATCGTTGAAAAAATCGAACAGGGGAAATGATATAACATCGTTTTGAACCGCCTCAACTTTAAGGAGGAGGTTTTTTTAAGTGGATAAGAAAGCGATAATTTTAAGAAAACCCGCATTAGAAAAGCCTGCAACTAGCATTTTAAAAGAAAAAGCAGTGTTTTTTAACGAAATTCAGTAAAAAAACGTGGATTTATTTTGATATTTGTTTTATAATGATAAAATTGTGGTAAAAATACTCATATAGAGACGAAGTATAAAAAATGTTAAAATTTTTGTCGAAATTTAGAGGGATTTTGCATTTTATCTCGAATTTAGTTTAATGACAAAAAAAGAATGGTGATGGCATGACTGGGAAAATACCTGAACAATTAATTGAGCAGATTCGTTCGCAGTCTGATATAGTCGATGTCATTAGTGACTATATGCAGTTAACGAAAAGAGGGCGTAACTGGTTTGGATTATGTCCATTTCATGGTGAGCAAACACCCTCTTTTTCAGTGTCTCAAGATAAGCAAATTTT
>JAZQWW010000083.1:0-1062 GCA_045632585.1 Christensenellaceae bacterium
TCCAACGTAAATAAATACTAGTTCGTTAGAGCCGATATTAAAAACTTCGTTTGCTTTAAGCGAGTTTTCTTCAACCTTTTCACACACGCTAAAATCAGTTCCAAACGGAAGATAAGTTATCTTTCCCTTATAGCCGAACGACCGTGCTTGCTCCTCAACTAACGGCGAACATACGAAAACTTCGTCAAATTTATTATAAAGTTTGCCAAGTCTTTTTACCATCATTTCGGCAATAAAAGGAACTTTTACCACGCTTTTAAATATCGGTCGCATATTTGAGTGAAAAGTCGCAACTATAGGCACTTTTTTCTTTCTTGCAACCTTTAGTGCAAACCTTGCCATATTAAACGGCGAATGCACGTGAATAATATCGCAATCTTTTTGCATTATTTCCTTTTTAAATTTCCTATCTAGTCCCGGAAAACCGTAATAGTCGTTTAGAATAGGTACGTGTATGCTTTTGCATCTAATAATTTTATACGGCTGAGTGTCAACGTATCCTTTTTTGTTTTTAGGAACCATTGCCGTAAGGTCAACCTTTTCGCACATATTAAGGCAATAATTGTGCATACAGTTAATAACACCGTCAACGTCGGGCAAATATACGTCCATTGCTTGAATAACTTTGAGTTTGTCTTCCATAATTCACATTCCTAATTTATTTCTTAATATTCTTCGCCTGATAAACTTTCGGTTTCAGGCGTAATTAGTTTACATTTAGAGTTTTTTATCACTTCTAGAAATTCCCTAGGTGGAAGTTTTTCGGTTATTAAATAATCAACGTCGTCAAACCAAAAATCGTGGCACATAAAAGTCTTTCCAAATTTAGAATTGTCAACAAGCATCGCAACCTTGCTAGAATTTTTTCGCATACATTGTTTTAACTTTGCTTGCTCGATACTTGCGTCGTTAAAACCCGTTTCAAGCGATACGCCCGTACAAGAAAGTATAGAAATATCTGCGTGAATTCTAGAAATATAGTCCATAGTATCCGTACCAGTAATAGAATTAGAGTGATTTGCAACTAGTCCACCCGCAATATACGTCTTAACCTTGTCGGTA
>JAZQWW010000084.1:0-4339 GCA_045632585.1 Christensenellaceae bacterium
CTGTTTGGATGTGCGCCTTTGATTGCTTTTCCGTCAGCATCTTTCATATCGCCGTTCCAAGGATTGCCTTTCCAGTCGATAGCGTTCTTTGGTGGATTTTTATCTAAACCTTCCCACCAAATAGTGTTGTCGTCAAGGTTATGAACAACGTTGGTGAAGATGGTATTCTTCATAGTTGAAAGTAATGCGTTAGGGTTAGACTTCATATTCGTTCCAGGAGCAACGCCGAAGAAACCGTTTTCTGGGTTTACTGCCCATAGTCTTCCGTCTTCGCCTACTCTTATCCAAGCGATATCGTCGCCCACGCACCAGCATTTATAACCTTTTTCTTGATATGCTTTTGGTGGAATTAACATTGCAAGGTTGGTCTTTCCGCAAGCAGATGGGAATGCCGCTGCAACGTATTTAGGTTCTTCGTCGCCTTTTTGAATTCCTAAAATAAGCATATGTTCTGCCATCCAGCCTTCGTTTTTACCAAGGTAAGACGCAATACGAAGTGCAAAACATTTTTTACCAAGTAGAACGTTTCCGCCGTAGTTAGAGTTGATACTCATAATGGTGTTTTCTTCGGGGAAGTGCATAATGTATCTCTTTTCTTCAGAAAGTTCTGCATAAGAGTGTAAGCCTTTAATGAATTCGCCGTCGCCTAAAGCATCGATAACTGCTTTACCTACTCTGGTCATAATAGCCATGTTAAGAACTACGTAGATAGAGTCGGAAAGTTCGATACCGATTTTTGAGAATTTGCTACCTACTGCGCCCATTGAATATGGGATAACGTACATAGTTCTGCCGGTCATTACGTTTTTGTATAGTTTATTAAGCATATCGTATGCTTCGCTGGTTTCCATCCAGTTGTTGATAGGTGAAGAATCTTCCTTTTTCTTTGAACAAATAAAAGTTCTACCTTCTACTCTCGCAACGTCGTTAACGGTGGTACGGTGTAGATAGCAACCGGGAAGTTTTTCTTGATTAAGTTTAATTAAAATCTTTTCTTCAACCGCTTGCGCTCTTAACGCTTCAAGTTGTTCTTCCGAGCCGTCAATCCAAACGATTTTTTCAGGATTGCAAAGCGCTTTGTTCTCTTCGATAAACGAGAGAAGTTTTTGGTTTGTAATCTTTACTGCCATAACTGTTCTCCTTAAATATTTAATCTTTAATTTCCTAAAATTTTATAACGAACTTCTTTCATCTAAACCCATTATTAAAAAATTTCTTTAGTCCGTCAGTATACATTATATCAATTTTACTGTCAATTGTAAACAAAAAATCTACGGTTTTTAGTTCGGTTTTACTATTTTTTACAAAATATACTAAATTTCTACTTTTTTTGTTATTTTTTTTGCTCTATCAAAATATATATTTATTAAAAAATATATTTAGTCATTATGAGTTTTTCTAGAAAAGTCTTAATCTTAAAACAAATTGAAAAAGGGTTTTCTTCGTGCGAGAAAAACCTTTCGGGTATAGTCACCTTTGAAATCGAAGGTGGCGTAAACACGCTGTTTTTGTCGCTTACTAACTTTAGGTCGGCTCAAAACGGCGAGTATTACTTTGCTATTTGCGATAGCGACGGCAAATTCTATTCTTTTCCCTTATCTTCTCGCCCAACTTCACTTCAAAAAACTCTTGACGTTTGCTTAAACCTTAACCAAAATATTGAAGTGGGCGTGTATTTTATTCTAGACGAATTACCACTTTTAGTTGCTTTCGGCACGGACGCTAACTCTGCCGTTTCCTTTTCGCCCTTTAGAAAGAAAATTGCCGAAAACTGTATTCAATACAAAAAGGAAAAAGAAAAAAACCAAGAACTAATCACTTCCATTTACAACGACGAAGCCGTTGCTACTGAAAATTATTTTGAACTAGACCGTGATATTAACGAAAAAATTAAACTATTAGGGCAAAAAAACAATGAAACGATATCAAATGAAAATGTCGTACCTTCTTGCTTTGAACAAGAACAAGCGCAAGAAAAGCACTCGACATCTAACGGTTTTGAAAATGAAACAGACGCTTGTGATTGCCAAAAATATTCGCAATCAAACCCTTACTACGACTACGCAAGAAAAGAATTAGACGAGATTTTTTCTAAATTTGAAGAAGAAAAAGCCTTAAAGCAACTTTTTTCGGATAGCAAGTGGGCAAAAATCAATTATTCGGCGGAAAAATACTACGTCGTTGGCGTAATAAACAAAAACTGCAAGCCTAAATATATTTGCTACGGTATCCCGGGCGTATATCGTGATAACGCACCACCCGAACTCGAAGGGTATTGCTCTTTTCTTCCCCTTTCGGTTTTTGACGTAAAGGGTAAAGGCTACTGGATGATGTATCAAGACGCTATTACCGGAAAACGCATTGATAAATATAAACCTTAAAAGCGTGGCTTCTGCCACGCTTTTTTTACATTAGAAGTTCGCCTTCCTGTCCACTCATTACCTTAAACATTTCTATTTGTCTACCCGTGTTTGCATCGATATAAACGTAATAAGTCGAGCCTTTATAAGTTCCCGAAAACTCGTATGCAAGTTTTTCGGTTTTTTCACCTATCTTAACTAGCGCAAGTCTAGAAGTTTCAACGTCGATATTATTAGAAACGTTTTCAAGCGCTTGTTCGCTAGATAACTTAGCCGTTTCAATAGTTCTTTGCGTGTGGTTAGTATAGTAGCCTACTGCTTCCATACCGATTACCATGCCCGTTTCAGCGCAAATCCTAATCTTTATTAAGTCGGGATATACAATAATTCCGTCTTGTTCGTACGCATAGTTAATAGTATAAACGTTGTTCGCTCTATTTATCCAAACGGCGGTCATTTCTTCTATTTCTAACTTTTGCAAAAATTCTTGTCCGATTTGTACGGCTTGGTCGCTTTCTACGATTGAATCGTTGCAACTGCCCGAATACGCAAACATTATTAGTTTGCCTTCGTTTCTAGAAAATTGTGCAAACAAGGTTTCGTCGCCTTTAACGCCTTGCACGTTATAACATGGAATATTACCTTCGGCGTTTCCAGCGCTTTCTATTTTTTCTAAACCGTATTCAGCAAAAATCGCTCTAAATTTTTGTTCAACTAGTCCAGCAGTCACTTCTTCGTTTTTAAGACCTTTTACTTCCACGCTGTCTCGTCCGTCGCTGAACGGCCCGTCGTAGATTAGTTCTGGGTATTCAGCCGAAAGATTTTGTAATTCGTTAAGGTTTTCGATAACGATTTTATCTTCTTCGCCTTCACCAAGTTTTCTAAACGAGAAGTTTTCGTCCATTTTTTCGCCTATGCTTTGAAGTGATTGCTTTAGGCTTAGGTTGTGTTCGTAAAGCGTTTCAAGTGTTTGATATTCTTGCTCTGAAATCGGTTCGCCGTCGATTAGTTTCTTATTTAAATATTTAGCGTAGTCGCCTATTTGATTAATAAGTTTAGCAGTATAAAACTTGCTTTCGTCTTGAAGTGGTAATTCGTTTATATCGTTTTCGGCAAGTTCGCTATTGATTGCTACGTCAACTAAATATTTTTGCATAGCCTTGGTGTCTGAAGTCGATAACGCCTTTGATAAATTTAGGTCGATATTGTCCACTTGTAAAACCGTATCGTAGAACGCACGTTGATATGAATTTTCAAGCACGCCTTCAGCCACGTTTGGAACCATTAGCGAATAACCTAACACCACGGCAAGCGCAAGAGTGGTCGCCCCTAGAGTTATTACAGCCGTTAGCCAACCACCTATCCCCCTATTCCTTTCCTTTCTTTTGTGTTTATATTCGTCTCGTCTCTTTTTGCGTTCTTCTTTTCTTTCTCTTTTAAGCCTTGCGTTTTCAGCCTTTAACGCCTTTTCTTCTCTAACCCGCTTTGCTTTTTGTGTCTTGCTTTCTTTTTTTAAGGCGTCTTTTCTCTTTTGCTTTTCGGCTTTCATTTCAAGTTTTTTCTGCTTTCTCTCTTCTTTTAATCTGTTTCTTTCTCTTCTTTGAGCCGCTTTTGCCTTTTCTCTTTCGTCTTTTTTGTGAGCCTTAAGTTCGGCTCTTTTTATTCTTTTCTCGGCTACAGCCTTTTGTTTTTCTTGCTTTGCCACTCTACTAGTAGCGTGATTTTTCTTTTTTGATTTGCTATCACTTTTAGTGTTTTTTCTTTTTTCGTTTTCTTTAACGGTGTTTTCCACCTTTTCTACAGCGTTATTCTTTTTACGTTCCATTTCTCCCCCCTTACTTTGCAAAAACGTGTCTTCCTATCGTGACGGTCGTTTTTCTCGTAAATATCCACGAACTAGTCGCCGTCACTGGATTATAGTAGTATATAGCGCCGTACGTAGGGTCCCAACCGTTCATAGCATCTAGCGCAGCCTTTCT
>JAZQWW010000085.1:0-5672 GCA_045632585.1 Christensenellaceae bacterium
CGTAGGCGTTAAATATAAAATTAAACCTTTTGAAGTTAAAGGATACGATTACACGCAAAATTACCTACTTTATTACAACGCTAATGTAGATGCAACGGAAAACGACGAAGGTTGGATTTTAGTTGAAGAAGGCGATAATTATACTGCCGAACAAATAGAAAGCATTGACTACGACTATCAAAGAACGTTTACGCCGGATAAGAAAGGCGCATATATGATAGAATGTACGGCAATTTCTAAAAACGAAGCAAAGTCCGCAACGGCACGCACGATAATTAAAATCGATGGCGACCCAACGGTTGTTAAACCTTTAAACACTTGGTTTAGAGACCACTTAGCACCTATGATTTTCCTAATGATAGGTAGTGTGTGCTTAATCATTTTAGTAGTGTTAATTTTTATAAAACCAAAGCAACCGACAATTCAAAAAGAAGAAACCAAAGCACCGAAGAAAAAATAAAAACGTAGGACTTCAGTAAAATGAAGTCCTATTTTTAGATTAATATGAAAGAATTTATATCACAAAAAAACGGCAAAATATCACGAATAATTTTAAGCGAAATTTCGGGTATATCTTTTTCAACCGTTATGAAACTAGTTCGTAGCAAGGACGTAAAGGTAAACGGCGTTAGGGTAAATACCGACGTGTCTATTAACGTGGGGGATAAAATTACGGTGTATTTACCTAATTTCACTATTGAAAAATTTATCGAGATTTATAAAGACCAAAACGTTTTAGTAATAAACAAAAAAAGCGGTTTTACTTCTGAAGAAGTATACGACGAAATTTTAAGAAAATATTCTAGCGCGAAATTTATTCATAGGCTTGATAGAAACACGGATGGCGTTATGATTTTTGCGCTTAACGATTTTAGTGAAAAAGAACTACTATTAGGCTTTAAGAATAGAACCTTTGAAAAATATTATAAGGCGACCGTAATAGGAAAAACGCCTAAAAAAGAAGACGTGATAACGGCGTATCTTGTAAAAGACTCTAAAAACAGTACGGTAAAAATATTTGACCGTAAAAAAGAAAATTCCGCACAAATCAAAACGGGATATAAGGTTATCGGCGAAGATGAAGAAACCGCAACCTTACTTGTTAAACTTTACACGGGGAAAACTCATCAAATTAGGGCGCATTTAGCGCATATAGGTAATCCTATCGTGGGGGACGGAAAATACGGCGATAACGAGTTTAATAAAAAACATAAAATAAAATCACAAATGCTTAGCGCCGTAAAACTAATTCTCCATTTTGAAGAGAAAAGTAAATTAAATTATTTAGACAATAAGGTGTTTGAAATATAGTATGCCACAGGACGCTTTTACGCTTTCGCATTTATGCCTAGAACTTAACCATAAGTTTAAGGGTGGAAAGATAAATAAAATAGTCCAATATGACGAAGATAGAATATCTTTCACTATTTATAATGGCAAAGCAATTGAAAAACTTAATATTAGTGTTAAACCATCCTGCCCAAGAATTTTTTTAGGCGAAGTAAATCTTGACGTTCCACTAACGGCGTTAAATTTTTGCATGCTACTTAGAAAACATCTTCAAAACGCTACGATAAAAGAGATAACTCTTATCGACTTTGATAGAATAGTTAAAATGGATTTTTCTACGGGCGCAGAACTTTTCGATATGGGCGAAAGGACGCTATATATAGAACTTATGGGTAGATATAGCAACGTTATACTAACTGAAAACGGAAAAGTTTTAGGCGCTAACCGTGGCATAAACTTTTTAGACAACGGAGTTAGACCTTTAATTACGGGAAAGCCTTACGTTTTTCCACCGAACAACGAAAAATTTTCGCCAAAAAGTAATGAGTTTTTGTCATATATTATTGACAACCAAAATTTAAGCGTCTTAAACTTACTAAGTAAGGTTCAAGGCATTTCAAATATAACGGCTAAAGAAATAGAGTATTTATACTTTGAAAAATTTAAGGATTTTTCTGCAAAAACTTTTTTTGAATTTGTTAACGAATTTTTGTTTCAAACAAAGGCTAATCCCTGCGTTATTAAGGACGGCGACTCGCTTGTAGACGTATTAGTATTTCCTTATAAAACCGTCAAGGGCGAAAAGATATTTTTCGATTATCTTTATGATGCCGAAAATTACTTTTTTAATCATAAAGAAAAGGCTCAAGAATATAAAAACCTTAAGGATAGACTTTTATCTATTATTAATTCGGCTATTAAGAAAAGTAAAAAACGCCTTGGTGCAATAACTTCTAGAAAGTTAGACGCTAGTAAATGTGAAGACAACAAGAAGAAAGCGGATTTAATTTTAACATACGTCTATAAAATAAAAAACGGCGACGACGTTGCGATTTTATTAGATTACGAGACGGGTGAAGAAATAAAAGTTGAACTTAACCCTAATTTATCGCCTTCAAAAAACGCCGAAAACTATTATAAAAAATTCAACAAACAAAAAAGAACGCTTTTAGCCCTAGTTCCGCAAGAGCAGTCGGCAAAAGAAGAACTAGAATATTTAACTAGCGTTTTAGACGAAATAAATTTATCTGAAACTATAGAAGAATTAAAACTTATCAAAGAAGAACTAGTAGAAACGGGACTAATAAAAGAGCAAACTAAAGTAAATCGCAAAAAGGAAATTTCTAAACCTTATAGAGAATACGAGATTGAAGGTTTTACTGTAAAGGTTGGTAGAAACAATAAAGAAAACGACCAAATTACGGGACTTGCAAGACAAGGCGATATTTGGCTACACACTAAAGATTACCACTCTTCACACGTTATAATAGAAAGTGCTGGCAAACAAATTCCTTTAAGCGTAATAGAAATTAGCGCTGAGATATGCACTTACTATTCAAGGGCGAGAGACGGTGGGAAAACCGAAGTAATTTACACCGATAAAAAATTCGTTAAAAAGCCAAAGGGCGCAAAACTAGGATTTTGTACCTATTCGCAGTATAAAACCTTGTCGGCTACGCCGAAAATGCATAAAGAACTTATAAAAACAAGTTAAAAGCATTAAAAAACCTTGCCTTTTTGGGCGGGCTGTGATAAAATATTTAAGAATTTTCAGTTTAGGAGAACAGTTATGAAATATACTTTTGAAAAAGCAAAGAAAAGCACGGTAAAAATTGAAATTACTCTTACCGAAAAAGAATGGAAAGAAGCAGTTAGTTCGGCTTACGAAAAGACCAAAGGCAGATATTCTATGCCTGGTTTTAGAAAGGGTAAAGTTCCAAAACACCTACTTGAAGGTGCTTATGGCCCTGGAATTTTTTATGAAGAAGCAATAAATATTTCATTTAGCAAATATTATAGTGAAGTTTTAGAAAAAGAAACCA
Organism: Christensenellaceae bacterium; assembly: GCA_045632585.1. GTDB lineage: Bacteria > Bacillota > Clostridia > Christensenellales > Borkfalkiaceae > UBA1259. Next base: position 3,333 of record JAZQWW010000085.1, read on the forward strand.
GCATTGAACCGGTAGCAGCACCTGAAATCGACGTTAAGAAAATTAACGAAAAGACTTTAGTTGTTGAAGCAATCGTTCCTGTAAAACCTGAAGTTGTTCTTGGCGAATACAAAGGTATATCTTTCAAGAAAAATGAGTATAATGTATCTGATGCTGATATTGATGCAGACGTTAAGGCTCTTCAAGAAAGAAATTCTAGAATGGTAGAAATTACCGATAGAAACGCTCAAAACGGCGATACGGTTATTATCGACTTCTCTGGTTCGATTGACGGCGTTAAATTTGAAGGCGGTACGGCTGAAAAACAACCTTTAACTCTTGGTGAAGGTAGATTTATCCCAGGTTTTGAAGAACAAGTTGTTGGCATGGCTATCGGCGAAGAAAAGGATATTACCGTTAAGTTCCCAGAAGATTATTTCTCTGAAGACCTAAAAGGTAAAGACGCAGTTTTCGCTATTAAACTTCACGAAATTAAGACTAAAGAACTTCCTGAAATTAACGACGATTTCATTAAAGAAGCAACCGGTTGCGAAAACCTAGACGCTTATAAAGCAGAAGTTAAGGCAAGACTAGAAAAGCAAAACGACGATAGAGCAGATAGAGAACTTGAAGACGCTATCGTAAAGGAAATCACCGAAAAATCTACGGTTGAAATTCCTGACGCTATGATTGAAAGCCAAATCGACTATATGGTTCAAGAAATGAGTTATCGTCTATCGTATCAAAGGCTTAAACTTGAAGATTACCTAAAATATATGGGTAAGACGATGGAAGAGTATAGGGCATCATTAAAAGAACAAGCAGAAGATACCGTTAAGTCACAATTAGTAATTAGCCAAATTATCGACGCTGAAAAAATTGAAGCAACCGACGCTGAAGTTGAAGAAAGAGTAAATAAGATGGCTGAAGCACAAGGTAAAAAAGCACCAGACCTAAAGAAAAATATGGGTGCAAAACAACTTGACTACATCAAAAACGAAATTATTATTAAAAAATTCTTTGAATTATTAAAAACGGCTAACGAAATAAAATAGTTCAAAAGTTTGGAGCGTAAAAATGGAAATTAAAAATACTGTAGTACCTTACGTAATAGAAAACACGGGAAAAGGCGAAAGAAGTTATGATATTTACTCAAGACTTTTAGAAGATAGAATAATCTTCTTAACGGGCGAAATTACCGACGCCGTTGCCGATACGGTTGTAGCACAGTTAATATTTCTAGAAGGTAAAGACCCAGATAAAGATATTTGCCTATATATCAATAGTCCGGGTGGTAGCGTGACTGCAGGTCTTGCGATTTACGATACTATGAATTATATTAAGTGTGACGTAAGCACTATTTGTATAGGCTTAGCAGCGTCAATGGGCGCTTTCCTACTTTCAAGTGGAACGAAAGGCAAAAGATACGCTCTTCCAAACAGCGAAATTATGATTCACCAACCACTTGGTGGGGCGCAAGGTCAAGCAAGCGATATTAAAATTCAAGCGGAACATATCTTAAAGATTAAACACCGCTTAAATAAAATTCTTTCTGAAAATAGCGGAAAGCCTTTTGAAACGGTAGAAAAAGATACCGATAGAGATAATTATTTGTCGGCAGAAGAAGCAAAAGAATACGGACTTATCGACGAAATTTTCGTAAAGCGTCCGTAGGTTTTTAGGAGATTTATGAAAAATAACGACAACGAATTATTTTGTTCGTTTTGCGGAAAGGCAAAAGAACTTACTAATAGGCTTATAGCAGGTCCTAACGGTATTTACATTTGTGACGAATGTATTGAAGTTTGCCGTGAAGTTATGAACGAAAAACAAGAAGAAAGTGAAAATACTTCGGTTAGACTTCTTAAGCCCGTAGAAATCAAGGCGAAACTCGACGAATATATTATCGGACAAGAAGAAGCAAAAAAAGTTCTATCAGTAGCAGTGTATAATCATTATAAAAGAATTACTGCATCTAAAGGTAGAGATGAAATTGAACTTGATAAAAGCAATATTTTACTATTAGGTCCAACAGGTAGCGGTAAAACTTTACTTGCTAAAACGCTTGCTAAAATTTTAGACGTTCCTTTTGCCGTTGCAGACGCAACTACTTTAACTGAAGCAGGCTACGTTGGGGAAGACGTAGAAAATATTTTGCTTAAACTTATTCAAAATGCAGACTTCGATATTGAAAAGGCTCAAAAGGGTATAATATATATTGACGAAATTGATAAGATTGCAAGAAAATCTGAAAACGTTTCGATTACTAGAGACGTTTCGGGCGAAGGCGTACAACAAGCGCTACTTAAAATTATCGAAAGCACGATAGCAAACGTACCCCCGCAAGGTGGAAGAAAACAC
>JAZQWW010000086.1:0-1202 GCA_045632585.1 Christensenellaceae bacterium
TAAAAAATTTCTCACTGGATATAGTATAAAGGCACATTGTGCCTTTTGTCAAGTAAAAATTGCACGATGTGCTATTATTTTAATATGATAAGGATAGAAGATATACAAAAAAGGCTACGTGAAGCCATAACGTACGGCAACATCACGCAAAAGGAACTTGCGGAAAAACTTAATATTAACCCGTCAACAGTCAGTAAATATATGCGTCAAGATAAATACCCTTCACTAGATACGTTTGCAAATATCTGTGAAATATTAGACGTTTCGGCTGACGATATTTTAGGTTTAAAATAATAAAAACCCGACTTTTAAAGTCGGGTTTTGCTTTTTAGTTTTATTTTTCGTTTTTGTAAATTTCCTTAAAGTATTTATAAGTGTCAACTTTAAGTTCACCACAAGCAGGTTCGTCACAAACGATAATTCCGTCCTTATGAAGTTGTAGTGCGCTTATCGTCCAAGCGTGGTCAACGCCACCTTCAACGCAATGACGTAGTGCACGTGCTTTATTGTGTCCGCTAATTATTAGCATTACTTGTTTAGAGTCGCAAACCGTTCCAACACCTACTGAAAGCGCAGTTTTAGGAACTTTATTTACGTCGTTATCAAAAAAGCGTGAGTTAACGATAAGCGTATCTTCAGTGAGCGCTCTAACGCCAGTTCTTGAAGTTAGCGAAGTAAACGGTTCGTTAAAAGCGATGTGTCCGTCAACACCACTACCACCCATAAACAAATCTATTCCGCCGTAAGATGCTATCTTTTCTTCATATTTTCTGCATTCTTCTTCTAAATCTTTTGCCATTCCGTCTAAAATATTGATATTTTCACGTGAGATATCAATGTGATTAAAGAAATTGTCGTGCATAAAATACCAATAACTTTGGTCGTGGTCTTTAGGAAGTCCTACGTATTCGTCCATATTAAAGGTGACAACGTTTTTAAAAGTCACTTTGCCCGCTTTATTCATTTCTATAAGTTTTTTGTAAACTCCAAGTGGCGAAGAACCGGTTGGAAGTCCTAAAACGAACGGACGGTTTTCTTTATGATTGTTTATAGCGCTTGCAATATGTTCTGCAGCCCAAACGCTCATATCTTGATAGTTTTCTTTAATAATTAGTTTCATTTTTGTTTACCCCTTAAAACAAATTTACCTTCTAATTATACACCTTATTAAAAAAGTTGTAAATACGTTAATAAAAATTTTT
>JAZQWW010000087.1:0-2825 GCA_045632585.1 Christensenellaceae bacterium
TTCTTAAAAGTAATGGATATTATCTTCATTATTTTCAATGCTTTAGATTTCAAAAACTTTGAAGCACAAATTTCTCTTCGCGACCCAGAAAACAAAACTAAATACATTGGTAGCGACGACGTTTGGGAGAAAGCAGAGAGCGCTATTATCGAAGCTTGCCAAGCAAAAGGCTTAAATGCTCGCGTAGAACTTGGTGAAGCTGCATTCTATGGTCCAAAACTAGACTTCATGGTGAAAGACGCTATCGGTCGTCGTTGGCAACTTGGTACTATTCAAGTAGACTACAACCTTCCAGAACGTTTCGACCTTGAATATGTAGGTGATGACAATCAAAAACACCGTCCTGTTATGATTCACCGTGCTCCATTTGGTTCTATGGAACGTTTCGTAGCAGTGCTTATTGAACACACTGGTGGTAAATTCCCATTGTGGTTAACTCCAGACCAAGTAGTTGTACTTCCAATTAGTGAAAAATACACAGACTATGCAAATGAAGTGGCTCGTGCTCTAGAACTTGCAGATGTTCGTGTAACTATCGACGATAGAAATGAAAAAATTGGTCGTAAGATTCGTGACAACGAATTGAAACGTATCCCTTACATGCTTATCGTTGGTGAAAAAGAACAAGAAACTAAAACTCTTTCTGTTCGCCGTCAAGGTGCAGGAGACTTAGGTGCTATGTCTGTAGAAGAATTTGCTAAATTAGTAAATGATGAAGTTTACGAACAAACTTCTAAATACTTAAATAAATAATAGTATGAAAAAAGTATTTTTATTAGCTATCGCATGTCTATTTTCAGTGGTTTGCTTTGCTAAAGAAGATGGTGTTAAAATTTCAGTAGACCAACTTCCACAAAAAGCTACTCTTTTTATAAAAGATTACTTCCCAGAAGCTAAAATTAAAGCAGTTTACAAAAACTGGGACGAAGGTGTAGTAGAATACAAAGTAATATTCAAAACTAAAACTACTATAGAATTTGATATGGTAGGTAGTTGGTCTGAGATAGACGTTAATGTAAAAAAAGAAAAGATGCCTCGTTTTATATACACTAATGCTGTGAATGAAACCTTGGATAGAGAATTTTATGATCAAGTTATAGACAAGGTTGAAAACGATGGTGTATATTATGAATTTGATTTTACAGATAAATCTGAAGCAAAAATCAAATCTACAGGAGAAGTTTTAGAAATTGAAAGAAATTAATTAACTATTTTTTGCTCAGTTAATTAAAAAGTAGTATATTTGCACCCGATTTTTTATAACTTAATTAATAAACGTTTGGAGGACGTATCGTATCGCAAAAACTTTTGTACCGAGAAATAACAACGTTAAACCTCGCCAAAAAGAAGACCAACACCGTATCAACGATAATATTCGTGGTGTTGAAGAGGTAAGACTAGTTGGAGATAATGTAGAGACCGGTGTCTACAAATTTAAGGAAGCAATGCAAATTGCAGATGAAATGGAACTAGATTTAGTTGAAATTTCACCTTCTGCAAATCCTCCTGTATGTAAAATTATAGATTATTCTAAGTTCCTTTATCAATTAAAGAAAAAGGAAAAAGAACAAAAAGCTAAGAATGTTAAGGTGGAAGTTAAAGAAATTCGTTTCGGTCCACAAACTGACGAACACGATTACAACTTTAAACTTAAACATGCAATTAGCTTCTTACAAGAAGGTGCTAAATTAAAAGCATATGTGTTCTTTAAAGGTCGTTCAATTTTATTCAAAGAACAAGGTGAAGTTTTATTACTTCGTTTAGCAAATGACCTAGAAGAATATGGAAAAGTGGATCAAATGCCACTTCTAGAAGGAAAAAGAATGATTATCATGCTTTCTCCAAAGAAAAAGAAATAAAGATTTATTTACCTAATAATTTATTTACAATGCCAAAAATGAAAACTAATTCCGGTGCTAAAAAAAGGTTTGCCCTTACCGGATCAGGAAAAATTAAAAGAAAGCACGCATTTAAGCGTCACATTTTGACTAAAAAGACTACAAAAGCAAAACGTAATTTGACTTATTCTGGTCTAGTTTCTCCAGCAGACGAGTCAACTGTAAAATCATTGTTGGGTCTTAAATAAGAGTTATTAACCGAATGTTTAGCTTTAAGTTCGCCTAGTGCGACGCTAACAATCAAAAAAATTAAAGAAAATGCCAAGATCAGTAAATCATGTTGCTTCTAGAGCAAGAAGAAAGAAAATTTTGAAATTAACCCGTGGTTATTTCGGCGCTCGTAAAAACGTTTGGACAGTTGCTAAAAATACATGGGAAAAAGGTCTACAATATGCTTATCGTGACCGTAAAAACAAAAAACGTAACTTCCGCGCATTGTGGATTCAACGTATCAACGCTGCTGCACGCTTAGAAGGTATGTCATACTCTAAACTTATGGGTGCTATCCATAAAGCAGGTATCAACATTAACCGCAAAGCATTAGCTGATTTAGCTATGAACGAACCTGCAGCTTTCAAAGCAATCGTAGATCAAGTTAAAGCTTAAATATAATTGCTAATTATAGAAAAGGTTGACATTTGTCAACCTTTTTTTATTGCACTTTAGTTCTAATTATTTATCTTTGTGTTTATTAGAGAGAATATTTATGTTGTCTAAAGCAAAAATAAAACTTATAAATCAACTTGCACAGAAAAAGTATCGAGTTCAAACAGGGCTTTTTATAGCAGAGGGTCATAAAACAGTAGGGGATATGATGGAGTATTTTATATGTGAATATCTTTATTATACCTCAGATTACAAAGGACTAAAATCTGCAACGGAATCTAGTGAGGTTACATATGATGAACTTAAGAAGATTTCTCGATT
>JAZQWW010000088.1:0-2473 GCA_045632585.1 Christensenellaceae bacterium
TTACAACTACGACGAGGAGTTAGAGGAGCTTTTAGAGGCTACCAAAAGTAAAAAGACTTACCTATGTAACGGTAAAGTAAAAGACTATCCTAAAAAGAGCGAGTGGGACAAGATTAAAAACACTGTAACACTAGCTAACTATAAAAGTGGTAGTGAGGCTGTAGAGTTTACGTACGCTAATATAATTATTTATTTTAGTCCTACTGACTCATACACTGAGTACTATCAGAGTTACGGACGCTGTTATCGTAACGGTCAAAACAAAAAAGTAACAGCTTACAAGTTTATAACTGATAACACTATCGAGGCTGATATATACGAGGCGTTAGATAGTAAAAAAGATTTTAATATAAATTTATGGGAGGAGAAAAATTTAAAATGAACGAAGAACTAAAAGAAATAGCAAAAAGTATGGAAAGATTAACAAAACTAGCGTTAAGTGAGGCGTTAGATAAAGCTGTAAATGAGGAGTGCATTTTATCAATAACTAAGGGTAAAGACGGTAAAGCCTGTACTAAAATAGAGGGTAGTACACTAGCAATTTTAATTACACTTGCTGGACTAGAAAAAACTGTATTAGAGAAAATTGAGGCTCCAGCTGGGTTATTTGAAATGGTTAAAGAGTTTGTAGGTACTGAGGAGGCTAAATAATGGCTAACGCTAATGTAACAGTCGATAGACATAAATACGTTGGGGGTAGTGATTTACCAACTATTTTAGGACTTAATAGTAAGTATGGTAAATCTATTTATGATTTTGCTAGAGAAAAAGCTGGTATTTTACCAAACAGTTTTAACGGTAATCAATTTACTAAGTATGGTCAAAAAATGGAGCCAGTAGTTAGAGACTATATTAACTCTAAATACGGAGCCACTTACTTAGAGGATACTATTATCGATACAGTACGAGCTTATAGAGGTAACACTGACGGTATCGATAGATACGCTGAGTATCCTATCCTGGAGATTAAAACTTTCGGAGACGAGTTAGACGTAGCTTACTACGAGCCTCAATGTCAGTTTTATATGGAAACTTTTGACCAGCCAAGATGTTTACTAGTTGGATATAAAAGACCAAAAGATTTTTATACAGGTATAGACTATGACTTAGAAAACGACGACTCATATTTTAACCTAGAGTTTGACGAAAATAATATCGTTGAGTACGTAATCGAGAGAGACGCTAACAAGTGGGCTAAAATCGAGGAGTCTATAAATAGATTTAAAACAGCCGTATCAGAGTTAAGAAATAATAACGATATGACTGAGGACGAGTTTAACGCTATTTTCTACGGAGCGGACGTAGTATCTATGACTAATAAGGTTGCTATCCTGGAGAGTCGCTTAGCTAGTTATAAAGATATCGAGGCTGAGTATAAAAAGGTAACAGCTGAGTTATATAAAATCTTTGACGAAAAAGGTATCAAGAGCTTTGAGACTGACCGAGTAAAAATAACAAAGGTCGAGCCTACTTCTTACGACACTGTAAGTATTGATACTAAAAAATTAAAAGAAGAAAACGAGGAAATTTATAATAAATATAAAACAACTAAAACAACAAATAGAAAAGGATATATTTTAATAACTAATAAGGAGGAAAAATGATAGAAGAATATGCTATAGCGGATATTATTGTCAATAAATATCTTGAAAATAATAATATAGACGAAATGATAGAAAAATTTAACGAAATCACTTGTCATTTAGATAAGATTCAAGACTACGAGGAAAATATTGGTAACGTAGGAGGTAGAATAGCTGTTTTATCAATTCTTATGTGCTTTAAACCTTTAAAAGATAATAGAGAACACTTAAATAAACTTATAGATATATTAGAGGAAGAAGTAGCAAACTTAAGATATATTTCTAAGGAGGTTAAATAATATGGGACTATTACCAGTAAACAAACCAAAAGATAAAGATATTACCCCTAAAGTATTCTTTATATGGGGTCAAAGTATGAGCGGTAAAACTTACTTAGCTAGACAGTTTCCTAACCCACTAATCATTAATACTGACGGGAACGCTAAAAAAGTTACTACTCCAAGCGTAGAGGTGTTTGACTTTGAGACTTTTGTAAAAGTACTTAACGAAATCGAAGAGGGAAAACACGACTTTAAAACTATCATTATAGATTTAGTAGACGACATTAAAACAATGTTACAAACTTACGTATGTCAAAAATACGGAGTAGACGACGAGGGAGAGGTACCTTACGGTAAAGGTTATCGTGATGTAAAAATGACTTGGCAAAAATTAATGGTTAGACTTAACCAGCTACCATATAACGTAATTTTTATTAGTCATATCGTAGAAATCAGCGAGAATAACCAAACTATCGAGAGACCAAGCCTGGAGCAAAAATTCTATAATATGTGTATGGGTAGATGTGATATGAGTATCAAGTGTAGAAAAGTAGGGTCTACTTATTTACAACTATGTGACTCTAAACGTGATAACTATAATGAGGCTGA
>JAZQWW010000089.1:0-1697 GCA_045632585.1 Christensenellaceae bacterium
GTGACGATAAGGTTTTGTCAATGCAAGAAAAACCTAAAGAGCCAAAATCTAATTGGTGTTGTCCACCTTTTTATTTTTATAAGTCGTATGATTTAGATAAAATCGAAGACGCGATAAAGGACGGTTGTGGCGTTGACGCACCGGGAAGTTTTGTTAGTTGGCTTTGCAAGAAGTCAAACGTTTACGCAATGGAAATGCCAGGAAAACGCTACGACGTAGGAAATTTAGAAAGTTATAACAAAATCAATCAAGATTACAAGGGAATTAGAGACTAAAAATGTCTATAGACGAAAAAGTTAAAAAGGTGTTTTTCGCGCTATTAAAAAATTCGTTAGTTGGCGAAAAAATATCTCTTGATATTAAAAACTTAATAACTGATGATTTGCTAGAAGAACTTTTCAAACTTGCTAAACGTCAAGACCTAGCGCACTTGTTTTGCGACGCTCTAGAAAAAAACGATATCAAGGTTTGTGATAAACTATTAAGCAAGTTCAAGAACGAAAAGAACGTTGCCATATTTAGAAGTAATCAAGTTGACTACGAGTTAGAGCAAATTAGCAAGGCACTTGAAGAAGAAAAAATTGATTTTATTTTTCTAAAAGGGGCTGTAATTCGTTCTTTTTATCCAGAAAAATGGATGAGAACTAGTTGCGATATCGACGTTTTGATAAAAGAACAAGACGTTAAAAGGGCAACGAGAAGTTTAGAAGAAAAACTTTCGTATAAGTTCACGGGAAAAACTACGCACGACTTGCAGTTTTTAACTGAAAGTGGTTTACCTATTGAACTTCATTTTAGTTTGCTTAAAAGCGACGGCGAAGTATCAAAGATACTGGAAAAAGTTTGGGATAACGTAAAGGAAACATCTTTAAGTCAAAAGGTGATAAAGGAAGAGTTCTTTTATTTTTACCACGTGGCGCATATGGCAACTCACTTTAAATTAGGTGGTTGCGGACTAAGACCTTTTATAGATTTGTATCTTTTAGATAAAAACCTAAAAATCGACAAGCAAGCGTTAAAAGAGTTGCTAAAAAGTTCAGGACTAACTATTTTTGAGAAAGAAGTTCTTTCGGTGTCAAAACATATTTTTGAAAATAGAGAACTTACCAAAATCGGTTTAGGCGTTATAGATTTCGTATTAAATGCAGGAATGTACGGCGATATAAAAAACCTAGCAATCATAAACCAATCAAAAAAGGGAAGTAAAGGAAGGTATATTTTATCACGAATTTTCGTTTCCTATAGTGCCTTAAAGTTAAGATATCCAGTACTTGAAAAGCATCCGATATTATTTCCTTTTTATCAAGTGAGAAGATGGTTTAATTTACTAAATAAAAAATCAAGAAAACTCGCTACTTATGAATATAAAGCGTTAAACGAAACAAAAGAAAACGAAAAAAGTTTTGTCGAAAAAATATTCAGCGAATTAAAAATTTAGACATTAATAAAGGACAAATGAAATTATGATGGAATCGCTTAAAGAACTTTATAAAATCGGTAGAGGACCTTCTAGTTCACATACCATAGGTCCAGAAAAAGCGTGCTTTTATTTTAAGGATAAAAATCCTAGCGCGGATAAATTTAAGGCAATACTATACGGTTCGCTTTCTAAAACCGGAAAGGGTCACGGCACGGACGTTGTTATTAAAAAGACGTTAAGTCCTATAAATTGCGAAGTGGTGTTCGATAATTCTAAC
>JAZQWW010000090.1:0-1469 GCA_045632585.1 Christensenellaceae bacterium
GTGATGGTCACCATGATTAAATACGTTTTCATTGCCGTTTCATAAGCAACGTTATCGTCGTACGTTTTTAAGAATAAGCCGTCTGCATGTGCTCCAACGTTGAAATCTAAGCAAGCCGCAATTTGTGCAGCAGTGATTTCGTGAGCAGTATCTTTTGTTTTGTTTCCATCGTTAAGAAGGAAACTGTTAGCGCCTGCTTTTTCTTTGAAGATAGTAACTGCTTGATTGCTATTGTAAGGGTCAGTGTATTTGCTTGGCGTGCCGTAAGTTTTAGTGTCCGCGTTATAGGGTCCAACTACGGTTATGGTAGCCTTTAGAGCAATACCGTCTCTTTGAACGTCAGCATCCGCGTTAGCAGCAGGTGTAAACTTAACCCATACCGAACCGCTAGTAACTAACTCTGCTTTCCAGTCCGTTGCACCAATATCGTCAACTAAGAACTTAAGGGTGTTGCCTTGTCCATTGTTTTGAGTTTGGTCTATAGAGATAGAACCTTTAGACGTATCTGATTGAACTGAAGCCATAGTTGCCGAACGAGTAAATTCAAGAGAAACTTCGCCACGGTTATAATGCCATGCAGCGTAAACGCCACCGATTGTGATGATAAGAGCAAATGCTATTATCGTGCTTAATTTTTTCATAGTTTTTGTTCTCCTTTTTGGAAAATAAAATTTTTAATGGAAATATCCCACATGGTTATAATATCACCATTTATTATTTAATGCAAGTGTTTTTAAGGATTTTATTTTGTAATCTCTTCGGCAAGTTTTTCAATTTGCTCTAAATTGGCGTCACTAACGGCGGACAAAATTTTAACATTAGCATCAAGATAAGTTAAATTTATACACTTCTCAAGCATTTCCTTCATAACCTTGGTGGCTGTCGGCGCCCAAGTTCCGTTTTCTATAAACGCCACCGTTTTGTTAGAAAAATTACGCTCTAATAAATTGTTTATAAACTCACGCATAAACGGAAAAATTTCGCCGTTATACGTCGTAGTTGCTAAAACTATTTTACCGTATCTAAACGCGTCTTCAACGGCTTCTGCCATATCGCATCTTGCTAAATCGTTAACGGCTACCTTAATTCCCTTTTCTTCAAGTTTTTTAGCGAGTATCTCTACCGCCTTTTTGGTGTTTCCGTAAACCGAAGTGTACGCAATCACCACACCTTCCGTTTCAACGCCATAACTAGACCATATATTATATAGGTTTAGATAGTACTATAAATTTTCGCTTAAAATAGGTCCGTGTAAGGGGCAAATGGTTTGAATTTCGTTTACGGGAAGTTTCTTAAATAAATTTTGAACCTTGTCTCCGAACTTACCTACTATGCCGAAATAATATCTTCTTGCTTCGCACGCCCAATCTTCTTCCACGTCAAGCGCACCGAATTTACCAAATGCGTCAGCCGAAAATAAAACTTTATCTAGATTATCAAACGTCATAATTACTTCAGGCCAATGCACC